>JADGEA010000140.1 GCA_016744615.1 Flavobacteriaceae bacterium
TTTAACTACATAAACAATAATTATTAAGTATTATTTTACTAATTAAATTATATTTAATTTTAAAATAGGGTTCTCTCAATTATTCTATAGATAAACAAGAACTTAAAAAAAATTAAATACCTGATTATAAGTATTTAAATAGATTTTATGAAATATAATTTCGACAATGGATATAGATCCAAAAAAAATCCCTATTAAAAAAATAGGGATCTTTATTGCTAGTTGTTGATAATGGTTAAAAAGATATTTCTTGAAATATTTTATGCATCAAACGTTTTTTATCATTGATCACTTCCTCAAGAGAGATGGAAGTTTCCGTACGTTTGATTCCCTCTATTCTATCCAGACTAAAAATAATATCTTTAGCATGCATGGTATCTTTAGCTCTTATTTTACAAAAAATAGAAAATTTACCCGTTGTTAAATGAGCAACTGTAACCTCAGGAATTTTTCTAACCGACTCAATTACATTTTGAGTAAGAGAAGAATTTTCAAGAAACAATCCTATATAAGCTATAAATGTATAACCCATTTTATTATAATCAACACTTAATGTGGAGCCTTTGATTACCCCTTCATCTTCCATCTTTTTCACCCTTACATGAATAGTTCCAGCCGATACTAGCAAGCTCTTTGCTATATCTGTAAATGGAGTCCTGGCATTTTCAATCAATGCTTCCAATATTTGATGATCTAGATCATCTAATTTGTATTTTGACATAGTAGTTTATTTATTTCTATTTGCAAATATCGTAAATATTTGTAAATAATTTAAGGTTTTCTTAAATTATTAGTGATTTTACCTCTATATTGCTTTAATATATTCATTTTTTAGCCACTTTTTTAAATCATTTTCATTTTTTAGGACTTTTTTACTATCTAAAATCACCTCATTTGCATTATAAAAAGCTAAATCTCCAATAATCTCTACGGAGGGTATAAGATTCACTTTTCCTTTTATTATTTTTTCGATATACAACACTCCAATATCTATTTTTTTATCTTTATAATTGACATTTTTAATAATGATATCCAAATATTTTTTCTCATTATTTGGAATATTAAAATAGGAATGAAAATCAATTTCTTTTTCAGCTTGTATAATAGATGTTATACCTTGTAACAATGCTAAAAATGTATATCTCCTTGTGTTTTCTCGCTGATAATCATTTTTAAAATGACCAGATTCAATTAATATGGTGTTATGACCCATTTTTTGAAAATTATCACCAGTTGCAGTTGGATAAAACTCATCAGAATATCTTCCTATCTGACCGGGAATGAATTTTTGTAACATATTATTCATCGCAACAATAATTTTCATTGTTTCCTTACGTCTTATTGTAATTGTTCTTTCCTCATCTACAGAAGGAGCTAAAAACGAAAGTGTTGCTGGTTTATTCTTTTCTCCAACACTAAAAATAGTTCTTTGGTCATGCATATTAAAACAATACTCTGGATTCACCTTATCAATCATTTGCATCAATATTTTGCTTTCAGTAGCAGATTGATCGATCACATCTCTGTTCAAATCAATTTGATTTGCATTTACCCTAGTATATGCTTCTGCTCCATCTGGATTTAACAAAGGAATTACTGTAATTTTACATTTTTTTAAGATCTTATCTATAATTTTTGATTTTCCAATGGATTCTTCCATCAGTTTAAAAAAATCAAACACAGCTTTTGTACCGGTACTTTCATTCCCATGCATTTGTGTCCATATCAAAATATTTATTTCTCCTTCTCCAAAAGAGACACTAAATATATCTCTTCCCAATTCGGATATACCAATTTTTTCCACTCGAAAAACTTGCTCAATATTTTTTAGCAATGGTGAAATATTTTCTAATGTAATTCTGCGTCCTTTTAATTTTTTCTCGTGATGATCTCTATGCCAATTTTCAATTTCAAACATATTCTGTTTTTTCATTTTACAAATGTAAACAATACTTTATTTACAAATGTAAATCGTTTTTTACCTCTTATCTGTTACATTTGTAAATGACCTACTCCTTTTTACAAAATCAATTACAAAAGATTTACACTCTTGGACACATACTATTTAAAATATATCATATATGCATTATTACCAGGTATTAATCATTATTTATCTAATGTTTTAATTAAAGCAAAATATATGTATTTGAATTATTTAATATATTTTACATAGCAAAATAAACTTAAATTATTACTTTTGTAAACTAATTGTAATTTACAATGATAAACAGTACTGAATTTGCGAACAGGTTGAAAAAAGTGATGGATCACTACCAGTTATCCCCTTCTTCTTTTGCTGATAAAATCCAGGTACAACGTTCCAGTATTTCACATTTATTATCGGGCAGAAATAAACCAAGTCTGGATTTTGTCTTAAAGGTAATCAAAGAATTTGATGAAATTGAATTGTATTGGTTGCTCAATGGAAAAGGAAATTTTCCAATAAAGAGCACCACCCCTATCAAAACTAAAATTCAAGTTTCTAAAAAAAACATAAATGAACCTACAAAAATCTTAGCGCCACATCAGACTGAAAAAACCATTGAAAGGATCGTAATGTTTTATACTGATGGAACTTTCAAGGAGTTCATCAACCAAAAAAAATAGCAGGGCAAAAAAAATCCCCAAAGAATTTCTCTTTGGGGATTTTTTTATCTCAACTTTTTAGATCATCATTCTTTTAGCTTATCCAAACCATCTTGTACAATTTTGATCAATTCTCCTTTATTAGAAAAATTTGCTTCTTTTTTAAGCTCCAGCACCTGTTCCAATACCTGAATCGATATTTTATCTACGCCATATTGCTTATATTTTAAACCTGCATCTACAAAATTGTTGACCAAATTTGCGATAACTTCTTTGCTATCACTAGCCGAAATCCATTGAAAACCCTCTTTATATGTATTGCTTTTAGCTCTGGTATCTGCAAAAAACATCCCTTCCACAATATTATCTGCTACATATGACATTTGAGATTCTGCTTTGTTTATGATATAGATTGGGATCAAAGCATCTTTTAAGCTTTTCTTGTCCAAATCATTATCAATCGATAAAGCAAATTGAAGAGCTGCTTCCTTATCTAATTTTGATAAAGCCAATAAAGAACTCTTTTTTACCGCATTTGAATTACTCTGTAAACCTTTGTTAAATAAAGGAATATATTTTTTGTCTTCTAAGATTTCAAGTCGGTTAATCGCAGCAGCTCTTACCAAGGTCTTTTTATCGTTAACCGCCATCTTTTCCAATAATTTAATCGCTGACTTGGCATTTGTTTTTGAAATATCTATTTTTTCAATTGCCAATATTCTTAAACCGTAATACTTATCATCTAATGCTTTAATAAGAGTTTTAAAGACAGCTTCATCTTTTTGGTTTTCCGCCATTGCCTCAATTGCCTCTCTTCTGTCTTCATATTTTGGAGCATAATTATATTGATAGACCAGTTCTTCAATAGTTTTATTATCCTTTATTTCAGCTAATAATACTCTTTCTGCATCTCCATTGATCAAATGAGGTTTTTTGGTGTATTTAAAAGAAAATGATTTATTCTTCTCATCTATCCAAACATTAAATCTTTTTGGTTTAGCGTCTTCATAAATATCAATTGCCAACGGAAATTGAAACAAATTATCTTGTTTTTGTTTCACTTCAACCGTTACAATTTTTGCTGATTCACTTATGGTGTATTTGATATCTAGTTTTGGATGACCATTACTGTAATACCACTGATTAAAGAACCAATTCAAGTCCTTTCCAGAGACCTCTTCCAGTGCTAAACGCAGCTGATGCGCCTCACCTGTACCAAATTTATTATCATTTAAATATAGTTTCAAACCTTCTCTAAATGCTTTATCACCTAAAAAATTTCTCAACATATGCAATACTGCCCCTCCTTTTTGATAAGAAACCCCGTCAAACATATCTTCACGTGAATTATAATGAAAACGTACCAGATCTTTTATTTCATTTTCAGGACTCATATAACCTTTTATTTCACTATACCTGTGTGCATCTGCATAATCAGCACCATATTTATACTCTTGCCATAAATATTCGCTATAATTTGCAAAAGATTCATTTACAGTAAGATTACCCCAGCTTTCCGTAGTAACCAGATCGCCAAACCAATGGTGAAAAAGTTCATGAGCAATGGTATTTTCCCAAGTATTCTCATCCACAATATCACTGGAGGTTTGATAAGCTCTTTCCATATGCAAAACAGCCGTTGTGTTTTCCATAGCTCCACTTACATAATCTCTACCAATCATTTGAGCATATTTTGGCCATACATATTCCACACCGGTATAATCAGAATAAAACTGGATCATCTCAGGGGTCAAACCAAAAATATCTTTAGCATAGGGCTCATATTCTTTTTCAACATAGTAATCAACCGCTATATTTTTCCATTTATCTTTTATAATACTAAATTCACCTACTCCCATAAAAAATAAATAAGGAGCGTGTTTTAACTCCATTTTCCAGTAGTCTGTTCTTGTTCCATCATTATTTTTAGTCTGCTTGATTAGCAAACCATTTGAAAGCGTAACATATTTATCCTGTACGGTCATATAAATTTCCTGTGTTGTTTTTTGATTTGGAGAATCAATGGTAGGAAACCAGCAACTACTTGATTCTGTCTCTCCCTGAGTCCACACCTGTGTTGGTTTATTTGGATCTGCTCCATCCGGATCAATAAAATAAAGTCCTTTAGCATCATTAATTGCAGCGCTTCCTTCTTGTTTTACTTCTTCCGGTCTTGCAGTATATTTAACATAAATAGTGTATTCATCCCCTTTTGCATAAATATTTGCCAGATTAACCTTCAATTTATTACCATCGTACTCATATTTCAAATCTTTTCCCTCTTTGGAAACTTTATGAATCAGCATTGCTTTAGCGTCTAATTCTAATTCGGTAACATTATAAAAATGAGGTTCCAGGGTAATCCACGCCTCCCCATTTAACTGACGTTTAGCATAATCAAAACTCACTTTTAGTTTTGTATGCACCAAATTATTTATTTTTTCTGTTTCGGCTCTGTAAATTGAATTGATTTCCTTTTTATCTTGTGCGGTTCCAATAAACACCCCCATAAAAAGAAGTACAAATAATATTTTTATTTTCATAAGTTTCTAATATTTAGTTTCTAAAAGCAAATATATGTTTTTAAAAATCATCTTTAACGTTAAAAATTGGTTAAAAAAAAACTGTTTTAGAATTAACTAAAACAGTCCTGTTTTTTATTATTTTGATATATTATTTCCCTTCAAATTCACCCAAAAGTCCTTTAATTTGTGAGAATGCTTTACCATCTGCATTCATGTTTTCCAGATCCTTTACCATCTCTATGATCTTTTCAGGTTGCATATGATTTCCCAACACTCTTGCCAGTGCAAAGCCTTTGCTGTTATCTGATGCGAAAACAATAAATTCTTTTACAGCATCTTCTTTTCCTAAAAACTTGACGATGATATTTGCTTTTTTGTGTTTTACCCTTATCAATTCACTATAGGAATCATTTTTTATAATTGATTTAACTTTTTTTAATTCTGATAAAAATACTTCTTTATTGTTATCATTTAATTTAAAAGCCAACACATTCATTTTTTTTATACTTTGCATCGTTTCTTTCGTTTCATCCGAAACTTCATCACCTAAATTCAACATACTTGCCGGTAGATCTAGACTGATAAAATTATCACTATCCTGATGCTCCACATAATACTTTTGCAGACTAGGTTCATCTTTACAGGAAATAAGTACGTACAAAACAATTAATACAGATGTTATATATATGCTAATTCTTTTCATTATTTTTGATTTAAGATTTACTTGCTTTTTCCAAATGTTTACCACCAGGAAGATTCATTTTTTCGGTGAGTTTTGAGATTTGTTTTAGATCAATATCACCTGTTAAATAAATGATCACCGTTTGGTCATGACCTAATTTATCACCTCCGTCTTTAACAAACATGAACAATTCTTTTACAAAATCTTCATTTTTCCCTTCTTTTACATAGATCTTTACATTACTATTACCATCTTTTACTCTCATTAGCTCCTCTAAATTGGCTTTAGCAAGGTAGTTTTTTACTTCAACTTCCATTTGTTTGGAAACAGAAGTATCTTCTGTTGCGAACACCTTTAAAGTAGTAATGTTTTTAATCAGGTTTAAATATTCATCATCCGATTCTGCTCCAATCTTGCTCATCATTGCAAACGCTTTCTGGTTTACGATTACAGAGGTTACTCCATCTATATCTTCAAATTTATCAAATTGAGACTGAGCATTCATAAAAAAAGGAGTTGTTATCAAGGCAACTGCTATTATTAACTTTTTTATTTTCATAATTTCTATTTATTAATATTTACTTATTTGTTTTAAAAATTCTATTCTGGGTATTCTCAAAAACCTGCAACTGCGCAATTGCATTGTTTCCTTTATTTAATGTTTGTGCTATCATATTTAGTGCTTTTTGTGTTTCGGCATAAGCTATTCTAGCATCTTCTTTTTCTTTTAGATCTTTTTGATATACAGAAAATATTCCTATAAAAAAGATGAGCATTGCTGCAACTGATAACCACTTCATATAACTTCTACTATTCTTTTCATTAGGTAAAGTAATACTTTTATCAGAATACTCTAAAGAACTGTTTTTAAAGTAGGTAAACATATTTTTATAAGACTCTAAATGAGTAGGAATATTATTATTTAAAAAGTATTCCTTTAATAATTTTTCTTCCTCCAGAGTAGTTTCAGCCTCTATATATTTTTTAATTAATTTTTCAATTTTAACCAATTCCATAACGCTGCTTTTTTATTAATTTTTCCCTTAAGGCTTTTCTTGCTCGTGATAATGCCACCCTAATAGCCGTTGGTTCCATATTCAATATTTTTCCAATTTCTTCAAAATCATAATTTTCAATATCTCTTAGCTGTACGATCATTCTTTGTTTTTCTGAAAGATCTTCCATCAACTCCTTTACAATGTTTACTTCGTCATTTATTTCAACCTCTTTTTGTAATGAAATATTTTCATCTTTGTAATTGCTATGAATCAGTTTTAAATTACTGGCTCTTTTTGATTTGAGTTGATCCAAACAATAATTCTTGGTCATTCGCATGGCATAAGCCTCCACATTATCATAGGTGTCTATCTTCTCTCTGTTCTTCCACAATTTAAAATAGAGTTCTTGTGTAGCGTCCTCTGCTTCATCACCAGAAACCAACAATCTCTTAGCCAATCGATACACCTTATCCTTAAAAGGCATTACTATATTTAAAAAGTCTTTCTGGTTCATTAATTATGATCTCTCTAATTCATTTCAATTATCCATACATTATTCCGACGAACAACTTATTCTTTTGTTACATATTGAACTTAAAAATGTAATTAATTTTCATAAATTGCGATAATTAATTTAAAAAAAATAATTATGAAGAAGTTTTTAGTTTTAACGGTATTGTTTATTGGATTATTGATACCTGCTGCCTGTAGTGATGATGGTGAAGAGCAAATTGAAATACCTGAAGTAACAGAAGAGATTGAAATTCAAGATTTTATTTGGCAAGGTTTGAATTTGTTCTATTTATGGCAGGAAAGTGTTCCCAAATTAGATGACAGTAAAATCAAAGATCAGACAGCTTATGTTAACTTTTTAAAATCGAATCCAAATCCAGATGATTTCTTTGAAAGTTTAATCTATAATCGTGAAACAGTTGATAAATGGAGCTGGATTGTAGATGACTATATTGAACTGGAAAATTCTTTTGCAGGAGTTTCAAAAAGTAATGGTGTAGATTTTGGATTGGTTCGTTTTTCAGGTAGTAATGATATCTTTGGATATGTACGACTTATTTTACCAGATTCTGATGCATCAGATAAAAATATTAAAAGAGGAGATATTTTTACCACAGTGAACGGACAGACTTTAACCATTAGTAATTATCGTAATTTACTTTTTAATTCAGATGTAGACACTTACACCTTAGATTTATCTGAGATCATTAATAATACGGTTAGTCCAACTGGAGTTAGCGTTACGCTTACCAAATTTGAGTATACCGAAAATCCTGTTTTTATCACCAAAACTTTTGAAGAAGATGGTCATAAGATTGGCTATATCATGTATAACAGTTTTACCTCTAATTTTGATAAACAATTAAATAGTGCAATACTTCAATTAAAAACTGAAGGCATTACTGATTTAATTTTAGATTTTCGATATAACGGAGGGGGTTCTGTGCAAACAGCAATTTATCTTGCCAGTATGATCACTGGTCAATTTAAAGGAGAATTATTTACCCAAGAGCAGTGGAATTCAAAATTACAAAAGGAAATAGGAAATTCGCATCCAGACTGGTTATTTAATAATTTTGTAGATGAAATTGTTAATAAAGATAGAAATGATAATATAATTTTACAAGAACCAATTAATAGTTTAAATTTAAATAAAGTGCACATTATTATTACAGGAGGATCTGCATCTGCAAGTGAACTGATTATCAATGGATTGAATCCTTATCTCAACGTTATTAAAGTTGGAACAAAATCATCAGGTAAATATACCGCATCTATAACCCTATATGATTCCAGTGATTTTGGAAGAGACGGAGCAAATCCTAGACATAAATATGCTATGCAACCAATTGTTTTAGAAGAAGTAAATAAATTGGGCGAAAATGATAAAGATGGCTTTGATCCAGATATTTTGCTTGAAGAAGACCTTGCTAATTTAGGTGAATTAGGTGAAGATGATGAGCCTTTATTACGTACAACAATGAATGATATTCTTGGTATAGCACCAAAATTTTCACAAACAAAAGGCATGGAATATGAAACAATTTCAAACTCCAGATTACATACAATATTAAAAGACAATATGTTTGTGGAAAAAGAAGAAGTAAGAAAAATGTTTTATAACAAAAGGTTTGAATTGGAATAATTTATGCGAATTGATAAATATTTATGGTGTACCCGATATTTTAAAACTCGTAGCATAGCTACAGAAGCCTGTAAAAAAGGGCATATAAAATTGAATGGCAGTAATGTAAAACCATCCAAAGATGTGTTTTCTGGTGAAAAATTGACCATTCGGAAAAATCAGATCAATTATGAGATCCTAGTTTTGGGAATCCCAAAAAGCAGGGTTGGAGCTAAATTGGTTGATCTTTACAGAAAAGATATTACTCCGCAAGAAGCTTTTGACAACCAGGAATTACTAAAATACTCCAAAGATTATTACCGCAAAAAAGGAATAGGTAGACCAACGAAAAAAGACAGACGAGATATTGATGAGTATAAAGATGAAGATGTCTGAATACAATAAAAATTACTGGGAAAACAATTATCAAACCAATCAAATTGGCTGGGACATGGGTTATGCTTCCCCTCCTATTACTAAATATATTGATCAATTAGTAAATAAAAATATTTCTATTTTAATACCAGGGGCAGGTAACGCTTATGAAGCTGAGTATTTATTCCAAAATGGATTTAAAAATATTACGGTTTTAGATATAGCCAAACAACCACTTGAAAATTTAAAAAATCGAATTCCTGCTTTCCCTATAGAGAATTTGATACAGGGTGATTTTTTTAAACACCAACAAAAGTATGATCTTATACTTGAGCAAACATTTTATTGTGCCATTTCACCACAATTAAGATCTAAATATGCCACTAAGGCTTATGAATTATTAAAGATTAAAGGAAAACTGACAGGTTTATTATTTGATTTTCCGTTAACAGAAGAAGGACCTCCTTTTGGAGGAGCAATAGAAGAGTATATAAATACCTTTTCAAAACAATTTCACATCAGGGTTTTAAAATCTTGTTATAATTCCATAAAACCACGTTTAGGAAGAGAACTTTTTATTATTTTTGAAAAGAAATAAAAGAATTTTTTATGAGCAGGACAATCATTTTAACCAATCAACAAATAAACCATAAAATAAGAAGAATTGCCTATCAGGTATACGAAAATAATATTGATGAAAAAGAAATTATTTTGGCAGGTATTAAGAACAAAGGTTTTATTCTTGCAAAAAAATTAAAAATAGCATTAGAATCCATCTCTGATATTAATGTGCAACTTTGCGAAGTAAAGATCAATAAAAAAAGCCCACTTGATAAAATAGAGACTTCTCTCAGTTCAGATACCTATAAAAATAAGTCACTTGTTTTGGTAGATGATGTATTGAATTCAGGAACCACCCTTATCTATGCAGCAAGGCATTTTTTAGACGTGCCATTAAAGCAATTTAAAACAATGGTGTTAGTCAATAGAAATCATAAAAAATACCCTATCAAGGCCGATTTTAAAGGGATTTCACTTTCCACTTCTTTACAGGAACATATTTCAGTAGAATTTGATAACAATTCCGCAATTGCATATTTGAATTAATAACTATTACGCATATCTCAAACAATAAATTGAAGCTACCTAAGATATTTAGGGATAAACAAACACTTCTCTGCTAAATTTTGCGATACTAATAAGCTTCAACTCAATGTGCTTATATAAATTTGATTCTTCATTCAAATTGAATACGTTTAATCACAATTCTCTATTTCATCTACAATTTGTGATATAGATTTATTATCAATTGAAATAACACAATCAGCTCGCTCGTAAAAAGGAGCTCTTTCAAACAAATGTTTGGCAATAAATTCAATTAATTTATCATCATTCAAATCGGAAATCAAAGGGCGGCTTTCTTTTTCTTTATACAATCTCTCTAACAAAGTATTGATATTTCCCTTTAAATAAACAGATTTAGTATTTTTTACAATCAAATCCATATTATTGGCATAACAGGGTGTACCACCACCAAGAGCCAAAACAAAACTTTTATCACTGTTTAAAAGCTCTTTTAAATATTCATTTTCTTTTAATCTAAAATGTATTTCGCCCTTGTTCTTAAAAATATCATTGATGCTATAACCCTCTTTTTCAATAATATAATCATCAAGATCTAAAGCTTCTATATGAAGTTTATTTGCAATTAATTTAGAAACTGTTGATTTTCCGCTTCCCATATATCCGAGTAAAATTACCTTCATAAAAAATTGATTATTAACAGATTATTTTATTTTACAAATATCTTTAATTTTTTTTAATAAAAAGTCTTGTTTAATTAATAATTGATAGTATATTTGCATCCGAATTAATTGACCTGGTAGCTCAGTTGGTAGAGCATCTCCCTTTTAAGGAGAGGGTCCTGGGTTCGAGCCCCAGCCAGGTCACCAAATATAAAAAACCCGATCCCGATAACAAAATGGGAGCGGGTTTTTTTTTAGATTAGTTTCTTGAAATAAAATTAGCACACGTGGTGAAATTGGTAGACACGCCAGCTTGAGGGGCTGGTGTTCGATTATGAACGTGCTGGTTCGAGTCCAGTCGTGTGCACT
>JADGEA010000350.1 GCA_016744615.1 Flavobacteriaceae bacterium
TCTCTCCTTTATTCATGTGTGAAGTATTCTGCTAAAATATCCCACGCACCGGTATTTAATGTCATCAATCCGAAAAATATGCCAAAGGATTTTTTTATTTCATGACGGTATTTATTCCTAAGTTTTTTAGATTCTTTACATTCATATTCAAGTTTTCTTTTAGCTTCGCATTTTTCACAAATGCATCTTGAACCGCCGAATGATCCTTTGGGTACCGATTCATTAAAACATTGTCTATTTATCCAGACCATTTTATCCCTCCTTGCTATATGGTGTGTTTGGGGTTAACTATAGCCCTGATCCAAGTTCAAAAACTTCAAATCCAAAGTGTGAGCCTAAAACATTGTTTTGTGCTGAATTTATGGCCTGTATTTCACTTTCAAAAAAAGCAAGTCCACCGTTTTCATCTATTAATGCGTGAAAGGTTCCTTTTTGGCCATTCAAAATTACAAAATAAGGTTTTTCTATCATGATATCCGCCTATAATTTTTCTTTAATATTTCTGTTTGTCATTAAAATGCTCTGCCTCCAAACTTCGTCACGGATAGCAATAGATTCTAAATCTCTATGCCAAATCCAATCTATCTGAGAGTCAGTCATTTCCATCATATTATTAAACATGAAGTCGTGTACTCTTTTAGCCATACCATCTCCTTATAGTTTATAGTTGTGGGTTAATCTGCTTCCATAAAAATATTCCATGACTCAACATAATCAGAAAACAGGGTATTGGGCTGTTCATCATAGAAAAACTTATTTCCATCCCACTGAGCAACTTGATATCCTGTGTCATTCCATCCTGGGCAATAGCATAATACAACACGCCCTTTTTGTGGCTTTACTTCTGATTCAATATCTATCCAATTCATAATCTCTCCTTGTGTGTTTATTATATTAAAAAAAATAATTTCATTGAAACCTGTTTCGATGCTTATTAATACTTTATTTATTAAAAGATAAAAACTTATTAGGTACTAATTGACGTTCGGTGCTTGTACTAATTACCGTTCGCCTTGTACCAAATACCGTTCGGTTATTTCTAATATTCATACTTTAAAACGTAATCCTCTATTCTCTCAAACATAGCATCATGGTAATTCATTAAATAACCGCTTGTTTCTTCGCTATTATAGGCATTTAAAACTTTTTCTATATCATGCATTACCCAATATTGATTATTGGCTTTATACCCGTTTTTATGGTGACCTGTTGTTCTGATAAAATCTTTTTTCTTTAATCCGGCAATGGCTGTTTGAACTGATGACTTAGCACAATTCATATCTTGTGCAATTTTTCTTATTTCAGGATTACATTGAAAGCTTATTGAATTTCTGTATGTGATAAGTGTTATCAATACATGATATTCTCTACCGGTTAATGGTGTTTCATTGTTTCGTGTAATTTCTCTAATTGTTTTGAGGGTATTAATACAATGGTCGTGTGGTGTTCCTGATGACATTTATTTTCTCCAAAAGGTGTCCAGAAGTAGCGCCCCTTTTGGAGAAGTATGGCGCTACAACTGGTTTAATTTTCGTCTACTTACTCGGGGATCAATCCGAATAGACAGAAACATTGTACCCTATTTATCAAAGAACTGCAAGAAATTATTATAACTTTACTACCTCCAATAAAACCTCTTTAGCAGATTTAAGCCGGTCTTTAAGGTTTCTGCATATGGTTGTTTGTAGTTTTATCAGGTGGCCTTTAGCTTCGCCACGAGTATCAAAATAATTATGCCATTCGCTTATCTTTGCGTTTCTTCTGCCATTAATCCAAACTGTTTTATCTGTTTCACGTTCGACTTCAACCTCTTTTATCTTAGGTTTTACACTATACCTCGAATATCCTGTAACAACGTATTTCTTCATCCCATCCTCCAAGCGTTAAGGGTTTTTAATTTTCAGGGTCGTTAAAAATTTCTATGGCATCATCTAAAGTATGAAGATGATATTCAGCCTTTATTGTTTTAACGATATACAATACTGAGTTTGTCTTTACGTAAGTCCTTACTTTTAACGATTTTCCATCAAATAAAAGATATTGAGTCTCTATGCAATCTTCAAGGTCTTCAATTTTAACTTTCACAATCTCCTCCATAAGTTGTTGCATTTTTTGCAACAGGTTAATTAATCTACATTCTCCATTCAAAGAAAGTTTCAAAATATAATTCTGATTCTGTTACTATTGCATTTAACATTTCACCATGCACAATAATTCTATCAATATGAAATACTTTTGTTTGAAATACTTTGGTTTGAAAAGTTTTGTTAATAATATAATTACTGGGTTTTTTAATACAATGGTCGTTTGGTTTTAATTGTTCCGACAGATGTATTGTATCATGTGTAAGTTTTCGGTCAACCCAAAATTCACCTCTGTATTTTAATTCACCATTTTTATTTTTTGAATAAACAAGCATCGCCAATCTCCTTTAATTAAAATTATCTTGTTTGCATTCTTGATTTTACTTCTTCAATTAGTGTGTCAACATCAACGCATAAAAACTTACTCATCATTTCAAAAGCTCGGTCAAAATAATTACAGGCCTCAGCATGGCGTAAATTCTTAAACGAAATAGACCGGACCTTGAATTGAACATTTCCATTAATTACAAGCGTCAAATCATGATCGAAA
>JADGEA010000141.1:0-10767 GCA_016744615.1 Flavobacteriaceae bacterium
TAAGTTCTAAACGATTTTTATCAACACGTAAATTTTGTAATTTTTCAGTAAGTATTTGATGTTGTTGTTGTGCATTCTCTAAATTTTGCGCGTGTTCACTCCATTTTTGTGCGGATAAAGAAGCCTCTTCAATACGCAAACAAGCTTCTTTATAAGCTTTAATAGTTTGATTTAATAATGGTTTAGAACCACGAGCTTTAAATAACTCATCCTTCTCTTTATCTAACTGAATTAAAACTTCATGAATTCTCACACTACCACTGCCGGCTTCAAATAAACTTTCACCAACATCACCCCCAGCTTGCAACAAATCCTCGCCACCTTGCCGCAAACAATCATGATCAAAACAAAACAAAGCGATAAATTTCGCCTCATCCATATCTCCACCAAGATACTTCTCATTCAAAGCTGTATTATCAGCATCAAGCAAAGTATTTTTACGCCCTTTACGCCGATAAAATAACAACTGATCCAAATCATCATTTACGATATTAGCACCGATACGTAACTTATTATTATCATGAAGATGAGCATCAGAAGTACGCTCAGGAATACCAAAAAACAAATTAATCAAAGCACGACGTAACGTACTTTTACCGGCTTCATTTGGACCATAAATCAGATGAAACCCGGGTTGCTTAGCAGAAAAATCTAAAATTTTATTTATAAATGCCCCAAAGGCAAGTAACTCTAATTGTAATATGTTCATTTTGATGATTTTATCATACTATGATAAAATAATAACCTAATTAAGATACAAGTATTAAAACAGATATTAGCAAAAATGTAAAAAATGATTATGAACACATTACAAAAAACAGCAATTACAACGATTTCAAAGTTGCCTCATACAGCAAATTTTGAGAATATCATTGCTGCATTATACGAAATCCGAATCAAAACCGAAAATGACAAACTACCCCAAACACGACCAACTGAAGTTAAACCAGTTTCATGTTTGGAATTGGCGCGATCTCATAATTTAGTTGGGTGTATAAAAAATGCGCCACAAGACCTTTCTACTAATAAAGGTTACATGGAAGGATATGGTTTATGAAACAAGTTATACTTGATACAGGTCCTTTGGTTGCGCTCCTAAGTGAAAAAGATGTTCATCATCATTGGGTGACTCAGAAATTGGCTAATATTCACACACCCTTATTAACTTGTGAAGCGGTTATTTCTGAAGCTTGTTTTTTATTAAAGCGACATTCCCATGAAAAAGCAGATGCAGTTCTTGAACTGATAGATATTAATTTTATGACAGTCCCATTTTTTTTAGGTGATAACGAAAGGAAAGATATTAGGCGTTTAATGGTTAAATATGCAAATGTTCCAATGTCTTTTGCAGATGCTTGTTTGGTAAAAATGAGTGAGCAATATTCTAAAAGTGTTGTTTTAACTTTGGATAGTGATTTTCTGATATATCGCCGATATGGTAATCAATTTATACCAACTATTATGCCTTATGATTAAATTTACACTTTCCTGCTAATATAATCAATTCTTTCTATTTATCCCATATTTCATTATTAAGTATAATAATTATTGGGATAACCTTACTCTGTTCCCTGACTGCAAATCCTGTCATCAGCCCAAGCTACATTTTTTTACTTTAGTTTTTTCCTATTGTTTTTTACAATTGATTAACACTTACTATCTATCATGAAAAAATAGCCAAGCAAGCTTATTTGACAGTAACATGGTTGTTTTTAATATTGCGCAAATTTTTTATAGCTGTAAATTTAAGAGGCGTATTTATTGCTATTTATTTGTATAACCATAATAAATAATAGTTTATCAATATAAATATAAACATTATATTTTCCTCTTGCAAGTAAAAAATTATTGATTAACTTACTTAATGATAGTATGGAATATTGATAATTAGGGATTTTAAATATATACTAATAAGTAATATTTTCAGTGAAAATATTTTTAAAGAATTGGAAACCTGATCTAATAAGACTTTTTTACATTTTCACGGTTTTTATTTTATGCAGGTATAATAAAAATTGCATGTTATAGAAATTCATTACTTTACTATCAACTAAAAGTGAGAGCATATCAATGGATAACGAATCGAAAATTAATAATTATTTAGCAGACACCAGCAAACTGTATCAAGATTGGTACACTGGGTTTAATCCTTCTGAAGATGATAACCAGTACACAACACCAGTTGGTATTCAAATTCCACCAAGTGATCAAATTAAAAAACTGTTTTACCAGTGGTTCAACAAGAATAAAAAACTACTAAGAGAAAAGCTATGTGATAAATGGGAATATTGTCATAAAAAAGCTGATTTTTCTAAAAATCAAACTCAATATATTGCGTATTTAGCTGACACTTTAACTATCATCTTAAATATAGCAGTTAACACCATCGCAACCGCTACGATATTGCATGTAGAAAAATATTTAGATCATCTTTGTGAGTGTGAGTAATTTATTATGATAAATGATGATTTAAAAAAACTAGCCCTAGATCAACTTGAATTAGCAACCGTCAAAATTTTTACGACAACTGGATTTAAAGGTACCGGCTTCTTTATAACGCCAGAAGGTTACATCTTAACAGCATGGCATTGTATTGAAGAAGTTATAAGATATGGCACTATTTCTCAGATAACAATTGAGTATGATGGAAAAAAGTTTACAGCACAACTTGATCAAGAGAAATCCATAAAAGAACATGATATTGCGATTATCAAAATTGATTATTACCCTAAAGTTTGTGTACCATTAGGGCGGATAGCAGAACAACCTAATACTGATGATGTTATTAGTGTAGCTTATCCAGCAGCATATATTGAAGGAAAGGATAAAATAGGCGCGTATCCCGGTACAATTTCACGACTGTTTGATGATGACACCGTTGAAATCATTGGTATTCAAGGAAAAGGGCATAGCGGTGGGTTAATCTATCACTATGCTAGCCAACGTGTGATTGGTATGGCAATTCAACTCTATAACAAAGATGTTATGACAAATGCTGGATTAGCGGTTAAGTTTGATTGCCTATTGGGAAAACGTTGGTTGGAAGGTAATGATGAGGTTGGTAGAGTTTGGGATGAACGCTTGAACACCTCAAAGTCAGACAGTGAATTAGCTACCTCTGAAAAGAAAGTGAAAGTGGAGCAAAATATAGAAAATAAGGGTGAAATTGGTAAACAAGTTAATATTGGTCACGTTAATGGAACAGTGAATATGTGAATAATCATCTTTATGATAATGTTTGTTGAAATTAGGAAAATATGGTGAGTGAATCAGAACCAAATTCAAATCCGAAAGATTCTGAAAAAGATCATGAAACTTCTACAACTAATGAATCAAAATTAAATCAAGTAGAAGATAATAATGAAAATAGTGGGCAAGTAACGCCCAATTGTGAAAAAGTAGAAGAACCTAAAAAGTCCGAAAATGGGTCTACTGGTGGTGTGCAACAAGACATTAATAATAAAAGCCGCGTAGAAAAACAAACCAATGTTGTCCATGCTGATAAAGTAGAAGAACATAATTATAATAATTACTTTGGTTACAAGGGTACATCAAAAGAATCTACTTTTAAAGATCCCACTCAATCACTTCCTAATAATCCTACTGGATTACATTTTTTTGATTCTATAAGTGAGATCAATAAACATTTCAATGAATTAAAAACCAATAGGATTATTTTAGTCGATAGTTTTTATGAAGATATTTTACGTACTGTCAGTTATGAATTAGTCAATCAATCTGAAGAAAAATATGAGAAAAGATTACTAACTTTTGAAGGGAGTCAATTAGAACAGACTGATTTACATTTAGGTGTATTTGTCAATGAACAAATTGGGAACGGAGAAAGTTTAATCGTAGTTGTCAGTTTAAAATCTCAACGATTTTTGGATTCAATGTTTTTTGAAGAACGTCTCCATGCTCAAAGTATAACAGAGCAATTGGCAAAAAAGGACATAATGCTGATTTGTTTTGCAGATACCGAATTTCTTCAAGAAACCTTGGAAACAAAAATAGCACAGTTTCATTTTCGTCGCTGGAATATTCCTTTTCTACCATATTTATTAACAGCTTATTTTGATAACACCATTGCTCAATCTCTTGAAGAGCAGATTTTGCAGCAAAGAAATTATGGTTTATGGGATGAAAACAATAGTGACCGTGAATTTTATGAGTTGATTTCTGGTTATCTTAGAAATGGAAGCAGACAACTTCAAGAAGAAGTTGATAAAAGGAAAAAATATAAAAAAGGGCAAAATGTACAGAATTTTTTTACAGAAATTAGAACGGTTATACCAAAAGAACTGGTTAATAACAATGATATTATAAAAAATACCGTGCTATATGTTGGTATATTTTTTCCAGTGTTGAGTCGTCATGATTTTAATTACCTCGTGTCATTATTGTTAGAAGGTAAAAAAACAACTGTTATAGTTAAGTCACAAATAACAACTAAAAAAGGCAAAATCAAGACTATTGAGATCCCAGAAGAAAAAGAATGTCTTGAAATATGGAAAAATGATCAAGATCAAATATTGGAAGAATGTCATCTGCAAGTAATGCGTTCGGA
The DNA here is from genome assembly GCA_016744615.1 of Flavobacteriaceae bacterium. GTDB lineage: Bacteria > Bacteroidota > Bacteroidia > Flavobacteriales > Flavobacteriaceae > Lutimonas. The sequence continues at coordinate 4,568 of JADGEA010000141.1, forward strand.
AACTGATAGTTTAATTATAGACTTTTCATTGCCTTATTTAAGGGTAGAATTGAAAAGGTATTTAGAACAAAAAAATTTATATATCCAACATTTTGAACTGATTCGAGAATCAGGCTTACTTTTTAATTTCAATGTGTCTTCAAATATCATTGAAAATGTGATCAATTTAGCTGCTGAAATGGCTATTTCAGCTCCAAGTCATTATGGCAGCAATTGGCTGATGGGTCTTATTAGTGGTATAAAACAACATCTCGCAATTGAAGTTGATTTTAATCCAAATAATGAATTTGAGGCATTGATGGGCTTACTTGCAATAGAATTAGAAAAAGAAGAAAAGCAACAACAAGTTAAACCCTTTATTATTCGTCTATCTGAACTCATTAGAGAAATGTTGAATCACCATCAACTACAAGAAATGATTAAAAATTTTCTTGACAATATGATGAAGGAAAAACATTATGATGCAGTTTTAATATTAGTTTTGGGGATTGTTAAACAATTACGATTTGCCTCACAATTTGACGGAATGTATTGGATAAGACAATTGTTGGAACGTGGTGCTCCCGAAGCCAAAAATGAAGCCTACAAAACCCTGCTTGAGCAAGCAAAACAAAGTGGTTTACGAATTTATGAATTGCTGGATAATTTAAAAACATGGATTCCAGATTGTCATTTAGATCATGAAAAGTATTCATCATCGAATAAATATGCCCTAAAATTCATAATAGATTATACTAGAGAAACCTTATCTAATTTTAAAATAGAATATTATGGTGTTTGGCCATCTAAATATCCCCTCTTTGCTAATATTAGAGAAGAACAAGAATTTACACAGATTGATTCACTCATTGCTTGGGTATTTCATCCCGGTATGCAATATGCTTTAGCTGTCTTAGGCGATTCTATTCATAATAATGTAAATTTATTATTATCTGATTTGATTGAGATATGGTTTAAAATATTGTATGGGTTAAATAGTGGCAATATTTGCTCTGAGGTATTAACTGTATCGGAGCGTTTACTCCTACAAGTTGTTTTAAACACGAATCGTTCTCAACAAACAGAATTAATGAGACGTTGGTGGGCAAGACAAAATTTCTTTATGAATGAAATAAAATCATTAGATGTTGCTCAACGTACTCAAAGAAAATCATTAGCTGATGAGCGTAAAGTAGTGCTTGAATTGCATGGAAAATTCAAACAATTACTGAAATCATAACTTTAAACTTGCTAAGGAGAAGAAATATATGGGCCAAATATATCCCCTCGATCATGTGATTAGAAGAGTTGATTGCTCAAGATTGCAAAAAACTTATTCACATTCAGAAACACTGGTAGTTATTGACACAAAAACCAAAGAAGTGTTAACCAAAAAGCCAATGATTAGTTTTTTTCAAGAGTTCCGGTGTTATCTGGTTTCTACTCAAAACTCAGCAGAAAGTGAGATTGTAGATTGTAAAATCAAAGACATTCCTACGGGACGTGTTATTAGTGTCAATATCACCTACGAAGCGTCTTGTGAATCAGGAAAGGAAGATCAAGTAGTTCAAGCTTTAGTTGAAGGTGATCATCCGGGAGCAGCTCTGGAAAAATTTATAAAACAATGTATTCAAGAATTTGTACGTCTTCAAAAAAATAATTTTGTTGATTTTATTAAGGATTATTTCACTCGTAAAACAGAATTAGAGACACATATAAGTCAAACAGTTGCAAAAAAGATTGGCTTAACTCTTGAAGTCAGGTTGTCTTTAAAAGATGACAACAAGATAAAGCCGATTCAAATCAAGTCAGAATTTTTTCCAGTCAGAGTAAAAGATTCTAGTGAAGAACTCGATTTAAAAATAAAAGAAGCCATGCTTCAAATCAATGAAGCCAACAAAATAAACATTGTCGCTACTAACTATCAAGAACCTGAATTACTACTTTTGATGCAGGAAAAAGTGGGTGTGTTTTTGCGTGAAAATGTTACCTTGCACGAATTTTGTTACCACTTAGATGCTAATCTTCGTGATCGGATTGTCACTTATTTAAATGATGAACTATTACTTAAAAGGGGGCGTATGATTACTTATCTTTCTCTTGAGAGTAATAATGCCATTTCTTTGCGAACTGAGGAATCATCACTTTTCAAGTATAAGATTGAATGTACAATTAAGGGTTATTCTAAATCCATCTATGTGGAACATGATGTTCTCATGAATTTGAGTGATCTTGGAAAATATAAGGCTGCTAGAATTGATGATTTGGAAACATGGCTCAAGAAAAAACTTGAGAAGATTACTCAAACAACGCTACTTGAAAAAGGGTATGCTGATTTAATACTTGACTTTGATAAGGAAACTAATGATAAAGAAAAGATAGAAAATAAAATTAGGGAAATAGTTAAAAAAGAAGCAGAGTTAATCGGCTACTCTGTTAAGCATCTTTTTTTCATTCCTAATCTTGAACCTTTTTATTTAAAAAGGGATGGCATATCTTTCGATGAAAAATGGTCGTTTGAAACTAAAGATACAAGGGTTAAAGGTAGCTTGAGTATTTCTGTCAAAGCTAAAATTGAAAATTTTGAAAATATTAAACATTATCTTAATCCTCATACACCTCTTTTAGAGGAAATAAAAGGAGTAATTTTTGAGCAAGCTCAATTTATTATTCACAACATTGAACCCGAACGCTTTTATATGCGTTTTAATTCTGGTCATGACAGTAACGAAATTTATGTAGAACAAGAATTGAGAGAAGGTATTGCTAAGAAATTAGAAGAAATTTTTGCTTTAACCAATATAACAGTGAATCCTAAAGCAGATCAGGAAAATGATAAGCTTGCGATACGGTTCCAAAAGCTACAAGAAGGTTTCCATGATTTTACTGTTAAAACTTTTCCTATTCGAGAAGGAGGAAATGAAGAATCAATAACATTTAATGGTCAATTTAGAATATGGACTGTAGGACAGAATGGTTGGCATTCATTTCAACTTAATAATTATCAATCTAAGGAAGCAGAAATAGCAGCTATCAGAGATCTGCTTGAAAAAGATATTAAAGCTGAGTTGGTAGGTGTACCTAGTGACTTGATTAGGTATAGAGATCAGAATATTCAAAATAAAATCAAGAATATTATTAATCATTCAATAAAACTAATTTATTCTCAATTTGGTTTGGAAATAGAAATAGTCACTATAGAACGTTTAGCAACTACTTCAGAAGAGATCGCTGCTAAATACCGCATATCTCAAGAGAAGAGGACATTAGATAGCATAAAAACAGGAGAAGAGATGGCAGAGAAAGCCAACAGAGCACAACTATCTAAATTAACTGAACTCTATGAAAAAGAAAAAGAATTGACAACAGCAGGATATGCTGATGATGATTCTGCTCAGGAAGATATACGTAAACAAATTGAACGAATAGTGGGTAAAAACAATCATAGATATTCCATTCAACCAGAGATTAATCCTCAGTTAGAAAAATTAAATTATACTCGTCCTGCTGATGAAGATTTCAGTTTTGAAGACCATAAAAATGCTCAGAACAAGGCTTTACTTTCAGAACCAGCTGTCAAACAAATTAGTAAAGATACTGAAGCAGACATTGTTCCAGATGTAGAGAGAAATGATAAATGACCAGCATATCAAACTTTGCGAATAATTCTCCTAATAGCCTGCCAACACATTTATCATTTTGGCTAGATAATCTCAAATTCATAGTAATTCTGTTAGTCGGTTTAGGGGCTATTACTGTTCTTTTTGCTTTAACGTATCCAAAATCAGATGAATTATTCGCTAAGCTTTCCATTATTATTCATGGCTTTGCTTTATGGGGAATATGGGTTTCCATAAAGGTGATTGCCAAAATCCAAGTTGAACATGCATTTGCCATCCGTGTTGAAGAAAAAGCATCTGAGGCATTACGAGAAATTAAAAGCGGTAACAGAGATCGTATTGCCTTAGAAAAAGTAGGAGAGCTTTTACCTGAGAATCCAACTCCAAAATTAGCCATGCCTCGTCTGTTCCTACATATTATTGGTGAAGCTAAGGATCATAGATTTGAATCCAGTATCATTGCCATGCAACCTTATCGAGAAGAAGCCATCGGAGATATTTTCAAATTACAAAATATCCAAAAAATTGCTTTGCAACTAGGTATTTTAGGAACATTTATTGGATTAATTCTAGCTTTATCACAGTTAAAACCGGATTCTGACAATGCTATAGCACTACAACCGCTGTTCAATACTTTGCATATCTCCTTTAGTACCAGTGTAGCAGGGCTAGAAGTGGCTGCTATTCTTGGACTATTGATTATGGTCGTGCGGCAGAAACAGGAAGCCTATTTTCAAAGCATGGAAACTGCGGCGGATGCAATGATTTCTCTTGCTCAAAATGCTATTAATGAGGACAATTTTTTTACTGGCTTTAAACAGGTTGAAAATGCAGTCAATCAGTTACGTGAACGAGTTTTTGCCCAGACAAAACAAGCTGAAGCCCAAACGGAAGCAATGCGACAAGGCATGACTAAGCTCACAAAAACAAAATCGCAATTTGATGAATTTTTGAATCAAATTCAGGAATCACAGGCAAATTTTGTAAGGGAAATGATGGGAGTGTATGATATTTTTTCTCCTAAAACGATTAAAACTGAATTACAACAAAGTTTAGATAATGCCGTCAATAAAATTTTAGAAACCTTCAATAAAAATCTAATCCCATCTTTGGAAAAGATAACAGAGCTTAATAATGCAATACGTGAATTGTATGGTGTATTACAGATGGCTGACAATAAACTCATGGCACAAAGCCAACAGCTTGAACAATTAATAACTACACAAAATAATTTTATTAGTAAGACAGTAGATCAGTTTGATAAGGGAAATCAATATTTTGCTGAATCTAAAGCCGAGTTTTACTCTGATCTACAACAACTGATAACTTCTCAAAATGAGACTTTCCAAACATTTCAGCAAAATATCAACACCATCTCACAAAAGGTGACCAATATTAATCAAGAATTAGAAAGTTCAAATGAGATAGTTCGAGACTTAATTCAGCTTGTGATTTCTAAAAAACCTTTGTATAAAATTGTTTATGAAAAATTAAAAACTTTTATAAACAATAAATTAAGTCGTAAATTATGAAAAATTTACATAGCTTCATTACTGAAGACAATGATGTTTTTGGGCCAGGAACTGACTTAGTAGTTTCTCTAGCAGCGGTGTTGATAATCTTGATTGCTGCCAACACCAATTCATTTAGCCAAAAATTAGAAGAACAAAACCAAATAATTGTAAGTTCTCAAGAATTGAAGATAAAAAATAAAGAATGTGAAGAGGATAAACGAGAATTCGAAAATACATTACAAAAAATTGAAGATGATAAACAAGAATTAGAAAATACATTACAAAAAATTGAAGCTAATAAACAAGAATTAGAAAATACATTACAAAAATGTGAAGCTGATAAACAAGAATTGGATGATATAATAAAAGATAATGAAATAGGACAAGTTGACATTAAAGATGTAGAAAAAAATCAAATGGAAATTGTGAATAGAATCGCAGCTAACTACAATAGGAAACCATATAAAATAGATGAAAATAGATATGGGATTTCAATTAACATATATAAAAAGAATGATATTTTTATCCAAAATGATGTGACTATTCAAAGAATTAGTTTTGGTAGTCACATTTTATTTGATGTTGATAATGTCCACCTAAAAGAGAACGGCAAACAAGTCATGACAACAGTTGGCAATATCTTTAAGCAAAAGTTAGGAGTCATAAAAGAAATACAAATCCAAGGACATGCTGATCCACGAGCCTCCAGAAAATTTTCTTCTAATCTGGAATTAGCTGCCCATCGAGCCATTGAAGTATTTAAGCATTTACAGGATTTAGGTATTGATCCTACTAAACATATTATGTCAGCCACTTCATTTGGTGAATATAAACCGGTGCAACGTCAATATTCAGATATGAAATATAATAGTTACCAATTAAGACAAGATAATAACACTTCTACGAAACGAGAACGTAATCGAAGGATTGAAATTGTGTTAATTTATCGAAGAACCTTGAAAGATTAAATCATGGAATTGTAGAACCAGACTATTTTGTTTCTCGCGTAAAGTAGGATAACTATTAGCGAGCTTTTTAATCTCCTTAGTTTGCAAACTACTAAGCGTATAATTTGATACCTCTGACA
>JADGEA010000141.1:10777-11315 GCA_016744615.1 Flavobacteriaceae bacterium
CTGTAGTTTCAGCAACACGTAAATCCAGATGAGCTTGAATACGTTTAGAACCTACATCTTCTGGCAATAATATAACCTCAGCCAGTTTAGCAAGTTCAAATTTAACTTCTTGATGCCTATACAAAAACGCCCGGGTACGTTGAATCAGTTCTAAACGATTTTTATCAACACGTAAATTTTGTAATTTTTCAGTAAGTATTTGATGTTGTTGTTGTGCATTCTCTAAATTTGGCGCGTGTTCATTCCATTTTTGTGCTGATAAAGAAACCTCTTCAATACGCAAACAAGCTTCTTTATAAGCTTTAATAGTTTGATTTAATAGAGGTTTAGAACCACGAGCTTTAAATAACTCATCCTTCTCTTTATCTAACTGAGTTAAAACTTCATGAATTCTCACACTACCACTGCCGGCTTCAAATAAACTTTCACCAACATCACCCCCAGCTTGCAACAAATCCTCGCCACCTTGCCGCAAACAATCATGATCAAAACAAAACAAAGCGATAAATTTCGCCTCATCCATATCTCCACCAAGATA
>JADGEA010000351.1 GCA_016744615.1 Flavobacteriaceae bacterium
TTAATTCTACTTTATAATAGTTAGCCATGACATATAAATTTTGTTTTGTGCTAATATACAAAATAAAACGCCATATTAAACTTGACTTGACACTAGTTTTAAAAATTAATAAAAAAGCTCCAAGAAATGTAACTACGTATTTTGAAATTATTCCAATCGGGATTACCATAAAAAAGTATCACCATTAAACTCAAACCCAAGCAATGATAATCTATTGCTTTTTACATTCGAACCTTGATTGCGGTCGGACTTAAAAGTACCAATGCGAAAACCGGCCTCGACAAGGAGCCGATATAAAGATACGAATCGTTAGCCAAAAAACTCAACTGATTTTTTAGTAGGAAGATTGCTTGTAACGGTTTGTATAAGAATAGTAGCCGATTTCGGAAGTAGAATTTTTCAATTTACTACTAATGCTGTTGCGGACTACAATGTTCATATTTACCACTATTTTAGGCTATTATTTTTATACTTTGTTATAGCCTTTTTTAATTTTCCTTTTTTATATTACCCATACAATTCTTCTAATTCCAGCTTCTTAATTCTCGAACGAATAGCACCTTTAGTCCGCTCGAAATGTTTTGAAATATCTCGCACATTAACACCTTCACAATACATCACAGTCAATTCGTCATCAAGTTCAGTTGTCCAAGGTCTGTAAGCTCCGTTGTGTTTTTCTCTAATCTTTTCTATTGAATACGCTTTTTTCTTAGAATTTGTCGATTTTGTTTTCGTTTTTTCAATAATTCTTCTTTCGGATTTTTCTTTTTCACTTTCTACACGCATTACGTGTATTTGAGCAGATTTAGGGAAGTCCTTTGGCATTAGTGTTTGTGGAATATGAATACTATTTTTTGTCCTTGTAACAGCCACATAAAGCAGGTTTATTTCCTCATTTATTTTTGAAATACTTATATTTTCCGCTTTTACGTCTGTTTTTAGTTTTTCTAATTTTTCTTCTGTAATAAAGTCATTTACAATTTGGATAGCGTCATATTCCATTCCTTTGCATCTATGAACAGTTGAAAAAATCATTTCTGCTTTTTCTTTTTCGTCATTTTCTACGTGTTTGGATTTGATTTTCTTTATGATGCTTGGAATTTCATTTCCGTATTCTCGAACTATTTCAATCATAAGACCGAGTTGAACATCTTCTGTCTTTTCAATGTAGTCTTCTAATTCGTCAAGGTCTTTCATCTCCTTGATTAATTTATCTCTAATCAATCTATTCTTTCCATTGTAGAGATTTAGTATGTCATACAGAGAAGCTCCTTCATCTGCATAGGTGTATGAATTGATATTTCCTTCAAAGTAAATATGCTTTATCTTCTTCTTTTCTGTTACATACTCAATGGCTTTAAGTAAAAGCCCAAGATTGGTTCGTGCAAGAACCGCTTTTACTTTATGTTCTTTATTTTCTCCTTTTCCAGTTATAGACAAAGGTTCGTAATCGTCTAAATGATTTTTCCAATTTAATATCTCCATTCCAAGATTAGCTACGTCTTGGCTAAATCGAAAACTTGTAGAAAGGTGGTAGGTTCTGAAATCAGCCTTTTCTAAAGAATTTACAGCGTGTCGCCATCCGTAAATTTGTTGGTGTGTATCGCCAACAATTACTTTATTAGCTTTTTGTTTTAGAAAAACATCAAGCATTGCAGGGGAAGCGTCTTGACCTTCATCAAAAAGAATGTAATCAAAATTTAGTTTTGGGTTAGAAAGTTGAAATTTTTTGAGATAAAAATCGTGAGTGATTTTAATTTCTCCTTTGTCCATTTTACTTAATAAAAGACGAGTTTGTCCTTCTATGTAATCGTAAAATGTAGTTACGAATATTTTTGCTTTACTATCAGAAACAATATCAAGATAATTTAAGTCTTGAATTTTTGCTTTGTTGCTATTACAGAAGTAAGCAATGAATTTATTTATATGGTTTGCAATAATGTATTCAGCATGTTTTTCTCCGTTTCCTTTAAGTTTTAAAAGTTCCGCAACCTCATAAGTTTTGAACCCTTGGTGTCTGACTTTATAATTATATTTGAAAACAATGTTTTTATAAGCAAGTGAATGAGCAGTTTCAACTTTTACATTTGACAGTCCTTTTTCTTGGAACTTTTTAACAGCTTCTAATTTGACCGACTTGTTAAAAGCAAGATAAAGGATTTTACTGTTTTGTGGTCGAGCCTTTGCATATTCAACTACAGTCGTAGTCTTTCCAGAACCAGCAACAGCATTTATTTTAATGTTGCCAGTTGAATTGATAATGTCATATTGTTCTTTCGTTAATTCCACTTTTTATTTTGTTGTCTGCTTATTTTGTTGTCTGCAATTGGCTATAACGTGTTTGTATATGAAACGTAGCGTATAAAAATACGATAAATTTCGGGTTTAGCACAGAGCCAAATTTTTACATTTTGTTTTATCTTTTCTATTCTAAAAGCCAAATTTAAAAACTTGGTGGTACTCTATAAGTAATTACAGAACTTTTGGTTTAGCACTTACTAGCTATGTTTTATATACGGTGTTGAACTAAATCCCTACCGGGATAGCTTATTTACCAAATATTTCTTAACATAATACTGAAACGGAATCTCGACATCCCGTTAGATTAATAATA
>JADGEA010000352.1 GCA_016744615.1 Flavobacteriaceae bacterium
GCAGATGTTATTTTGTTGGATGATGCTTTCCAACATAGAAAAGTGAATGCTTCTACAAATATTTTATTGACCACATTTAATGATTTGTACATTCATGATTGGGTCTTACCTGCTGGAAATTTAAGAGAGTCTAAAAGAGGAGCCAACCGTGCAGATTTGGTGGTAGTTACTAAATGTCCAGAAAAACATTCGTATGCTAAACTTCAAGAAATACAGTATGTTTTAGATTTAAAGCCGGAGCAAAAGATCTATTTTTCAAAAATTAGTTACGATGATTCTATTTTTGGAAAATCAGAATCTTTACCATTAAGTTATCTTTTAGATAAAAAATTTACTTTGGTTACGGGTATTGCAAACCCAAAACCTTTGGTTGAATTTTTAAATAAAAACCACTATAACTTTGAGCATAAGAAGTTTCCCGATCATCATCATTTTTCTAACTCTGAAATAAAGCAATTAGAAGGTAAAGATATAATCTTAACAACTGAAAAAGATTTTGTTAGACTACAGCCTCGATTAAATAAATTTGCGATTTACTACCTACCTATTAAAACCGTAGTTTTAAGAGAACAAGATGAGTTCTTTAAAGATTTTATTATTAATGAAATTGAAAACTTTAGTTATAGAGATTAACTAACGGCTGTTTTACTAGCCTTTAGAGTTCGTGAAATTTTATCAAAAAAGTCTTCTGGCTTAAAAGGTTTTGGTATAATTTCATTAAAACCAGCTTTGTAAAATTCATCTAAGTTTTCGTCAATTGTAACAGCTGTCAAGGCAATGATAGGTAATTGTTTGTTGAATCCACGTATTCTTTCAGTTGTTTCAATACCACTAATACCCGGCATATGAATGTCCATTAATATAAGTTCAAAATTATTTTCGTGAACCATTTTAATAGCATCCAAACCATTATCTGCTACTTTACAAACTAACTTATGTTTCTCTAGAATTTTTTTGGTGATCATTTGGTTAATCTTATTGTCTTCTACCACCAATATGGAAACATTTTCTAGGGATTTATAATCAATTTCATATGCATTCTTTTTAATATTTTCATCACCGAATTGTTCTTCAGAAACTGCAAATGAAATATCAAACCAAAATTTAGACCCTTGTCCTAATACACTTTCTAAATAGATTTTACTATTCATTAATTCAAGTAGGTTTTTAACAATAGATAGCCCTAAACCAGAACCTCCAAATTTTCTATTAATTTGTAGGGATCCTTGATTAAAAGTTTCAAAAATACTTTTTTGTTTTTTCTTAGAAATACCAACTCCTGTATCTTCAATTTCGATATGAAGATTTACTTTGTCTTTAGAACTATTAATTTTATTTACTCGAATGGTAACTTCTCCATTTTGAGTAAACTTAACAGAGTTACCAATAAGGTTGATAAGCACTTGGGAAAGTTTAAGAGGATCTCCAATTAATTTTTCTGGGATATTTTCGTCAAACTCAAAATTCAGGCTATTTTTCCGGTCTTCAGCAGTTTTCTTTAATGCGATTAATACATCGTTGATACGCTTTTTAAGACTAAAAGTAGTTTTCTCAATTTCAACTTTATTAGCTTCTAATTTGTTTAAGTCTAATATATTATTGATTAGAGATAATAAGTACTCTCCAGAAAATTTAAGAGAATTTAAGTGTTCTTTTTGGTTGGGTTTTGGGTCTTCTTCTAATAATAAATGAGTTAAGCCCGTTACTGCATAAAGAGGAGTCCTTAATTCATGAGTTATGGTAGATAAAAATTGAGCTTTTGCCAAAGATGCTCTTTCAGCTTTTTCTTTTGCAAGTGTAAGTTCTATGTTTTTATCTTTTAATAAGTCGTTTGCTTTGGCCCTTAAATTATTGTTTTTAAATAATGACAGCGCCAATAATGAAAGGATAATGATCAAGGCTATACTTAACCCGGTTGTCATTTTACCAAAATTAATAGATTTTTGTTTTTTGTTAATTTCTTCTTGTTGAGAGGCTATAATTTCATCTTTATCGCCAATGTTAGAGTCGTATTCCGAACTTTTAGAAATGGCTTGTATATAGGTAAGATACATAGAGTCTTTCTCTTGAAAATATTTATTGAGCAGAAGAGCTGCTTCTTGAGGTTTATTTTCTCTAGCTGCAATTAGTGATTTAATTCTATAGCTTTCAGTTTTTAAATTTGAAAGCGAGCTATTTGATAAAAATTTCAAACAATTCTCAAATGCTGTTTTAGCTAATAAAAGATTGTTTTCATTTTCTGAATTATTTAATTTTAAAAAAGCATCTGCTTCTTTTAAATATAGCTCAGTCTCTTTATCTGTTAGTTTATTAGATTTTATTAATGGTAATGCAGCTTCAAAATAATTGATTGCAGCACTTGGATTATTTTTTTCTAATTCGAGTATTCCAAAATTAAAAATAGTTAATGCCTGATTTTTTTCATTATTAATGGATGTGAAAATAGCGTCGGCATCTTTTAAGTAGGTTTCGGCTTTGTTAAAATCTTTTAGTTTAGTTAAAACTAGACCGTATAGATTATATGCTTTCCCTAGCCTTAATTGATCATCTTCTTTTTTTAAATGAGTAAGAGCATTTAATATTTCAGATTCTGCTTTTTTATAATT
>JADGEA010000353.1 GCA_016744615.1 Flavobacteriaceae bacterium
TATTAATTCTAGCATAGGTGCCGATGGATTTGGTTTTCGTCCAAGAGAAGATGGAATGGGGTTAGCTAAAATTCCTCAAATAGGAAATGTAGTTATTGGCAATGGAGTAGAGATAGGAGCAAACTCAAGTGTTGATAGAGGTAAATTTAGTTCTACAATTATTGGCGATGGATGTAAAATAGATAACATGGTGCAAATAGGTCATAACAGTGTTATGGGGCGTTCTTGTATTATGGCGGGAGCAAGCGGATTGGCTGGTTCTGTAACTTTAGGCGACGGTGTAATTATAGGAGGAAGTGCATCTATAAAAGATCACACCACAATTCATTCTGGAGCTACAGTTGGTGCAGGATCAGGAGTTATTGCCGATGTTAAAGCAGGAACAACAGTTCTTGGTTACCCAGCACAAGAAGCAAGACAAATGCTAAAACAGTGGGTTGCAATGCGTAAACTTGCTAAGTAAGTTTATGGGGCTTGATTTATATGTTAAAGTTCAAAATTATCAAACAAAAGATATGTATGACTATGGGGCTAGGCATTATGATGCTAGTTGGTAATAAGCCAAAAAAAAGAAAATACATGGAAATTTCACGTTGACGTATAATAATTATATATTTGTACGTAAATAATAATATTATGGAAACAAAATTAACATTAAGGCTAAATGACAATGTGATTGAAAGAGCAAAGATATATGCTAAAAATCAAAAAATAAGTTTGTCAAAAATAATTGAATCATATTTAGATAGCCTAACTAGAGAAAAAGTTAGTAATCGTAAAAGTACTATTACTCCTCTTGTTGAAAGCTTGAGTGGTGTAATTAATCTACCATCAGACTTTGACTATAAAAGTGAATATACTGATTACTTAATTGATAAATACAAATGAAAAAGCTTTTTGTAGATACAAATATAGTTATAGACTTATTATCCATAAGAGAACCTTTTTATGCTGAATCAGCAGATCTTTTTTCATTAGCAGATAAGAAAATTATTGAACTTAATATTTCGTCTTTGACTATTGCAAATACGAATTATATATTATTACGTCAAATTGATTCGAAAAGAGCGAAAGAAATATTAAGGAAACTCAGATTAATAGTAAATATTTTACCACTCGACGACAAAATAGTAGGTGTAGCATTAAATGATGATTCATTTAATGACTTTGAGGATGGACTTCAATATTTTACTGCTATTGAGAATAATCAAGATATTATAATTACAAGGAACTTAAAAGATTTCAAAGCATCAAAATTACCAGTAATGACTGCAAGGCAGTTTTTAGAAGCATTTAATTAAGGACAATTGCCAACAAAAAATACAGTGCATTTGGTAAATAGTACTAAATATTAAGTTGTTAGCAATAAATAAACTTGGTGTCATTTGATTGTTAACCAAGATTTAGATATGTATGATTATGGAGCTAGGCTCGTAGGAAATAAAATTTCCACACTTAAACTTCATCTTTTTGTTTTGGTGTATTCTAAGGAACTAGGTGTATAAAACTATAATTCTCTTTCAATATCAGCAACTGCTTGAGCAGGATTGTTATTATTGGTAAAGTCTTTGTCAAATAGATTAGTAACCAAACCTTCAGAAGCTTTACTGAAAACCATATCGTGACCTACACAAAGAGCTAAGGAAATATTAAGTTCAGTTTTGTTGTTGTTTAGGTATTCTGCTTGTCCTGCAGGGTTACACATTATTCTACGACCAGTTCCTCCAAGCATTTCGTCTTTTCTAATACGTCCATATTTGCAATCAACAGTAAGAACTTCAAAATCCTCTGATAGGTATTCTTTAACAATGCTTGTCTCTTGTGGAAACATAACACAATGTGCAATCCCAATTTTTTTGATATTCATTCCCTTTGCAAAATCTCTAATCTCTTCAACACGATTGTTGTTCATGCTCGAATGGTCAACCGTAACCTGCATTATCTTACGAAATTTTTTGTTGTATAATTTATTCACGATAGATTTTATATTTTAGGGTGCGAAGATATTGCTATTTGAGGAGTTCGCTACTTATAATTGCTATTCAAATAGTGTGAGATTCATCACACTTTAATAAATAAATAGACCAAATAGATTAATAAATATTATTTCTTTTTATGGGCAAAAAATATTTGCATAGCCATAACGAAAATAATTTATATGAGCATTTTGATATTTCTTTGTATTATGCCCCCGATAGTAGCGGTAGCTTTTGTTTTTAGAAGTTTAATGAACAAAGTTTTGTGGTGGCTGAGCCTTAGCTAAGACCCCCACAAAACTATTGTGAATAAACTGAGAGAACAAAACTATTAGCGAATAGCGGGAAAAGGCACATAAATAGTATTATTTTCTATCATAAAATGCACATTATCTGCGTGTATTTAAAACAATTTTGTAATTTCGCACATCTTAAAAAAATGATGCAAACATTTTTTGTTTAATCGTTTAATTGTTGAGCTGTTTAACTGAATAATAGATAGTTATTAGAGGCACAACAACTAAACGATTCAACGATTCATCAGTTAAACAACGGATATGAAATTTACAGAATATAAAGGTTTAGATTTACCAAAGGTTGCAGGAGAAATTCTTGAATTTTGGGAGG
>JADGEA010000142.1 GCA_016744615.1 Flavobacteriaceae bacterium
CCGATAATTATTCTAAAGAAAATATTTTTGTGAAAGAAGTTTTCCTTAATGACGTATCTTTAGATCGAAGATGGATAAAACATGCAGAGATAGAAAATGGTGGTGTCCTAAAATTTGTTATGAGTAAAAAACCAATTCTTAAATAAAATAAATCAATAAATTTAAAATCATGAAATACTATACACTTTTAATATCCTTGATCCTATTTAATATTTCCTGTGAAAAAAAACCTAAAACCTCTTACAATTCTAACAAAACACAACACGAAGCAATTGTTACCGAAGAGTTTATTTACGAAATTAAAGATGCTTTAACACCACAATGCCATGCTTCAACCATAGAAGTTAGTAACGGAATTCCTGTTGCTTCCTGGTTTGGAGGAACAGAAGAAAAAAATGATGATGTAGGTATTTGGGTATCCAGAAAAACGGAAGGCAAATGGTCTATACCAAAAGAAGTTGTTAATGGTATTCAAGAAGATGGAAGCAGATTTCCATGTTGGAATCCGGTTCTCTTTAAACCAAAAAACAAACCATTGATCTTATTTTATAAAGTGGGACCTAACCCAAGAGAATGGTGGGGATTGTATATAACATCAACAGACGATGGCTTAACTTGGTCAGAACCGGTAAAATTACCTAATGGAATCTTAGGACCGATAAAAAACCAGCCTATTCAATTAGAAAATGGAGATATTTTGTCACCAACAAGTACCGAGGATAAAAATGATATCTGGAAAATTCAATTAGAAATAAGCAGAGACCAGGGAAAAACCTGGACAAAAACTAAAGATCTAAATGATGGCAAAGAATTTGGAGCTATCCAACCATCAATTTTAAATCATGGCAATGGTAAACTTCAGTTAATAAGCAGAACAATGAATGAAGTTATTACCGAAAACTGGTCATTAGATTATGGTAAAACATGGGATACCATGAAAGCAACATCATTACCAAATCCTAATTCAGGAATTGATGCTGTAACGTTAAAAGATGGTAGGCATATTTTAATTTATAATCCAACAGGGGAAAACTGGGGTGATAGAGTACCATTAAGCGTAGGCATCTCAAATGATGGGAAAAAATGGGATAGAGTGTTAGATTTAGAGCCTTTAACTGAAAATACAGATAAAAAAGAAGAAGAAGAAGAAGAATACTCTTATCCAACAGTTATTCAGGCAGCAAACGGCATGATACATATTGTTTATACATGGAATAGAAAAACAGTAAAATATATAGTTTTAGACCCTACAAAGCTCTAATAAAGAATAAGAAATGATGAAAAAGTGGTTAAAAATAATATTGAAAATATTAGCTAGTCTATTGCTGATTATAATTATAGCATTATTTGTTTCCATTAGCACTACTGACAAAACACCTTATTTTGAAACAGATTATTATAAAAGCACTGTTGATAAACTTGATCAACAATTTCAAAATAAGAAAATTTCAAAAGGGCAACTATTAACTGGTTTTGCAAAAATAAATATTACGCCTAATATTGTTAACGGAGTAGAAAATCCTGCAAAAGGAGAATTCAATAAAATTAAATTCTCTGGATTTGGTGATGGGAAATATGCCGTTGGGGTTCATGATTCTATTTTTGCAAAAGCCATTGCTATAGAAGTTGACAAGCAAATGGTGGTTATCGTTAGTGCAGACTTGTTAATGATGCCTGAAACAGTAGTAGATGAAATATTAAAAAACTTAAAAAATAATAATGCAGATATTTCTCGAGAACAACTATTTTTTGGAGCAACACATACCCATTCCAGTATCGGAAACTGTATTCCGGGTATCCTTGGAAAATCCTTTGGTGGCGAATTTCAACCTGAACTCGTAAAATGGCTTGGTAAAAAATTTACTATAGCTATTCTTGATGCTATTGCTGACAAAAAAACTGCTCAATTTTCAACAGGCTATATCCATGTTCCTAATTTGGTAAGAAATCGAATTATTGGAGAAACTGGTCGGTTAAATGATAAATTATCCATTATTTCTCTAAAGCAAGATAATGGCAAACAAGCTGCCGTAGGAGTTTTTGCTGCTCATGCAACTACAATAAGTACCTGGAATGATCAATTTAGTGGTGATTACCCTGGATATTTTCAAAGAAGTTTAGAGAGTAAAGGAATCGATATGGTCATGTTCTTTGCAGGAACTTGCGGTAGTCATACAAACAAAGGAGAAGGAGACAAATTTGATAGGTCAAAATATATTGGTAATACTTTAGCCGATTCTGCAAAAGTTGTTATTGACAGATTAGAGTATTCCAAAGAAGCTTCTTTCTCATCTGTTGTAACTGAAATAGATATTCCAAAATTGCAAATATTTTATGTTTCAGATAATCTAAGACTTTCTCCATGGGTTGGGCATAAACTTATTCCAAAGAAAAATTCTGTTCTATTACAGGGATTTCAATTAAATGATCTAATCTGGACTGCAATGCCTTATGAATTAAGTGGTGAATATGCAATCGATTTAAAGAATGCTTTAGAATTAAAAGGATATAATTCCGTTTTTACAAGTTTTAATGGTCAGTATTTAGGATATATTGTGCCTGCTAAATATTATCATTATGATACTTATGAAGCAAGGTTAATGGGCTGGTACGGACCCAGTATGGGAGATTATTTAATGGAACTGAATTATAAAATGGCAAATAATCTTATTCAATCCAGATTATAAAGGGTAATATTTAATGCATACAAGATAAAATGCTGACGATAAATAGATCATTATCTTATATCTTTGCACGATATTAAAAAATAAAATTTGCATTTATGAAAAAATGGTTGATTAGAATAGGATTGTTCATTGTAGTGATATTGATTACAATTGTTTCCATATTTTTATATAACTGGCGTGACCGTCATCCGGATTATTCAGTTAACCTTCAAATAGAGAAAGAGAATACTCCTCAAAAAATAACTGCAGGATTTTCTAAAAAAACAATCACCCCAACGATTGTGGATACCTGGAATGATGCCAATAATGATTTTGAGTATGATGAAGAAGATGGTGATACCTATAATGACATTAATAACAATGGTAAATTTGATGCATACTGGATAGCAGGAATGAGCAACAAAAAACCAGCACAGGGAGTGCATGATGATGTTTGGTCAAGAGTAATGGTCATTGATGATGGAAAAACAAGAATAGCAATGGTATCTCTAGATCTTATTGGTTTTATGCATGATGATGTTGTGGATATCAGAAAAATGATTCCATCAGAATTGAATATTGACTATACATTAATTGCTTCTACCCATACACACGAAAATGAAGATATGATGGGTATCTGGGGACCAAATGAATGGACTTCAGGTGTAAATCCTGAATCATTGAAATATGTTAAAAGTCAAACTGTAGCAGCAATAACCGATGCTGTAAAAAATATGCGTCCGGCCAATTTGATCTTTGCAGAAGATCTTTCAGGTGAAGATGGAAAATATATAAAAGACACCCGTAAACCAATTGTAAAAGCTACCGGAATTCACCTGATGCAGGTTGTTGATGCAAAAAATGGATCAACTTTGGGAACCATTATCAACTGGGCAAATCACCCAGAAACTCTTTGGAGTAAGAACTTATTGATTAGTTCTGATTTTCCACATTATGTTCGCGAAGCTCTTGAAAAAGGCGTTTATAATGGCGATGAATTGGCGTACAAAGGACTTGGAGGAATTACCATATATTTTTCAGGAGCAATTGGTGGATTGATGGCACCCCATCCAAGCTTACCTATGCCCCACCCTTTTAAGGATACTTTACTGGCAAAACCAACTTATGCTAAAGCCAAATTAATTGGAGATCAAATAGCAATTCTATCTTTAAAAGCATTAAAAAATTCAGGAGACACTATCAAAACATCCAATATTTCTCTTAAAATCAAAACACTAAATATGCCTTTAGAAAATGACATGTTCAAAGTGGCTGGGGGAATAAACTTGATCAAAAGAGGCTTACCCAAATTGTTTAAAACAAGAACGGAAGTCGGTGCTATAAAAATTGGACCAGCGATGTTCTTAAGTATTCCAGGTGAAATATATCCAGAAATTATTTATGGAGGCATTGAAGCTCCGGAAGGTCGTGAATTTGATATACAGCCTATGGAAACACCACCAATTCAGGAGGTTATTACAGATAAATATAAATTCTATATCGGCCTATCAAATGATGAAATTGGTTATATGGTTCCGAAAAGTGAATGGGATACCGGTAAACCTTATCTATATAATGATGATGGTGATACTTATGGAGAAGAAAATTCTTTAGGTCCCGATACTGCGCCAATCATGTATAAAGAACTTGTTGAAGCAATAAAATCTTTAGATTAAATAATTTCTATTTAACTTGGTAAATCATGTCAAAATTATCTGATCATACTTTGGGTAAAATGAATTGGCACCATGAACCAAAAACATGGAATGTAGAAGAAAATACAATTACCATGTTTCCAAATCCAAAAAGCGATTTTTGGTGCAAAACACATTATGGTTATTCATTTGATAATGGTTCATTTTATTATGACACCTGTTATAGTGAATTTGAAGTGATAGTTAAAATTACAGGAGATTACAAAACCCAATATGACCAAATGGGTGTGATGATACGAATTGATAAAAAAACCTGGGTAAAAACAGGAATTGAGTATGTAAATGGTCAAATGAATATCAGTGCAGTAGTAACTTATGATCATAGTGACTGGAGTATGATAAAACTAGACTCCAATCCTGAATCTATTTGGATTAAAGTAACCAGAAGTTCAGATGCCTTAGAGATCTTTTACTCCTTAGATAACATATCCTATCAAATGATGCGTCTTGCTTATTTTCCTGAAAATAAAACTTGTTTAGTTGGGCTAATGGCTGCTTCACCAAAAGGAGACGGATTTAAAGCAATGTTTGAAGAGTTTACTCTAATCAGTCTCTGATTATTTTACAAGTTTTCTATTTTCAAAGATGAAGGGAAAATGTTTAGATTAATGCATCTACATTAAATCTATTTCATAAAAAACCCAAAATGCTCCAACATTTTGGTTTTATTATTTTATAATCATAATTTTAAATTAAGTAACATGTTAAGAATTAAAAAGCCCCTCAACAATTTAATCTTTTCCATAGCACTAATAAATAACGAATAAATATTTGAAAAATTGTATGAAAAATATTGAAGTATAAAAAAAAGACCAGGATATTGAGGGGAGATATCAAGGTCTTTTACTATGTAATACTATCACAACGTATAAATTGTTAAAATAATATTTCCACTTATATATTTCCTTTTTAATTCCATCTGTTCCAATCTTTATTCATAATAATTTTGTAGCACAATATAACCCTGAAAAAACATCAACTATTTTTAATTCTATTACTCAAAAACTTCCCAATCAATTAGCAATTGAAATTCCATTACTTTCATTTCAAAATCAAAATGAAATCACCGTGAAAAATAGCTTTATTTATGATCAAAATTGATAACCAGACATCAACTAAATTACTCTCTGATTAAACTAGAAAAATAATATCAACCTTAATTATATCATAACTTACATATTTGAGAAGTTAGCCGCAGAGACTAATTTTTGAAAAGGATCATGTAAATAGTTAAGACAACATTATTTAACATTTCTAGATTCCTCTATAATAATCTAAAACTCTTACCCTAAGAATATATTCATATTTAGCTTTTGAAAGATTCAGTTTTGCTGTATCTAAGTTGTTTTTACTGATTAAATATTCAACAATATTTGAAACACCATTGTTAAATCTAATTTCATTGGTATGAAATGATTGTTCATAGGCATTTACCTGATCCAATAAAATATGGTGTCGGTTAAATGCCGATTCCATTTTAATATAAGCCTCTTTGATAGATTGTTTGAACAATAGCTTCGTATTTTGAAGATCAATAGACGATTCTTGTAATTGTATTTTTTGTAGAGCCACCCTATTTTGAGCATTAAGTCCATTGAACAAAGGTATTCTTACAGAAACACCAAATACAGAATTAAAATTATTATTGAATTGATCGCCATATGCTATACTATTGGTATCAAATAAGGTTTCATTGGTTAAAACTGGGAAATCCTGATTATTAATTGTTACAAAATCTCCTGTTTCACTAATCACTCTTCCTGCCTCGGTAAACTCCTGAGCAACACTTGAATAGTTTGTGTTTAGTTGACCAAATAGAGATATTTTTGGAAAATAATGTGATTTAGCGGCCTTCACTCCACTATCTGCCGCATCTATCCTTAATCTTTTTGCTTTAAATGTTGCAAGGTTTTGAAGAGCGTCATTAAAAACTTGATTTGCCGAATAGGAATACTTGTCCGTTTCAATTAAGCCTTCAACATCTTCAAAAATAATCTCCTCTTCTGGATCTATGCTCAACAATTTTAAGAGGTTTAGTACAGCTTCCTTTAAGGTATTTGATGCATTGATTATACCAATTTTATCTGTAGTATATTGTCCAAGCATATCAGTGTAATCTGCAGGATTACCATACCCTTCATTATAACGTGCCTTTAACCTATTTAACTGACCTTTGCTAGTTTCTAATCTAGATTTGGCAAGCACCAATAAATCCTTACCATTTAAGATTTGGATATATCTAAAAGTAACTTCTATAATCAAATCTTGTTCTGCCTCTTCAATTTCCATTTCTGAAGCTTGTAAATTAAACTTGCTCTGTTTGATACTATTCATCAATCTAAAACCATTGAAAACGGTAATACCAAGATTTAAATTTAGATTAGAAAAAGTTAATTGCTCATTAACAACATCATTGGTAAACGGATCTATATTTCGACCATTGTTTAAGCCTAAATTATAATTGGCATTTAGATTTGGATACAATTCATTCCTTACCTGCTTGAAATTAATTTCTGAAGATTCCGCTTTTAATACAGAACTTTTCAAATCCAAATTATTTTCAATGGCAATACTTATACAATCATTTAAATTATAAACGATTCTTTGATCATTTTGAGCATAAGTAAAAACATTTAAGAATAAACAAAAACCGATTAAGATTATTATCTTTTTATTCATTGTTATAATATTTTAAAATCAATTATTAGAATTCCTTCCATCCAATAAATGGATAACGCGTGAACCATAGGCTGCATTTCTTTCAGAATGAGTTACTTGAATAATAGTTACTCCATCTTTATTTAGCTGCTTAAATATTTCCATAATTTCTTCACCCTGTTTTGAATTAAGATTACCAGTTGGCTCATCCGCAAGTATTAGTTTTGGATTGCTCACAAGTGCTCTAGCAACACCAACCAATTGCTGTTGACCTCCACTTAATTGCGCAGGAAAAAGGTCTTTTTTACCAACAATATTAAATCGATCTAACATATCAGCTACCATTGCTTTTCGTTCAGAAGATTTATAATTTTTATACAACAATGGTGTTTCTATATTTTCATAGACGGTTAATTCATCTATCAAATGATAGGCCTGAAATACAAAACCAATATATTCTTTATACAGATTGGCTCTGTGCTTTTCTTTTAAGTTATGTACGGATTCATTCAAAAATTTATATTCTCCTTCATTAAAATCATCAAGCATTCCGATGATGTTCAAAAGGGTAGTTTTTCCTGATCCTGAAGGACCCATTACAGAAATAAATTCACCTTCATTCACGCTTAGGTCTAAATCTTTTAATAAAAAAATTCTGTTTCCTCCTGATTTTACCCATTTAAAAATATTATTAAGTTGTAATAACATATTGTTTTATTTTTATAATGCTGTTTAAACCCATTAGGGCTTTGTCGCATCTGATTATTTATTTTTATTCTATTCTTAAATTTTTAACAGGGT
This sequence comes from Flavobacteriaceae bacterium, assembly GCA_016744615.1. Taxonomy (GTDB): domain Bacteria; phylum Bacteroidota; class Bacteroidia; order Flavobacteriales; family Flavobacteriaceae; genus Lutimonas. The sequence continues at coordinate 7,841 of JADGEA010000142.1, forward strand.
TTAAACTGGCTACTTTCCAGGTTAACAAACCAATTAGAATTAGAACGACCGATGTTAATCCTATTAAAGAAAAAATAAACGGTTCAATTGATATTTGAATATTATAAACATAGCTATTGAGCCAATCTTGCATGATATAAAATGCCAATGGAAAAGCAATAGCTCCTGAAATTAAAATAATTGACAAAAATTCCTTTACAAAGAGCCTGATAATCTTAGGAGATGATGCACCGAGTACTTTTCTAATCCCGATTTCTTTGATTCGGTTTTGAATATTTAATGAAACCAAACCAATGACGCCAAGTAGAACTATGATTATTGATAATAAAGCAGCATTATAGGTAGCTTTCTTTAATTGGATTTCAGAATTGTATAATCTTTTTAAGGTTTCATCCATAAATGAATATTCAAATGGTGTATTTGGTAATAATACATTCCATTTTTTTTGAATGTGATTGATTGAACTGTGTATGTTATTTGGGGCTATTCTAAAACTGAGGTAACGAAATGAGCGATTGATATTTACATCAAACATAATGATGGGTTGAATTTGTTCATGCATGGAACCAAAATGAAAATCATGAGTCACCCCTTTTATTATGAAAGTGATTTGCCCATCTCTAACTTTTAATTTTCGACCTATCGCTTCTTCTGGATTTTCCCAACCCAAAGCCAACGCTGCTTTTTCATTGATGAGTACTCCAGTAGAATCTGGAGTATTGGATTTACTAAATGAAGAGCCTGATGCCAAGCCAATCTGATAAGTGTTAAGAAATTTTTCATCTATGGATAATGATTTTGTTAAAATTGCCTGAGAGGCTTCAGTACCAAGCCTATAAATAGCTCTTTGCAATCCATTATTACCATTGGGAATTTCAAAGGATAGGCAAACATTATTAACGTGTGGCATAGCCTCAAATTCATTTCTAACACTTTCCATTTTCCGAACTCCTTCATCCGACCAATCCCTGGAGACTTGAGCTGAAAGAATAAAATCTTTATTATACCCCAAATTTTGACCAAAGAAATGATCAATTTGTTGTGTTATAATTGCCGCTGAAATTAATACGATCAAAGCAATAGAAAATTGAATTCCAACCAAAGTTTTCCGCATAATTACATGCGCTGATTTGGTTTTTAATTTACCCTTGATAGCGTCGGTAGCTTTTAATGAAGACAAGACAAATGCCGGATATATCCCTGCTAGTAAGCTAATGAGTAAAATTAAAGCTCCAAAGACCAAAACCGTGTTTGGTGGAAAGGAAGATAATGTTGGGATTTTGGCAGATACCAATTCACTAAAAACAGGTACTAGTATTGAAAACGTAATCAGTGCTAACAACGTAGCAATTAAGACCATCATAAAAGACTCAATCAAAAATTGAAAAATAAGATGAATTCTCATACTCCCCATTACTTTTCTCACACCAATCTCTTTCATACGGCTTCCAGCAGTACTTATACTGATATTGACAAAATTTATAATTGCCATTAATAGAATGAAAAGACCAACAAACGACAAGGTATAAATCATTCGTTTTACCAAGCCATTATCTTTTTGTTGGTAAAAATCTGATAGTAAAACAGGGTTTACTTTGAGATTATTTTTTATTCTATCCGGTGCATTCTGTTCTAGAAGGGTTTGTATAGGAATTTCCAAATCCTTCACTGTCACTCCTTTTTTTAATTGAATATATGAAGGGACGTAGATATGCCTCCAATTCTCAAAATCTGACCGATTAAAAAAAGAAAGAGTATTTGAGGGGATAAAAAAACCACTATTACTAGTGTTTATTTGTGTTACAGAATTTTTAGACATTGTTTGAAAAACTCCTTCGATTAAAAAATCACGATTATCTCCAGAGAAATTTTGAATATTAATTGTTTCGCCAACAACATCTGTTTTCCCAAAATATTTAATGGCTTTATCTGCTGTGATAATAACAGAATAGGGATTGGTTAGTAAGTTTTTTTTATTGCCATAGAGTAATTCAAAACCAAACATTGAATACAAGGTGCTATCGCCTAGTAAAAGATCTTCACGAAAACTTTTATCTCCATTTGAAATAATGGAAGTTATTCCATCCCATCTGAAATAATTTTCCACCAAACTCGGGTAATCTTCCTTTAATCTTTTGGCAAGAGGCCCTGTAGTGGTGAAATCAATGCCCATATTGGGATCTTTCCATTCACTCATGAGGATAAATTGTTGATTGGCATTTTTTAGGTTCTTATTTACTTGCAATTCACCCCATACATAGGCTCCAATCAATAGTGCAAATGTTAAACCTGAGAATAATCCAAGAATGTTAATTCCTGAGTAAAAGCGATGCTTTTTAAGATTCCTCCACGCTATTTTAAAATAGTTTCTTATCATGATTATTCTATTTTTAAACTTTTTATCGGGTTTGCCCTCGCCGCTTTAATACTTTGGTAACTCACTGTTCCTATAGAGATCACAATGGCTAATAAAATTGCTAACACAAATACGCCCCAACCAATTTCTATTCTATAAGAAAAATCCTCTAACCATTTATTCATGGCATACCAAGCCAAGGGAATGGAAATAATTATTGCGATTCCTACCAGTTTTAAAAAGTCGATAGAAAGTTTATATGTAATTTGAGGTACGCTTGCCCCAAGTACTTTTCTAATTCCTATTTCTTTGGAACGTTTTTCAGCATTAAAAGCTGCTAGACCAAATAATCCCAAACATGCAATTAAAATTGAAAGGATTGTAAATATCATAAAAATTCTACCTAGACGTTGCTCTGATTGGTAGATGTTGTTAAATGAATCTTCCAAAAAATAATAATTGAAAGGTTGTCCCGGAGCCATTTTATTCCAAGTATTTTCAATGCCTGCAATTGTACTTGAATAATCACCAGCTTTAATTTTTATAGCCATAGAATTAGCATAACCATTTAAATAAAGACTCAAGCCACCAATATTTTCTTTTAATGATTCAAAATGAAAGTTTTTAACAACTCCAATGACAGTGAAAAAAATCACTTCTTCCTCGTCATAAGTCATTGTTAACCTCAAACCTAATGCATCTTCTGGTTCTATTCCCATAATGGAAACTGCGGTTTCATTTATAATAATAGCAAGTGAATCTGTACTGAATTTTCGGTCAAAATCTCTTCCCGCAATAATTTCTAAATCCAATGTGTTTACATAATTATGATCAACTCTCCAATGCTGCATCTGTATAGCATTTTCTTGCTCTATTTTTCCTTCTTCAAAAAAGGAACTATTATTTCTATCAGAAGGTGTTGGATAGGAACTGCTTAGTGTTACATTTTCGACAGCGCTTAATTGTTGAACTTCATTTTTAAAGGATTGTATTTGATTTCCTGCGGCGTCAATATCTTGGAT
>JADGEA010000143.1 GCA_016744615.1 Flavobacteriaceae bacterium
TTTTGTAACAAAAATTCTTTACACTCGTCAAATAGCAAATCAAAATTCCGTATGAAAACAAATCTTACCCTACTATTCCTTTTTAGTTTTATAATTTCTATTTATTCTCAAGAGAATAAGAGTGATTATAAAAAATGGACATTAAGAGAATGTGTCGATTATGCCATCGAAAATAACCTTACAGTTAAACAAAGTGAATATGATATTTCATTAGCAGAAATAAATAGAAAAGATGCAATTGGTAATTTTTTACCTAATTTAAATTTTAATGGATCTCATTCTTGGAATTCTGGATTGACAACAGATGTTACTACAGGAGTTTTGAGAAATCAGACCACACAAACCACCTCTGGTGGAGTTTCTTCTGGGATTCTTATTTATGGAGGTTTGCAAAATCACAATCAGTTACGGAAGGCAGACTTAGGGATTCTAGCAAATAGATATCAGCTAGACAAGATAAAAGATGATATTTCCTTAAATGTGATTAATGCATATTTACAAGTGTTATTTGGTAAAGAAGCGGTGAATGTTGCCTTGCCACAATTAGAGATCACACGAGAACAATTGAATAGAACAAATAAACTGGTTGAAGCAGGTACCATTCCAAAAGGAGATCTCTTAGAAATTCAGGCAACTTTGGCAAGTGATGAGCAAAATTTAATCATTACACAGAATAATCTTCAAATTTCTTTGATAAGTCTAGCTCAATTACTTCAATTGGATAGTTATAAGAATTTTGATGTTGCTGATGATGAAATTGAAAGCTTGCCTTTAGTAAACTTAGCAAATTATTCAGTAGATGATGTATATCAAAAAGCACTTGCTAATAGAAATGAAATTAAAGTTGCTAAAACAAATATTGAGATAGCCGAAAAAGATATAAAACTAGCAAAAGGAGCTTTACAACCAACACTTTCAGGTTTTTATAACTGGAATTCAAGGTATTCAAATTTGGATAGAATTGTTGGTTCAGAAATTAATCCAGATAATCCTATAAGAGTTATTGGTCAGGTAGAAGGTACTGGTGAAAATGTAATTACGCAAAATTTTATTCCGATAACAGGTAGTCCTAATGGATTTTCAGATCAGTTTTTTGACAGAAACAAAGGGAGTTCTTTTGGTTTAAGCTTACGTATTCCTGTTTTTAATGGTTTTAAGGCTTCTAATAATGTGAAGAGGGCAGAGATCTTCTATGATAAACAGAAAAATCAATTGGGTGAAGAGGAATTAAGGCTTGAAAAGATTATTCATACGGTGTATGCAGATGCTTTAGGAGCACTAAAAATTTATGATGCAGCTCAAAAATCTGTTACAGCACAGGAAGAGGCTTTTCGATATGCACAGGAAAAATTTAATGTAGGTGTTATGAATTCTTTTGAATTTAGCCAGACTAAAAATAGATTGGTAAAAGCACATTCGGATTTTTTAAGGTCTAAGTATGATTTTATTTTTAAGGTAAAATTGTTGGAGTATTATTATGGCATTCCTGTTAGTGGTTTAAATTAGAACAGATTGGCAATTATTATAAATATTGAAACCGCAACCAAGAATTGTTCGGTATGTTTATCAGATAACGAAGAGATCCTATCTTTAGTTGAGTTTAATGAAGGTCAGTTTTCTCATGCTGAAAAGTTACATAGTTTTATTTTAGATGTTTTAAAACAATCAAAAAAGAACATGCAGGATGTTGATGCAATCGCAGTAAGCAAAGGACCTGGTTCTTTTACTGGTTTGAGAATTGGTGTTTCAGCAGCAAAAGGCTTATGCTTTGCATTAGATAAACCTTTGATTTCTATTTCTACATTAGATTCAATGTCACATATTGTTGATGCAAAGAAAGGAGACTTCATTGTGCCATTGATAGATGCACGAAGAATGGAGGTTTATAGTGCTGTTTATGATGATGAGTGCATGCAGTTAAGAGAAATTCAGGCTGAAATAATTGATGAGAATTCTTTTTCTGACTTTTTAAACAAAGGAAAAGTTTTTATGCTTGGTGATGGTGCTGCTAAATGCAAGGAGGTTATTAATCATCAAAATGCTGAATTTTTGAATGATATATTCCCTTCTGCCAAAGAAATGGCTAAACTGTCCTCAATTAAATACCAAAATAAGGAATTTGAAGATGTTGCTTATTTTGAACCTTTTTATTTAAAAGATTTTGTAGCGGGGATTCCTAAAAAACTATTTCAATAAGATTTAACTTTTATAAGAATACAGTAATCAATGCTAAAATAGCAGGCATAGACTGTAGGTAGAATATTTTTTTTAGAATTGTACTTTAATTTGTTTTAATGCATTTTTTACTTCATTCTCAGGCATTTGACAAGCTCCATCAATACAAATATAAATAGTAGTTTCTTTATCTGAATATTTGTATTTCAATAATGGGAGATCACTTTCTTTTATGTTTCCAACCAATAATTTATTCGGAATATAATTTTGGTTGATCTCTTTTAGTTTTTCTTTTGCCTCATTACCTGAAATAGCTATTTCATAAAAATCGCCAAGAAAATTGGAATATAGCGATAACCAATTAGAAGCTCCAGCTGCATATTTTATGGCATTTTCCTTGATGTTATTTAGCATAATTTTAGCATTATTGCTGTAATTTTTGTTTTCATAATAATGCCCCAGTTTAAAAAGATTATTTGCCATTATGGAGTTGGAGGACGGAATTACATTATCATCAATCTCAATTTTTCTAGAGATTAGTTCAATATCTTTATCAGAGGTAAAAAAGAACATTTTACTTTGATCATCATAAAAATGATCAAAACAATAATCCGTTAATTGTTTTGCCTGTATCAACCAGTTCTCATCAAAAGTTGCCTCATACAAAGTGATAAAAGCATCGATCGTTGTTGCATAATCTTCTAAATAAGCTTCAATATTACTTTTCCCATTTTTAAAATTTCTGTACAAACCGCCATCTTCTTTGATTTGTTTATGACTTATAAAATAGGCGTTTTTTAAGGCTATCTTTAAAAAGTGTTCTTCATTGAAAGCAGTATAGGCATTTACGTATGCTTTTAGCGTAAGAGCATTCCATGATGTGAGTGTTTTGTCATCAAGTCGAGGTCGGTTTCTCTTTTCTCTTTCTTTAAAAAGAATTTCTTTCCACTGGATAATTTTTTGTGATAAATCTTCTTCTGAAATGTTATTCTTTTTTGCAAAATCCTTGTCGGAAGCATTCCGGATCAAATTGTACTTGTCCTTTTCCCATTTTCCAAAAAGATTCACATTATAGTATTTCGAGAATAATTCAAAATCAGATTTGATGATCTTTTGTGATTCTTCTTTTGTCCATACATAAAACGCCCCTTCTTCCAGTTCTTGATCTTCTGTTAAACTATCTGCATCAAGTGATGAGTAAAAAGCTCCTGTTTCATTATATAATTCTCTTTCAATAAATTTAGTTGTTTCAAATACTACTTGTTTGTACAGCGGATTTTTGGTTGCTAAATATGCGTTGGAATATAACGAGATCAATTGTGCATTGTCATATAACATTTTTTCAAAATGAGGAATGTGCCATCTATCATCTACTGAATATCTCGCAAATCCACCACCTATCTGATCATTAATTCCACCATAAGCCATTTTTGTTAAAGTGGTATTTACATAATTGCTAATCATTGTATCATTTTTTTGGATACCATATCGCAATAGGAATTGTATGTTATTGGGCATGGGAAACTTGGGAGCTCCCATTCTTCCGCCATTTTTAAGATCCATGGTTGGAAGCCATTTTTGAACCGAAGTTTGTAATTCGTCAATAGTAAAATTAGCAGCATCTGTTTTTAGGGTAATCAGATCAGACTGCTGAATACCTTCTGTTAATTTTTGGGCATGCTCTTCAACTTTAGCAGGATCATTTTTATACAAATCAGAAATTTGTGTCAGTACTTTTATCCAGTTATCTTTTGGGAAATAAGTACCTCCCCAAAAGGGTCTTCCATCTGGTAAAGCAATAGCATTTAAAGGCCAGCCACCTCTTCCTGTAATCAGTTGAACGGCATTCATATATATTTGATCTACATCGGGTCTTTCCTCACGGTCAACTTTTACATTGATAAAATGCTCATTCATAATGGCAGCAACTGTAGAATCTTCAAAACTTTCATGTTCCATTACGTGGCACCAGTGACAAGCAGCATAACCAATGGAAATAAGAAGTAATTTGTTTTCTTTTTTGGCTAATTCCAGCGTTTCTTTATTCCATGCATGCCAGTTAACTGGGTTATGGGCATGTTGTAATAAATATGGACTGGTTTCGTGAATTAGTTCATTTGTATATTTATGTTGGTTTGACATTTGATTTTTTGTTTGGCTTTTACAGCTGAAAATAATTGTAGTGATAATTAGTATGAAAATAAACTTATGCATTGCTATTTTTTTTCAAATATAACATGATATAGCTTATAAACCTGAATTCAAGCTAAGCTTTGCTCACAGTTTCAAACAATTAGTACATAGACGAATTTAAATTTCTGTAGCACTATTGATTTAATGCAAGGGAATTAGATGAAGTATATGGTCTAAATATCGAATTCTGCAAGTAAAAAAGTCAATAACACACCATCTTTGAACTAAAAATAATTCGGTATTATTTTCTGATTTTCAGTATCAAATCTAATGATTGCTGGTTTTCTGTGTGATAAATCTTAACTGAAACTTAGGTTATAAAATAAAATGCCCGGTATAAAACCGGGCTTAGAATTAATCTTTTACTTCAAAGGTGATCTTGACATTGACGCGGTAAGATACAATTTCACCATCTTCAACAACTGCACTTTGAGAATCTACAAATACAGATTTGATTCCTTTTACTGATTTGCTGGCATGTTTAACGGCATTTCTAGCTGCATCTTCCCAGCTTTTAGAAGAGTTTGCTAATACTTCAATTACTTTTAATACTGACATAATTCATAAATTTAGGGGGTTAAAACTTTAAGATACAAAATTTTAACCAAAATAGTGTTTGAAAAATGTTATTTTTTTTAAATGAATTAAAAATCTATTTGGAAACGAACCTCAAAAATATTTAAATTACCATGTCCTACATCTTGTTTGTCAATATCTGTCTATACATAATTAAACATGATTCTGGTTGCTGAATTTAAATACCAGTTGGTTCCAAAAGAAATATCACCTTGTTCTCCACCATATATATCTTTGCTATGTAGGGGTCAGTATGCGTGTACCGTAAAGCTAGCTCCCAGGCTCCTGAACCACCATTCATAAATATTTTTTTAGGTTTTAATCTTCCAAAAGTAGCATAAGAATTTTTATATGGTCGGTGTTCACCAGTTAGAAAATAACTTATTTGTCCGTAATAATTATTAAAGTTATAAGTTTCTGAAAATTTTGGTAGATCTTGTTTTACCGATGAGCCTAAATATTCTGCTTGAAAAGTAAAAGGACCGGAAGTGAATGCAGTTTCAAAATTTATAATGTTAACCGTTTCAACTCCTTTTATATTTCCGGTAGAAATATACTTATTTGCTAAGTGAGATTTAGGTCTTACAGATATTTTATAATCTTCTTTGTCTGGTTTTCTGTAGCTATAACTAAATCCAAAATGTAATAATTGTTCTTTTTCAGTATTGTTTATTGCTAAAGTTGTAATTCTGGAAGTCCAGGCTACGTCTCTTGCAGCTTTTTTATCATTTCCAAATCCATCTGCATTTCTAAATACCCCTGTTTGAATAGATAGTTTATTATCAAAAAAATCATTCATCAATAATATACCATTGTTTCTTTCGTTTGCCAGATCGGCCGGAATAGCTCTTTCCATAAAGGGAATGTATTTACTGCTGGTTAATGCATCAAAATGTAAAGGTTCTTTCATATGTCCTACACGAACTCTTCCAATAACGGGTATATTTTTAACGCCTATATATGCATCTTTCAGTCTTGCAGCTCCACCAGCATAATCCATCTGTAGTTTAAACTCTACAGTTTTATACAAAACTCCTGAAAAGAAGAATCTCAATCGTCTAAATTCAGTACCATCTTTACTGTCTAATTCTCCAAAAGCTGCATCCAGATCATCGTTTTGTGAAAAATACGCATGGTCAAGATGAATTCTGCCTCCAAACTTTACCTTAAAATTTTTATTCTTACTTTCCACCTTGGTCCCATTATCCCATTTAATGGTAAAAGGATTTTCTTTTATTTCCTGTGAAATTATTTTTATTGACCAAAAACCTATGATTACATTTATGATAAGGAGCCTTAACATTGTTAATTTAAATTAATTGATTAGTTTTATGTAACAAAATTACTATTTCTTCTAAAGGTGAGTTAACTTAATATTATATATTTTTAGCAAATGGTAACATTGAGTTAACATTGGAGTCTTCAATGTGTTATAGATTTGCCAAAAAAAATAGAAATAAGAGTACTATGGGAGATCCTTATATATTAATGCTTGTGGCGCTAACTGTTTTAGCAATCATTGACCTTGTGGTTGGAGTTAGTAATGATGCAGTTAACTTTTTAAATTCTGCTATTGGTTCAAAAGCTATATCTATTAAAAAAATTATGATCATTGCTAGCATTGGTGTTGCTATTGGAGCAATAACATCCAGTGGTATGATGGAAGTTGCCAGAAAAGGAATATTTATACCTAAAGAATTCTATTTCAATGAAATAATGTACATTTTTATGGCGGTTATGATTACAGATATTTTGTTATTGGATGTATTTAACTCTTTAGGAATGCCAACGTCAACTACGGTATCTATTGTATTTGAGTTACTCGGTGCTGCTGTAGCAATTTCATTGATAAAGATCTCAGCAACTGATGGTGAGACCATAAATGATATATGGAAATACATCAATTCCGAAAAGGCAATGCAAATAATCTTCGGAATTCTGCTTTCGGTCGTCGTCGCATTTTCCATAGGTGCCTTAGTACAATACATATCTAGATTGATCTACTCTTTTGATATTGCAAAAAGGCCTGCCTATATAAGTGCTTTATTTGGTGGCTTTGCAATTACTGCAATTACATATTTTATCTTTATGAAAGGGCTAAAAGGAACTCCATTTTATAAAGATGTACAGCATTTAATTGAAGGGCGAACTGTTCAAATTATGGGGATAAGCTTTATTTTATGGACGCTTATTTCTCAATTTTTGATCAAGGTATTCAATTTTAATATACTGAAGTTAATTATTGGAATTGGTACTTTTTCTTTAGCAATGGCCTTTTCAGGAAATGATCTTGTAAACTTTATTGGTGTGCCTATTGCTGCATTGAATTCTTATGAAGCCTGGCATGGTTCAGGTATTCCAGCGGATGAATTTACTATGGGTATTTTAGGTGAAAAAGTGCCTGCGAATACACTTTTGTTATTGCTTGCAGGAGGTGTAATGGTTGTGACTTTGTGGTTCTCAAAAAAAGCAAAAGCTGTTATTGAAACGGGTATTAATTTATCAAGACAAGGGGAAGGACATGAGAAATTTCAACCAAATCCTTTGTCAAGAGTAGTTGTAAGAGCTGCTATGGGTATTAATTATGGCGTGCTATATATTGTACCAAAGAGTGTAATTGAATTTATTGATTCAAGATTTAAAAAACCGGTGGTTAAATTACCCAAATCAAAGTCATATGAAATGCCAGCTTTTGATATGGTAAGAGCCTCCGTAAATTTAATTGTTGCAGGTATTTTAATATCTATTGGTACTTCATTAAAACTACCATTATCTACCACTTACGTAACCTTTATGGTGGCAATGGGTACTTCACTTGCAGATAGGGCCTGGGGTAGAGAAAGTGCGGTTTACCGTGTTGCAGGTGTGATCAATGTAATTGGTGGATGGTTTTTAACCGCTTTTGTAGCATTTATTGCAGCAGCAACTGCAGCCTATTTGATAAGTCTAGGGGGTATTTTAATGGTGGCAATTTTATTGATGGTTGTTGTTGGATTGATGTTAAGAAGTTCGATAAAATTTCAGAAAAACACTAAAGAGAAAAGAAAACAAAGACATATTGAACGAGCTGAATTAATTACGATCAACGGTGTAATTGAAGAAACATCTGATCATATTTCTCAGGTGATCAAAAGGGTAAATAAGCTTTATTCAAATGTTGTTGATGATTTGTCAAGACATGATCTGAACAAACTAAAGAAAAACGACAAACAAATTAGCAAATTAAACGATGAGGTAAATGATTTAAAAGATGAAGCTTTTTATTTTATAAAATCTTTAGATGATTCATCCGTGGAGGCTAGTAGATTTTATTTATTGGTTCTTGGTTATTTACAGGATATTTCACAATCAATAAGTTATATATCAAAGGCGAGTTTCAAACATGTAAATAATAACCATAAAAACCTAAAGAAAGGTCAGGTTAAGGACTTGAAAGTTATTTCTGTTGAGTTAGCAGATATCTTAGCAGATATAGAGCATATTTTTGAGTCACGTGATTTTGATAGTTTAAATTCTGTTTTGTCAAAAAAACAACATTTATTTAGTCACGTTTCTCATTCTGTTGAAAAACAGATTAATAGAATACGCACAGAGGAGAGTAGTGCAAAGAATTCAACCCTATATTTTGGTAATTTGCTAGAAACAAAAGATCTAATTAATGCAATTATGAGTCTTGTTGAGTTGTATCAGGAATTTCATTTGAATATGAAAAAAGCGAAAATAGATATTTAAAATAAATTCTTAATCATACTTAAAGATCCTGCTAAGAATTATTTTGCAGGGTCTTTTTTATTTTTTTCAGTTAAATAAAGACTTGTATTTATCCCAATTTGCATAAATGAGTACTACGTTTAGAGTAGTTACCAAAGCTGCAGGACCTATCCCTCCAGGGGCAAGTTTTAAATGAAACAAGATCATGTTAACTGCAATAGGAGCAAGTAAGATAAGAGCAAAAGCAACCCATTTATTAAAAACAAGTAAAAGCCCTACGATAACTTCTCCAATACCAATTAATGGGAACATATACCCAGTTTTAACAAGTGCATCTATAAAATTGGCAGCTCCTTCCGGAAGTTCTAGAGCAGGCATAAAACCGATAAATTTATTAACTCCAAAAATAATTAAAATAAGTCCTAAAATAATTTGAATAATTTTTTGAATTTTATTGTTCATGATTGTATTTTTTTGCTTAAGTCGATCAAGTTACCATGAACTTACAATGTGTAACTCAAGTGACCGACATAATGACAAAAATTCCGTCATTTTGCCGTGTGAAAATTATTGGCATATAAATTGCTAATTACTTGTAAAATAAATAAGAATTTAAATATTATAAATATGACTGAGTTATTAACAAAAGAGACTTTTTTAAAGAAAGTTTTTAATTACGAAAAGAACAAAGAGTGGAAATTTGAAGGAGATAAGCCTTGTATTATTGATTTTTATGCAGATTGGTGTGGTCCATGTAAAATGGTTGCTCCTGTTTTAGAAGAACTTTCTGAAGAGTATAAAGGAAAAGTGGATATATATAAAGTGGATACTGAGGCAGAACAGGAATTAGCTGCTGCTTTTGGTATTAGAAGTATTCCTTCTATGTTGTTTTGTCCAGTTGAAGGAGAACCTCAAATGGCACAGGGAGCTCTACCAAAACACAACCTTGAAGAAGTAATTAAGGATGTTTTAAAAGCAGAAAAATAAGGAGGGGAGATTGTAGAAAGAAAGATAAAAAAAACCTATCGCATCATTGTGATAGGCTTTTTTGCTTACCAATAAATACTAAATCAGGCTATTTGCCATTAAATATTCGGCAATCTGAATAGTATTTGTTGCAGCACCTTTTCTTAAATTATCGCTTACCACCCAAATATTCAAAGTCTTTGGTTGAGATTCATCACGACGTAAACGTCCCACAAAAACATCATCATGACCATGGGCATAAATTGGCATTGGATAGGTATTTGTATCCGGATTATCTTTTAAAGTAACACCATCTGCTTCATGTAGCATCTTTCTAATCTTTGAAATATCAAAATCATTTTCAAATTCTACATTGATGCTTTCTGAATGACCTCCTACAACTGGTATTCTTACTGCCGTAGCAGTAATAGCAATGGTATTGTCATTAAATATTTTTTGAGTTTCCCTAACCAGTTTCATTTCTTCTTTGGTATAACCATTATCTTCAAATACATCACAATGTGGTAAAGCATTTCTATGAATAGGATAAGGGTAGGCCATTTCTCCTTTGATGTCTGCATATTCATTTTCTAATTGCTGAACTGCTTTAACACCTGTACCGGTAATAGATTGATAGGTAGAGATAACCAGTCTTTTTATCTTGTATCTTTTATGTAGTGGAGCCAAGGCTACCACCATTTGTATGGTTGAACAGTTTGGATTGGCAATGATCTTGTCTTCTTTTGTTAATTCATTGGCATTGACCTCAGGAACAATTAGTTTTTTATTTTGATCCATACGCCATGCTGATGAATTGTCAATAACGGTTGTTCCAACAGCTGCAAATTTTGGAGCCCATTCCAAAGAGGTATCTCCACCTGCCGAAAAAACAGCAATGTCAGGCTTTTGATCAACAGCATCCTGTAAACCAATAACAGTATATTCTTTTCCTTTAAATATTTTCTTTTTTCCTACAGATCTTTCAGAAGCAACTAATAATAATTGAGTAACCGGAAAATTTCTTTCTCTCAATACTTCTAACATTACATTTCCTACCATTCCGGTAGCACCAACAACCGCTAATTTCATATATTTATTATTTTTATAGGTCATATGGAACATTCAAATAATCATTATTCTGTGTGATTAATAATATAATCATGAATGTTTCATTTTTTTTGATATTTTTTAATTTTTGAGGCAGCAAAGATTATAAAATATTTTTCAGATAAACCATAAAAAAAATAGTATTTGTTGTTAAATGTTTAAATTTTATCAGAATGTATTGATTTATTTAAGAATATAACGTTTTGAAAAGCCATACAAGAACAGTCTCATTTGAGATGTTTAATTTCAAATTCGGGGAATGGGAGAAAATCCATCGCCTTTAGGCGAAGACTTTAGTTTAACTATCTTTGTGTTATACAGAAATACAGAAGGACATCACATACGGTATATGACATAAAATATCATATAGTTTGGATAACAAAGTATCGAAAGAGAATATTAACAGGCGAGCTGGCAAAACGAGTTCGTGAATTGATAAGAGAAGTATGCAAGTCAAATGAAGTTGAGATAATAAAGGGGCATGTTT
>JADGEA010000354.1 GCA_016744615.1 Flavobacteriaceae bacterium
TATTTAAAGCGTGAATTAAAGTTTCAACTATCTGGAATTTTCGCAATAACCATTCCTATTGGGCAATATGATCAAGAGAGAATTGCAAATCTTGGAGGTAATCGTTGGGGTTTTAAAGTTGGTATGCCTATGATAGTTCCTCTAAGTAAAAACAAAGAAGAAATGTTTTTATGGGAAATTCTTCCAAGTGTAACCTTCTTTACTAAAAATACAGATCCTCGTATTGGTGATGTTAAAACCCAAAAACCACTGTATTGGTTAGAACAACATTTAACCAAAAATTTCACAAACCGTTTTTGGGCTAGTGTAGATGTTGCTTATCAATATGGAGGTAAAACATCCATTGACGGCATTAGTGATAATAGTGTAATAAATCAATTTGCTGCAGGTGGTTCATTAGCTTATGCTCCATTTGCTAATATACCACTTACTTTTCAAGGAACGTACTCTCAAATCTGGTTTAATGATACAGCAGGTTATATGATTAGAATTGGAGCAAATGTCTCTATTCCATCAAGATCAGATAGAGATAAAATTAAAGTATTAAAAGAAAAACAATAAATTAATGAAAACAATAAAAAACTTACTAGTAATCGCTGTTTTAATGATGTCTTCTTCTTCCGTTTTTGCACAAGAAGGGGAAGATTCTGACGTTAAAAAAGCTGCTGACAATGCAACAAATCCTTTGGCTTTCGTAACCAAATTTCAAATTCAACCAAACTATGCTTTTAAAGATGGTGGAGGAGATCAGCTTATTTTGATTTCCAGAATAATGCAACCTTCTAAATCTATAGGCTTACCTTTTATTAAAAGTAAAGACCCTTCAAAAATTTATTCTATTTATAGATTAGAGATTCCTGTTGCAAGTCAAACTTTACCTAATTCAAATTTAGATGCAACAGGATTAACAGACTTTATTTTTATTGATGTTATTGCTTTTAAAACAAAATTTGGATTGTTAGGAGTTGGTCCTTCACTATCCATTCCTACAGCAAGTTCACCAATGTTAGGAACAGGTAAATGGAGTGCTGGTTTAGCTGGAACATTTATCACTAAATTAGCAGGGCTAAGAGTTGGTATCTTAGCACAACAATTTAATTCTTTTGCAGGAGACTCAGAACGTGCTGATCAAAATTATATGATGTTTCAACCTTTTGTAACAAAAATATTTAAAAAGGGATATTTTATGAATCTTTCTCCAATTATGAAATTTGATTGGGAACAAAATGCCTATAATATTCCATTAGGTATAAATGTTGGAAAAGCTTTTGCTAAAAATTTATCTTTATTTATTGGAACAGAATATGTAGTGAGCGGGCCAAATAAAGGAGATTTTGTACTAAGACTAAACATAAACACTATGTTCTCATCAATTTAAAAAAAACTATATTTGTAATTAATTACCAAAAATTATATGAAAACAAAAACTAGAATTTTAGCAATCGCATTATTAATTGGATTTGCCAATTTGAATGCACAAGACGTCACCACTGTTGAGGCAACAGATAGTAATGTAAGTGACAACTTAGATTTAGAAGCGGTAGCTTCTATATTTGGGGAAGCAAAAGATCTTGAAGATTTTGAGAAAAAATTAAATGATCCCAAAACACAAATATCTAATTTAGATTTAAATAAAGACGATGAAGTTGATTATTTAAGAGTTATTGAATCGTCAAAAGGTGATTCACGTAAAGTAACAATTCAGGCCGTAATTGGAAAAGACAAATATCAAGATGTAGCAACTATTAATGTTGAAGAGGGAGAAGATACACAAGTAGAAGTTGTTGGTGATGTAAGTATGTATGGCTCTTCTTATGTTATTTACCCTGTCTATGTACATCCACCCGTTATTGTTATCTGGTTTTGGGGACCACATTACAACCCTTGGAGATCTCCTTTTTATTGGGGTTATTATCCTCCTTATTATCGTCCTTGGAGACCTTATCCAACTCGTAGATACAGAACAAATGTTCACGTTCATGTAAATGTTAATAATTCGTATAGCCGAACAAATGTAAATGTAGGGAATAGTAAAAAAGACGTCGCTGATAAGAAAAAACCTGAAAAATCTGAAAAGACTAATAAAGCTAAGGAATCTACAGGTAAACCGGTTAAAGAAGACTGGAAAACAGATGCCGAAAAAAAAGGTAAAAACAGTAATGTAAAAGACAATAAAACTTCTGTCCCTACGAAGAAGTCGAATTCTAAACCTACTAACAAACCCTCAACTAAACCTGCTAGTAAGCCAGCTTCAAAACCAGCAAGCAAACCTAAAGGGGGAGGTAAAAAGAGAAAATAAAATACGTACTGTAATAATATATAAAAAACAGCAGTTAAGTACCAAACAAAAATAGGGTACTTAACTGCTGTTTTTTTATTAAACGAAAAATATTTTTTTTATACAGCTGCTACTTTTTACCTATAAATTGATAAGCGTAAATTCTAACGGCAAAATCTACTTTGAAATTAATCCATATTTAGGAATCAATGTCGTTTAGTTAGTAAATCATCATAATCGTTTGTAATTCATGCTATAAGGTTTCTTTTGTCGATGTTTTCGTTCATTTTTTCTATTAGGTCT
>JADGEA010000144.1 GCA_016744615.1 Flavobacteriaceae bacterium
TTCCAGAAATTGAACTAAACAAAATCGGTATTTTTAGTAAACTTTGCAAGTTAAATACGCAATTACGAGAATCAGATCGTGTAGAGATTTATCGCCCATTGATTGCTGATCCAAAAGAATTGCGTAAACAACGCGCGGCACAAGGGAAAGTTATGAAGAAGGGTGGTAATGTTTAATAACTTTGTTTGCCTTATTATTAGCAACCCAAACCGCAGCCTCAACACGACTTTTTAAATTAAGTTTTTTCAATAAGTGCTTAACATGTACTTTAACCGTAGCCTCTGTGATACCTAATTTGCGGGCAATTAATTTATTACTTTCGCCATCATGAATGTGTATCAGGATTTCTTGTTCGCGATTAGTTAATTCTGGTACACTCGGTTGTTTACGTAATGCTCGCCCAAGGCAATTAATAATATTAGGAGACATTACTAATTTTCCTTCTGCGACTTCACGAAATTTAACCAGCAGTTCTTCTGGATCCATATCTTTAAGTTTTACGTAATAAAGGGTGATCATCAATAACCACAATTTTTTGTTTTTCTATGTCAGACATTTATTGTCTCCTGTTGCTGCGTTCAAGCATGATTATCAAACCATAGTCATGAGTTCGTTCAATTTTTTGAGATATACCTATGAGATTATCATCTTGTTGTTGTATCTTTACTTGTGCAGAGATTGCATGAGAATGATGCACTACATTTGATTATCCTTGTACCATTTATGAGAATATTTTGCAATTTTTATTGTTGATAGTATAATAATAAATTTATGAAATGAAAATAAATGAACACAGACTATAAAAATGCTGCGTATCGCCATTATGAAGATGCTGAAATACTGTTTAACCTATTACGGTGGGCTAATGCAGATCAATTATATGGTTTAGCCGCAGAATGTGGTTTGAAAGCCGTTATGGTCGGATTAGGTGCTCGTACCAAATCACGCGGTGATTTAAAAAAGCATAGCGTTCATATCAATAAATTATGGAACGAATTTATCACCTTTGCTAATGGACGTAATGGCGCAAAATATGTTGCTTATTTGTCAAGCAATAATCCTTTTGAGGATTGGGATGTATCACAACGTTATGCTAAAACTAGTGAATTTCACCACCGTGGCGCACCGCCTCATCCTCGCGTTACTCCTCATCAATCAGCCGCTTCAACTATTGTTAAGAAAATCCTTCAACAAGCACAATCTGATGGGTTAAGTATATGATTCGTTTTCAAGAAGCACTAGAAAATGCAATTGAATTGCTTAAACGACATTATGCTGATTTAGGAGGATCGCCCGTACTTGTGCGTGATCTTTATGGTCGCATTAGAATAGCTTTGCCCACCGATGAAACCACGCAACATGACGATTTAGCGGCATTGTTTAAACAAGCATTAGGAAATTTTAGCCATCAATCAGTATTTTTATATAAAAATGAATTATTCGATTCTGACGCGCTATTTAACTCACCTGATAAAATAAATATTTCTAAAACTCCTCACATTGATCTATTGGATCGTCAAATAACTGGGCAAGATTGGTTACGACAACCGATTGCTAGTCAAACTAATATTCAACGTGTCACTGTTTTTGGTATAAAAGGTGGTGTGGGGCGTTCTACTGCTTTAGCAGTATGGGCATGGTATTTGGCACAACAAGGTAAACGTGTCTTAGTATTAGATTTAGATTTAGAATCACCGGGCATTGGGCATAGCTTATTGCCAGAGTTAAATGCACCTGATTTTGGTATTATTGATTGGTTAGTCGAAGAAGCCGTTGGTCAAGCGGATGAATCACTATTACGCGAATTGGTGGGAACCAGTCCGTTAGTATCTAGCGGTATTGGCGATATTCGGATAGTGCCAGCTTCAGGTACTCAAGAAAAAGATTACATTGCTAAATTGTCTCGTGCTTATATGGAAGTGTCGGGTGCCGATTTTGCAGAACGGTTGTCGCGCTTATTGCAAGCATTAGAAAAACAAGAAAAACCAGACATAGTCTTATTAGACAGCCGTGCCGGAATGCATGATATTGCGGCTATCACGATCACTAGATTAAATGCTTATGCTTTATTATTTGCCATAAATACTCCCCAAACATGGCGTGGTTATCGTTTATTATTTCAACACTGGCAAAGATGGCATCCAAATTTAGCTCAGTTTCGTGACAATTTAAAAATAGTGGCTGGCATGGTGCCAGAAATTGATAGAGCCAATTATTTAGAAAACTGCCGTCAATCAGCTTATGATTTGTTTGCTGATACTTTATATGAAGAAACTTCAAATGATGAGGGATTTAATTTTGATGAAAAAGATATTGATGCTCCTCATTATCCCTTAAAATTTTATTGGCATCGCGCCTTTCAAGAATTTGATCCGGTTTCAAACAGTGAAGTATTTAATGAAAATTCAGTGCTTGAAGCTTATGGTACTTTCTTAAAAGAGATCACTTCTTTAACCTTAGAGTAATGTAGCATGAACACAGAATTTCCGTTAGAAGATTTAAGAAAACTGTTTCTAAATGCTCTCCCTGAAGAACAGTCACAAGCAAATGAACAAGTTCCAGAATTGAGTCGTTTTTATGTGCCAAGCACACATGCTCGCGCTTTAAATCCTAATAATATGTTGGTGGAAGGTATTCGGGGTAGTGGTAAAAGTGTTTGGTGGGCAGCACTTCAAGATGAACGTCATAGACAATTAGTTACCTATTTATTACCACGTAGCGAGTTGACTAATATTAATTGTTGTGCTGGTTTTGGTCAAACTCCATCTGATAATTATCCGAGTAAGCGAATATTAAAGGCTCTCATAAAAAAATATGATGCACAAGATATTTGGCAAACTATCATAGCATTTAATATCTTGAAATTGGATATGCCAAATACTTGGGATGCGCGTATTGACTGGATAAAATCAGATCCAGAACGTATAGAACGCGCTTTTATTGCCAAGGATAAAGAATTACAACAATTAGGCTTAAAAAAGCTGATTTTATTTGATGCTTTAGATCGTGCGGCAGACGATTGGGGAAGTTTAAGACGTTTATTAAAGGGGTTATTACAAGTTTTATTAGAGTTTCGCTCTTATCGTGCCATTCGTTTAAAGGCATTCGTCCGTCCTGATATGTTGGAAGATGCCGAGGTGTCTGCATTTCCAGACGGCTCCAAAGTCATTTCTAGCAAAGTGATGCTAGATTGGCCTAAAATAGAATTGTTTAATCTACTTTGGCATCACTTAGGTAATGAACCAGAGCAAGGACAACTTTTTCGTAAATTTTGTCAAGATAAATTTTGGGAGCAATGGGAACAACATTCTTCTATTTGGATTATTCCTGATAAAATGTGTCGTTCTGAAGCAGTACAAAGAGATATTTTTCATGCCATTGCTGGTCCTTATATGGGGATCAATGCGAGAAGAGGTTTTCCCTATACATGGCTACCCAATCACTTGGGTGATGGTTATGATAAAACCAGTCCGCGCAGCTTCCTTGCTGCTTTACATACAGCAGCTTTAGATAACTTACGTGATAAGCAAAGCTATGCTTTACATTATCAATCTATTAAAAAAGGCGTACAAACTGCTTCCAGTATTCGCGTTCGTGAATTGAGAGAAGACTATCCTTGGATAGATAAATTGATGATACCATTAAAAGGACAAACTGTTCCCTGTGAATTTGATGCTATTACATGCCGTTGGAGTGAAAGGAATGTTTTGAACAGCTTACAACAAGCCAATGATGAAGCAGTTGTCCGTTTACCCCCGAGTCGTATTGAGCAAGGTTATGAAGGCATTAAACAAGACTTAGTTGAATTAGGGATATTTCGACTGATGCGTGATGGACGCATTAATATGCCAGATGTTTATCGTATTGGTTATGGCTTGGGTAGAAAGGGGGGCGTGAAGCCAATACGCTAAGTCCCATTTTCTACAGTTTCTGATAATGCTGATGCTAAACCGCATCCATCCATTTTTATCCCGAGTTTATTTATTCCAAGGTAGTAAAAACTAATACTTTTGCAAAAATTCTCTGTTTATTTGTATCACCTTCAGAAATCACATAACCCGGATAAACAGTAAAATTAACCTTTCCATGTTCTGCACAGCCTACTAAAGCTTCATGTTCTTCAGGGTTAAATTCTTGGTTTTTTTCACACCACAATAATTTTCCCGGTGGAAGAGCATGGCTAATATTTTTCACTAATTGAAATGATTCTTCAGCCAAGTTTTTAATACTTTGGTTTATTTCATCTTTTTCTACTTTAAAATTATTAATTTCATCGCCACAGTATTTAATTAGTTCATTTTGCAAAGATACGACGATCTTTTCATGATCAATATCAGTAATTTTTACTTCTTCTAATAGAAGATTTTTAGCAATTTTTGAACGTATTTTCGCAGTCTCTTCCTTGCGGTTTGATTTAGGACGTTTTGGGATGCATTCGGAATGTAACTTATAAATTTTATTGCTGAGTTCCTTGAATTTTTGCTCTTTTAACTCTTTAAAATATTTGTATAAGGAGTCATGTTTAGCTGTAGTATCTCCACCTGTTTTGAGACTAACGATGTCTTTAAGCAATCTTGTGCATCTTGATTCAAGATCATCATTTTGTTTTTCGATATTAGTATAACTTGCTTCCTTTTCTTGTAAAGTTTCGATAGTCTCATCAGCAGTATTTAATTCAGCTTCAAGAGTAGTTATCTTTTGATTTAATTCGCTTATTTGTGTATGTTTGCCAGTAACAAGATTAGTCCAATGTTTTTTTTCTTTATCTAGATTATTTTCAACACTACCTAGTTTCGCTTCAAGTTGATAAAGTAATAAAATTACATCGTGTGGATATTTTATTATAATATCATAATGTTCTTTTAAATCACCTGTTTTTGAATCTTGTGTAATCTGTAAGTATATCTTTTTCCACCAGTTATTGATGTTTTTTTTGGCAACCTCTTTACCATATTTCGGAATTCTTTTTTTAAGTTCTGCAATTTCCTTTTTTTGTTCATCTATTACATCTTGTAATCTAGTGTTTTCATCTTTTAGGCTAGTAACTAATTCTTCATTCTGTTTTTCAGTTGTTGATGTTTGTTCTTCATTCTGAACTTCCTTATCAATCTTTTTGTCAGAAGATTCAGTCACCGGAGCAGAAGTATCATTTTTATCAAGCATTGATTTATCTAGTTTCACATCATTTTGTTGTGCTGAGTTGTGAGAATTATCATCCATACTTACTATTCCCCAATTAATTCTTTAGAGTAAGTTGCAGAAAAACGCAAAGATGTTTTTTCCATTTTGCCTGTTTCAACATCTTTTGCTTCCACTTTAATTTCAGTTTTTCCAAAATACATAACAACTTCAACTTTCCAATCAAGTCCACTGGAGGTATCTGCTCGTTCAATAGTTAATTGTCCTATTTCAGTTACTCCTTGTTCATCTATATATATAGGATGAAACTTTTTAGTAGCATAAAAAGTAAATGGCATTTGTTTTTGGTCTTTTTCCATAGGAGTATATATGCGTGTAACCTTTTCATCTATACCCACTTCATCACCAGATTCAATAAAAATATTAAAGCAACCATTGCAATAGTATTCATTATGTTCTTCGGACCAGAATTTTTTATCAAGAGGATCTTTGCCTTTTTTAAATTTTCTACAGCAATCTGCACCATAAGCCAAGCGACTTACCCTTGAACGGATCGATGGATCAATTCCAAAAGCAACTGCTCCTTCCACAACTGCTGCACCGGGTATAGGCGGAATTACAATTTTTTTAACTTTATCAGCAAATTCTTGGGAAATTCGTTTTTGTAACAAAGGAGAAGTAGAAAAGCCACCTACCAAATACATAATGTCACAACCTGTACCTAACTTTTCAAACTGCTCTTGCACTTTTTGAACTAAACCATCTAAAGTAGATTTAAAAATTTGCTTCATGCTTTCAGGAGAAATATAGATACTTTCATCTTCTCCATCCTGTTCGTCAGCTAGTTTTTCCAAAACATTAGGAAATTTTCTTAAAATTTTATAGAGCTTGGTGCGAATTGGAAAGAAACGTTCTTTAGTTGGATCTAAATTACATTTAGCATTTTCCCAGTCATCCATCATATCTAAAAAATCTATTGGTTCCTCCTCATAATAAGATTCAATGACTTTGCTGGTCAGTTTGCTAGCTAAAAATTCCTCAATAAAATATTTATCTACATAAGTAGAACCATAAGTTCCTCCAGTACCAGTGATAACTTCTTTCAATTTTTTTCCAGCTAACACTTCATGCACGGTAATATCTACTGTACCTCCGCCTGAATCTACTACCATAAAACGATTGCCTTCTTGCAATTGATGTTGATCTTTTTCTTGACAATACATTGCCGCTGCTTCAGGTTCTAAAGCCAAAATCAGTCGTTCTGCATCTTCTTCTGAAGTGCCAATTATATCAGCTTTTTGCGCGGCACTACGCATAAGTTGTTTATCAGCATCGGTCCAAATAGCCGGAACAGTCAAACACCAACGAATTTCCTTTTCTTTTAGATGCCCACTGGTTACTTTGGTTATATCTTTCCAAGCAAAATATTTTAAAAAACGCAAATAATCAGCAATAACATCCACCGCTAAAAACTTTTTGCCTGCCTGACTAGTTATACTTGGCCCTTCAGAAGTAACATCTTGACTTTCACGCAAAGACATTTTAAATCGTTCAAAAAAATGATAATCCTTAGCCTCATCATTTTTACGTTTTTCAGCTAAAACTTTTTTGACATCATATCCCCACCACTTTTCTTGAAGATCAGGAGAATAAAGAATTTGGGTTAATGTTTTTACATATGGGACATTTTGTCCAAACCATTGGGTTTTTGGAATAATTTTCTTATCATCAAGAAACGCATAAGCATAACCAGAACGGGAGGTACCAAAATCAATACCAACTACTACCTTAATTGATTTATCATCAAATGCCATAATATTATTTTCCTTAAATAGTTAAAATATAATTTCTTTCAATTTAGCTTTTCGCCATTGTTCTAAAAGATTTTCAAGTTGTTCTGTGATTTTAACATCACCTATAGCTATAAAAAAATTATGCAATTGTTCTACATACTTTTGATCAGATTCTCTATTCAAATGAGACTGTATAGTCTCTATTAAATACATTTTTTTATGTGCTTGTATTCCTCTAAGTTTTAACCACGCTCGCATTGAATTTTCTACCATCTTTTTGACCCAACTTGTTTCAACTATTCCTGCTAAACCACAGGCTATTTCTAAAGTAAAATCAGGTATAAATGGGCTATCTTGTTCATTCAAAGCTTCATAGATATTTTGATAGTAAGATGTAACCACATTCATTAAATAAATAGATTCATAATCAGGTAACTCTTCTATTAATTGATTGACTATACTAGGTAATTGAGGAGTTACATTATAACGAATGAAATAGTATTCATCTACTGATAAACCAATAAAGAGACAGTGTAAAATTCTCAGATGTTTTACTAATTCTTGAATAGCTTTAGCTGTTATTTTATAATGTAAAAATCCGTCATAACCATCTTTTTTCAAATCAGCTTCATATTTCAAAATACCTAAATTTATTTCATCATCTCCTCCTAATTTTTTTAACTCTTCTTCAGTTCTACCTTTTTGTAATAACAAATCCTTTTTTTCTTTCCAGTTTTGTGCATTAAACTTCGCCACTTCATACAAAAATTCCGTGCAATTAAATTCTGATAAAATAGATTTGTATCTGTAGGTTTCTTGCCCAATATCCCAAGATGCAATACGAAAATTAAGGAATTCACCTTCAGTTTCACATTCAAAAATAAGTGTAGGAACTGAAGAAAACATCGAAAACAATAACATCACTGCATTTTCACTATGACGTGCTTTTGTTTCCCAAATACCACCAATAAAATTAGTAGGTCTAACTCGATCATCAATTGGATAATTTATATCTAAAAAAGTTCGCACATTTTCTGCTAAACGTTTCTCTATTTTAGGTAGGTTTGAAGAAGATGTACTACCTAATTTATCATATTCAAGCGTGGGTGGGGAAATAATAATCAGTGGTGGAACTGGCTTGGTTCTATCCTGATATTTACTGTAAGTTTCTAAAATAGTTGAAGGAGGTAATCCCCAAGGATACCTATCCAAAGTTCGCCGATATTCTTCAGTTTTACGAGTTATTTGCCCATGAATTACAGCCAATTTTAACTGAAAGTTATGGGCATTTTCACGCATTTCTATATCTAATTTTTTACGTTCTTCAAATAAAAACAAATCAAATGCCATTTTTTCCTGCATCATGGCATGATCTAGCTTTTTAACATACGCAGTCAATTCAGCTTGAAATTCTCTATTGAATTGATTTTCTTTAGATTGATGTATTCTAGTTAGTTGATTTTCTTTTGCTTGATGTGCCTGTGTTTCTAACTGCATAAAATATTGCAGTTTAATTCTAGTCAATTCAAATTTTTGACGGCTTTTTTCTAATTGTGATTGAAAATTAAAAGAATTAGTTTGTAAACTATATTGTAAATCTACATTGGCTTCCAATTGATATTTCAATTTTTCAGCTTCAAACTGTTTTCTTTTATTTTCTGTTTGGGATTGAAAAGCATGAGCATTTTCCTGCAACCGTTGTTGTAAATCGTAGTTAGCAGAGATTTGTTTTTCAACGTTTTCCATAATAACATCAGCACTATATTTTGATGGAAAATATAATGATTTAAAATGATCTTTGATTTTGTGCCACATTCCTTTGGGTTTATTAGAAGGTGGTAATACTTTTATCATTGGTTTATCCTTGATTTAATCATTACTTGAGCTACAATCATTATCACTTGAACAACTTTCATTATCACAGATACCATCATGGTTATTATCAATACAAAAATGTGTTTCTTCTGATGGTGAATTTTGAGGATATAGGGAGGTATTGCTGTAATTAGTATCCCCGTCATTAGGAATATATTCAGCTTTTTTCCTAAAATAGTGTTCATGATAAATGGTACCACTATGTTCATGATGAATGGTATTATCATCACTATGCATACTTACTAAATGTGGTGTATTTCCATGAAATTCTTGTGTACATCTTGCATCGTGCTGTTGTATAGAAACATCTGAATGATTTAAATTTTCTGATTCCATATGTGCATTATCATAATGATGATTGCACAAATTTGATATATCTTGGTAGTGAGAATCATCATTATATTGATTAAATAATTCTGAATTATTTAACGAACAATCTATAGAAAATGTATCATCTTGATTAAGTAACTCGTCTTGAGTGAAGTCCATCGAAAATAATATATCATTCATGATATGCCTCATGTCTTAATGTTGGATAGTAACTCAATAATCGTAATAGATTAAAGATAACTTAACATAATTAATTTAATAAATCTACTAGATATTTGAAGCAAAAAATATCATACTAAAGGTATTTTTATTTCAGCTAATTGTTCTAATTTATTTAGCCATTCATTAAAATGATGATTTTCTTTCCTTATTTTAACAAGACTGATTTGCATAGCAATATTACAAGCGGCTGAAACTTTGTTATATTCTGGGATTATTTTTTTAATTCGCTTGGATGGTGCTGTATCTTTACCTTCATTTATATCTTCTGGAGATTCAAAATTAGATCGTATCGCAATTAATTGTTTAATTTCATCTTTTTTATTAGGATAAGCAAATTCGTTTGACCCTCTACCACAAAATGCAAACGTATCATTGAGTTGGTCTCCCGCCTAGTACATTTTTTTCCCACAGTTCACTCAAGGTATATTCTTCTAACCATTCATTTAATGATTCTGGAACTAGATGTTTGAAATAAGAAACACCATGTTGTTGTTCTACAACTATTATGTCGCTAGGATCAAAATGATCTAAAAATGTACTAGACTGGGTCGCTAATATAATTTGTGTATGTACTGAAGCAGTTTGTATCAGTGAGGCAATAATATTAATTGCATAAGGATGAAGACCAATTTCTGGTTCATCCAGTGCTATTAGCGAAGGTAAATCTGACTCTGGTTGTAATAATAGAGTAATTAAAGCCATTGTCCGTAAACTACCATCAGATAATTGATGGGGACCAAATTCATATGGAGAATAACGAGATTGCCACTTCAGTTGAATGTAATTAGGATTTAGTGCTAATGGTTCTAGTATGAAATCATTGAAAAATGGTGCTATTTGTCGAATTGTATAAATTATACGTTCATAATATGAAAATTGTCTTTGTTTTAATTTGTAAAGAACTGCGGCTAAATTACTACCATCATTGATTAAATAATAGTTATTATTGATATTACAATTTCCACGCATTGTAGCGGTATTGTGAAATTGGAAAATGCCATAATGTGCTACATCAGCAATGGCAAAATTAGGATCACTATTTAATAGGCTTTCCTTATGATTCATTCCAAGTACTTGTTTATAAACTGGTAATACAAGTTCTTCTTTAGCAAAAATCAGTGTATCAATTGGAGCTTCAGAAAACTGCAATTTATACCAAGTTAAAACCTTATCAAGTTCAAAACAAAAATTGGCGCTAATTTGCTTGGTAACATTGGTGCCATAATGTAAAAGACTATTGGCACCGCCAGCTTGTCCAATATAGAACTGTAATCTATTATCTTGGATAGATTTTAAGAACTTTAAACTTTCAAATAAATTAGATTTACCAGCTCCATTTGCACCTATTAAAACATTGATTTGTTTCAAATCAAGCCTCATTTCGCGAATTGATTTAAAACCAAATAATTCGATTGTTTTTAACATAATATATTAAGTTTAACCAACTTGTATTATCTCTCTGTACCTTTGGATGTTTTTGTTATGGTATTAGTCTTTCAAAAATTTTTTGTTAGCAACCCATACCGCAGCCTCAACGCGAGTTTTTAAATTCAATTTTTTCAATAGGTGTTTAACATGTACTTTAACCGTAGCCTCTGTAATACCTAATTTGCGGGCAATTAATTTATTACT
>JADGEA010000355.1 GCA_016744615.1 Flavobacteriaceae bacterium
AAATGTGAAAGAATCTTTTTCATTGTTAGGATTGATATGAACCCAGAACGAATGAACATATTCATTTAATTGTGTACAAGGATCAAAATGTTGATATGTTGATTGTTTCATTGCTATTTAATTCTAAGGTTGTTGTTTTTAATTAATTTACGCTTCAAAAGTATGGAAAGTCATAAAAACTAATATGATGATAGACGCAATTCATTTGATTATTTGCGAAAAATAGACATGGAGTAAAGATTATTGTTGTTTTTGAAATTCAGTTGGAGTAAGTCCAGTCCATTTTTTGAAATTTCTTGAAAATACTGAGATGTCTGAAAAACCTATTAGAAAGGCAACATCTGTCACATTGTTGTTAGAATTTGAAAGTTGTCTTATGGCAATCTCTTTTCGTACTAAGTTTAAAATCTCTTGAAAGGTTGTTCCTTCCTTTTTTAATTTTTGCTGCAACGATCGAACACTCATACCTAAATCACGGGCTATTTCATCGGCTTTTGGAATTTCTGCTTTCAGTCTATTTAAGATACTTTTTTTAACGGCTCTTGTATTGATATTAACTCGGTTATGCTCGTTGGCTGTTTCTTGTAGCAGCACTTCAAAATGATCAAAAATACTTGGATCATATGAGGTGATTTCATTATCTAGATCAGATTTTTTATAAATTATATATGGGTTATCACAAGAAAATTTGATAGCTGCAGGATCAAAAATCTCATGATATCTATCCGTATTTGTTGGCTCAGGGAAATTGAAACCTACCTCCAGCGGATGGATGTTTTTGGAGGTGCAGCTCTTAATCAGGGCAATATATGATGAGTAAATGTAGTCTATTGTGTACCTGAAATCATCCTGCCACTCTTCTTGCATTGTCCCATCAAATCTTATCAATTCACCTTCGATAATCATTTTTTGAAGAAGAATAGACAGTACTAACTCTTGATAGTTACAGAGTTTCCTCCATGCCTGAGTGATTGATGGTGAATTCATCATAACATAACCTAAGATTCCCATGGTTTGAAAGCGTGTTTTTAATCCACATTCAAGCCCAATATCCTTCAATCCTGTTTTACGAACAATTACTCTCCAAACATCAATAGATTGTTCAACGGTCACTCGAGCTTTTTGGTCTGTAAAAATATCAGGTGATATATTGGCTTCTCTTAGTATTTCGAGACGATCAGCTCCAAAAGATTCTGCTACAGCAATCCTTAATACAATTATTGCTGCAGGTATGTCTCGAGCTCTTCTCATTATGTTTGGTAACAGTTTTAGCATGATTGCGTTGCGGATAAATCCGATAGGATTTTTCTGTTAAACAACGAATTTAATAAATAAGCGGGAATTTCCGAAAGGAAATTCAACCGCAATGATATCTATGACAAATGCAAATTAAAGTCATATAATTTTTCACTTTTAATCATTGCAAAGATTCTATGAATAATTTTGTTTCTCACTGCATTTAATACCAGCATCTTATTTTTCCCTTGTTTCACCTTTCGAATATAGTATTTTTTCAAGTCATTTTCTAGTTGTATAGCTCTCATTGCTGCCATATGAAGTAGTTTCTTCATAGCTTTATCTGCAAGGTGAGATACTCTGGCTTTTTTATTGATTGATGTTCCAGACCTTTGAGAAAATGGAGCAACTCCTGCATAACACGCAAATTTTCGTGGATTAGAAATACCTTTGTAACCATTAGTTTTGACTAACATATTCCACGATACTATTTTACCAACACCAGGAACAGATGTAGCAATACGATGATTTTTATTCAATTCTTGGTCTTGTGAAATAATATTAGCTATCATTTTTTCAATTCCTTTAATGTGTTTATTCAATAAAGAAATGATTGCATTAGAGTATTTCCCCAAAGCTGGTAATTTCAAGCTTTTAAGGAGTTTATTTTCTTTTTTAAGAGTTTTGTGTTGTGCTCTTTGTTTGACCAATAGATTACGTTTGGAGATTAATACCTGTATTTTTTTAATATTCTTATCTGACGTTTGGTAAAGGGGTGTTTCTTTGTGATTTTTGGAAATGAATTGTGCAATTCGTAGTGCATCTACAACATCGTCCTTACCACGAACTAGTCCCATACTTCTTTTTAGGTGTAGGGCATTAACTTGGTAGAAATTAAATTCTAAATTGGATAATATCTCTATAAGTACCCAGCCATATTTACCTGTGTTTTCAAAACAGATACGAGTATTATTTTTGGGGAACACCCTAAAGAACTTTCGTATTTGTAAAGCTTGATTTTCAATTTGATAATGAATACTGGAATCTTTGTCTAAAACACAAATATCCAGAGTAGACTTACTAATGTCAATTCCGATAAATTTTAAAGATTTTTGCATAACTTTGAATAAGGTTTTGGATTGAATATTAATAGACTCTATTCCTTTATAGTGGGCTTTAACTATCCCTAATATCTAATTCGAGTTCTATTAAATAAAGAGTAGGTTCTTAATCATTGCTTAGTTTTAATAACTATGAATTATAATAGGTTACCTGCTCTTTAATCAATCCTAATTTACTACATTTTATTATGCAAGTCTAAAGGAAT
>JADGEA010000145.1 GCA_016744615.1 Flavobacteriaceae bacterium
TTGTTTTTTTTGTAGCAGGTATTTTATCTGTAAATGCACAAAATAGTATCAATCAAATGGATAATGATGGAAATAGAGATGGAGTTTGGAAAAAGTATTACAGCAATAGCAGGGTTCGCTAT
Organism: Flavobacteriaceae bacterium; assembly: GCA_016744615.1. Lineage (GTDB taxonomy): Bacteria > Bacteroidota > Bacteroidia > Flavobacteriales > Flavobacteriaceae > Lutimonas. The sequence continues at coordinate 123 of JADGEA010000145.1, forward strand.
GTAGGAAAATTTGATCACGGTAAAGAAGTTGGGGTATTTAAATATTTTTCGGCTTCTAATTCTGATAATCCGATAATAGTTAAAAAGTACCATACAGGTGATGATCTTGCTGATGTTCAATTTTTTACACCTTCCGGAGTAGTGGAGAGTGAAGGAATGATGCGAGGTAAAAAAAGAGAAGGTAAATGGTTGTTTTATCATGCGGATGGTAAAACGGTTATGAGTGAAGAGAATTATAAAGACGGAAAATTAGATGGATCATATAAAACTTTTTACGCTAAAGGAGAACCAACAGAAATTGCCAATTATAAAAATGGTTTACAACATGGTAACTATAAAAAATATTCTATCAAAGGATTTTTATATCAGGATTTTAATTATGTCAATGGTATGCTAAATGGTATGGCGATCTATTATAGTAGGAAAACGGGTGATTTAATAAAAAAAGGTCTGTATAAAGATAATTTAAGGGTTGGTACTTGGGAAAATTATGTAGATGGTGAATTGGTTAGTACTGAGCAACCCGCAATAAAACCTAAGAGGGAAAAGGAATAGTTGGTGGTTTTAGTTATCAGTAATTCAAATTACTGATATGATTTTTTTTAACTCTTAAGTTTTTATTTTAATTCTAGGTCTTGTTTTTCATATCTTTGCACTTCAAAAAAAAGTTATGAAACGTGTAATTGTTGGACTTTCTGGTGGTGTTGATTCGAGTGTTGCTGCACATTTATTAAAAGAGCAAGGTTATGAAGTTATTGGTCTGTTTATGAAAAACTGGCACGATGATTCGGTTACTATTTCTAATGAATGTCCTTGGTTGGAAGATAGCAATGACGCTATGCTTGTGGCTGATAAACTTGGAATTCCTTTTCAGGTGGTTGATCTAAGTGAACAGTATAAAGAACGTATAGTTGATTATATGTTTCGTGAATATAAACAGGGCAGGACCCCAAATCCAGATGTTTTATGTAATCGTGAGATCAAATTTGATGTTTTTATGAAAATAGCAATGGAGCTTGGAGCAGATTATGTAGCTACAGGTCATTATTGCCGTAAATCGGAATTTGATAAAGACGGAAAGAAAGTTTATCAGCTTCTTGCAGGAAAAGACGATAACAAAGATCAGTCTTATTTTTTATGTCAGTTATCACAGGATCAACTAGAAAAATCTCTTTTCCCTATTGGAGAACTAACAAAACCTGAAGTGCGAAAAATTGCAACAGAGCTTGATCTGGTAACAGCAGAAAAAAAAGATTCTCAGGGTTTATGTTTTATTGGTAAGGTTCGTTTACCCGAATTTTTACAACAAAAGTTAAAACCAAAAGAGGGAATTATTGTTGATATTCCGAAGAATTCTCCAATTTACGATAGAGAAGTACCTGAATTTAAAGATAAAGAAGAAGAACTAGAATTTAATAGCAATAAAATCATCTATTCAAAGGAAGACGGAAAAGTGATGGGTAAGCATCAGGGAGCACATTATTTCACCAAAGGTCAGCGAAAAGGACTTGCAGTTGGAGGTACCATTGAACCATTATTTGTAATTGATACAGATGTTAATAAAAATATAATATATACAGGAGAAGGAAAAAATCATCCCGGATTATATCGCAATGTTTTGTTTGTAAACAAGGATGAAATTCATTGGATACGTCAAGACTTATTGTTAAAAGAAGGAGGGCAAATGAAAGTGCAAGCTCGAATTAGATACCGTCAAGCTTTAGAAAATGCAATTTTATACAAAACAAAAAATGGTTTGTATGTAGCTTTTGAAAACAAACAGTCTGCCATTACCGAAGGGCAATTTGTAGCCTGGTATCAGGAAGATGAGTTACTGGGATCTGGGGTAATTTCATAATAATTAATCTTTGAAAAAATGATTCATTTAATTGTTGGCAATACTGGCTCAGGTAAAACAACTTATGCCAATATTTTGAAAAAGGAGATAGGTGGAGTTGTATTTTCAATGGATAAATGGAATAATATATTGTTTCTTCCAGATAAGAAAGAAGAGGATGGGTTACAATGGTTTTTAGATAGAATTGAGCGTTCTGAGTCATTAATCATGAGCTTGATATTACAACTTGAAAATATAGGTGTGGATTCTATTCTTGATTTGGGTCTTTCAAAGTTTGAGCATAGAGAAAAATTCAGAAAGTTTGCAAAGGATAATTATATTGAAATAAAGATGCACTTTTTAGATATTTTAAAGAAAACAAGGTTTTCCAGAGTTATGGAACGCAATGAAACAAAAGGTGATACATTCGAATTTGAAGTGACTCAGGAAAATTTTGATTTTATGGAAAACTGGTTTGAAAAACCGACAGCATCAGAGTTAAAAAATGGAATTTTAATGCAAGAATAACGATTTTTTTGAATGTCAATATAAATTCCTTTTGGACTTGTTCTATTATAGTTTTACTGAACTAAAATCATATATTTTTATGCAAAACAAAATCACTAAACTTTTTAATATAAAGTACCCTGTTATTCAGGGAGGAATGGTCTGGATAAGCGGGTATAAACTAGCTTCTGCTGTCAGCAATGCGGGAGGATTGGGTTTGATAGGCGCAGGATCGATGTATCCAAATGTTTTGCGAGAGCATATTCAAAAATGTAAAAAAGCAACCGATAAACCTTTTGGAGTAAATATTCCTTTATTTTATCCTCAAATAGATGAAATCATAAAAATAATTATTGATGAAGGGATAAAAATAGTTTTTACTTCTGCTGGAAATCCGAAATTATATACCAAGTATTTTCAGAAACATGATATCAAAGTAGTACATGTAGTGAGCAGTGTGAAATTTGCTTTAAAATCTCAGGAAGCAGGTGTGGATGCAATTGTTGCCGAAGGTTTTGAGGCAGGTGGACATAATGGCAGAGAAGAAACAACAACATTTACTTTGATTCCAATGGTTAAAGAAAAAATAAATATTCCTCTTATTGCAGCAGGTGGTATCGCGAGCGGTAGGGGAATGCTGGCTGCGATGGTTTTAGGAGCTGATGGAGTTCAAATTGGTAGTAGATTTGTTGCTAGTGAAGAGTCTTCTGCACATATTAATTTTAAGAATTCTGTGGTTAAAACAGAAGATGCAGGTACAGATTTGACTTTAAAAGAATTGATTCCGGTACGATTAATTAAAAATAAATTCTATCATCAAGTTCAAGATTTATATTCGAAAAAACCAAATACCGAACAATTAAAAGTGTTATTGGGTAGAGCCAGAGCTAAAAAAGGGATGTTTGAAGGCGATCTAGAAAATGGAGAACTTGAAATTGGGCAAATTGCCGGGTTGATACATAAGATAAAACCTGCTGCAAAAATTATTGAAGAGATTGTTTCAGAATTTAAGCTAACTCAGAAAGAAGTAGATGAAATTGAGTTTTAAAGTTCCATTTTTTTGTTTGAATTCAGGGCTTTACCTGAAGTAAAATCCTGAATAAATTTATACTTTGACCCACTATTTTAAGACTTACTTCTTTGCCTTAGGTGGCATTGGCCCTCTTAAATGAATTACCAGTCCGTTTAAAAAATTACGAAGGAACTGATCACCACATTCCATATATTTAGGATGGTTTTCATTTCTAAAAATTGCACCCAGTTCACTTTTAGTAACTTTAAAATCTACTAGACTACATATTTTCATAATATCATCATTACGTAGTTTAAGTGCAACTCTTAGTTTTTTAAAAATGTCGTTATTGCTTAATGCCATTTGATTAAAGTTTTAAATAGGAATTTTGATCTCGTACATCCTTCGGGACTTGTTATTCAATTTATTTTCACGCAACCAAGGATTATGGATCTTTAATATTTTATAATTAATTTTCTGATTTATTGCAAAGGAAGCTAAATCTGTAATAGCTGTATCAATTTTTAGTTTTTTTGTTAGAACGTTGTTATAAAGATCAACTTTTTCAAAGATAAAACCATATTTCTTTGGGTTGTTCAATATTTCTTTTACAGCAACAATTCTGGGCAAATAACGAGCAGTTTCATCTACTAGTAATAAATCGTAATAATCAGTTACTTTTTGTGCTTCAATTCTTCTAGAGATCCCTCTTTTACCAGCATTATATGATGCAGCTACCAGAGTCCAGTTGCCAAATTGTTCTTTTGATTCAAGTAAATACTGACATGCTGCAATGGTTGATTTTTCAAGATTATACCTTTCATCTACATTACTATTCACTTCTAATCCGTATTCTTTTGCAGTTGCAGGCATCAGTTGCCAAAATCCTTTAGCACCTGCAGAAGAAGTTACATTTTGCAATCCGCTTTCAATCAAAGCTAAATACTTGAAATCATCCGGAATACCGTATTTTTTTAAAATAGGCTCTATCACAGGAAAGAATTTGTGAGATCTTTTAAAGTAGAGTAATCCGTTAGATTGCCAGTATGTATTTACCAATAATTCACGATCAATTCTTTCTTTGATATCTTCTTTTTCAATAGGAACTCTCTCGCCTGCAAAGTTTAAATTATCAGGTATTTTTAATGCCTTGATCTGATAGGTTTCACTTGTGTTTTTTTTAGGGTCATTTAAGTCATCCTTTTGTGAAATGTCTGTTTTTTTTACAGCATTTATTAAAAAAACACCTAAAAGTGCAACACTCAAAACGATTATAAAACGGGGAGCTCTATTCATAATTTTATTTTTTTCAAATTAAAAGGGATTATCAAATGTACTAAATTTTTCAGCCAATTTATCTTTTTCGGCTAAAATAGGATCTTTCATCCCCCAGTCAATATTTAAATCTGTATCATTCCATAAAAGAGAAGCCTCACTATCCTTATTATAAAATTCAGAACATTTATAGTTGACGATCGTATCATCTTCTAAACATAAGAAACCATGCGCAAATCCAGCAGGAACGTAAAGCTGTTTTCTGTTATCGGAGCTTAAAACATGTTTAAAATGTTGTCCGTAAGTTTCTGAGTTCTTCCTTATATCTAAAGCTACATCAAGAATACTGCCGAAAATGACTCTTATCAATTTTGCCTGTGCAAATGGAGGTTTTTGATAATGTAAACCTCTTAAAACATCTTTTTGTGAAAGAGACTCATTGTCTTGTACAAATGGAATTTTTATTACTTTATTAAGCCTATTTTGATTGTATGTTTCCATAAAATATCCTCGTTCATCCCCAAATACATTGGGTGTGATTAACATAAGGTCTTTAATAGGCGTGTTTTCTATGATCATATTTAAATTAATTCTTCAAGGGTGTTGCTAATTTTTTTTGCTTTTGTAATAATCATGGCATGTGTTCCTCCTTCAATGATAATACTGTTTTTTATATATTTTATTGGGAAAATTTCGTCATCACTGCCGTGGATGTGGATCAGATTTTTGAAGTTTTTTTTCGTTCTCCAATGTAAAACATGATAAACTGCCCAATCCAGATATTTTTTATCTCTAACTCCAAGATATTTATTATACAGATGTAATTTTCTTTTTAAGGATTTGCTGAGTCCAAAGGTAGGAAAACCATTCATTTTTGATATTCTTCCGGAAGGAAATAATTTATAGAGTTTTGTTTTTTGCATAAAAACAAAATATCTTGGTTTTTCATTGTTATTTTTGATGCTTGAAATTACTACAATCTTTTGTGTAGAAATTATTTTGCCTAATTCCTGTACGATCATTCCCCCAAAGGAAACACCAATTAAAACCGGATCTTTGTGTGTAATATTTTTCGATAACCTTTTACAGTAATTTTCTAAAGTTTCATTTGGAGTTTCTGGTAAAAGCCATTCTAAAAAATGAAGTTCATATTGGTCTTTTGGCAAGCGTATATACTCAAATATTTTTGGACCAGCAGCAAGACCCGGCATAAAATAGATATGTGTTTTATTATCCATTGATCATGCTCATAATTATGGGTTTTAATCCGCTAAAGAAAAATTCAACTGCAATTACCATTACAATCAATCCCATCAATCGCATCATTACTTTATTGCCGGTTTCACCCAATTTATCAGTTATTTTACTTGAACTTTTAAATATAATATAGGTTAAGAGTAAAACTAGAAATATAACTGTAATTAAAATAACTTTTTTAATGACAGTATCTGAATCTTCCATTAAAATGATGGCATTGGTGATGGCGCCAGGACCACATATCATAGGTATTGCTAATGGTGTGACAGAAATATCATTTATGTATGCATCAATTTTAGATTCATCATCAGTATGTTTGATATGTCCCAGTCTTGCTTGAAGCATATCCCAGCCCATTGCAAAAAATATAACACCACCAACTATACGAAAACTATTGACAGATATGCCAAAGAATTTAAATAATATTTGTCCGGAAAAAGCAAATGCTATAATCGTAAAAAAAGCAATAATACTAGCTTTTTTTGCAGTGTGATTACGTTTTTCCTTACTTAAAGAAGCGGTCATAGACATGAATATTGGCATGGTTGCCAATGGATTGATCAATGTGAAAAATGACGTAAAAACTAAAATTGCAAAAGTGATATATGAATCCATAGATTAAAGGTTAGGCTAAGATAGGTTTTTTGACCCAGTTGAATTTGACCAGACCATCTTCATCAATTTCTGTTAATTTGATTGAATGGATTGTGTTGACCAATTCAGGATTCCAGGTAGTTTTAACTTTTACATAATTTTGTGTAAATCCGTATATAGACCCATTTTTGTTTTCTCCTTCAAACAAAACGGATAGTTCATTACCTAACTGACTTTCATAAAAAGCTCTACGCTTTTTAACCGATAGACCTCTTAGCATTTTACTTCTCTTTTGTCTTACCTTTTGAGGAATAATATCTTCCATTAAATCAGCTTCGGTATTTGGACGCTCAGAATAAGTAAAAACATGTAAATACGAAATATCAAGTTCATTTAAGAAATTATAGGTTTCTAAAAATATTTCATCTGTTTCTCCAGGGAAACCTACAATTACATCTACCCCAATACAGGCATTGGGCATACTTTTTTTGATATGTTTTACACGATCAACATACAACTCTTTGGTATACCTTCTTTTCATTAGTTTGAGTAAAACATTGCTTCCGCTTTGAAGCGGAATATGAAAATGTGGTACAAAACTGTTGGAATTAGCTACAAAATCAATCGTTTTATTTTTTAATAAATTGGGTTCTATGGAGGAAATTCTTAAACGGTGAATTCCGTCAATTTTGTCCAATGCCTGTACGAGTTCAAAAAAAGTGTGTTCATGATTTTTATTACCAAATTCTCCTTTTCCATAATCACCAATATTTACACCGGTGAGTACAATTTCTTTGATTCCTTTTTTAGAAATTTCTTTTGCATTTTGCAATACATTTTCCAGAAAATCACTTCTTGAGATTCCTCTTGCCAAAGGAATAGTACAATAGGTGCATTTATAATCACAACCATCCTGCACTTTTAAAAAGGCACGGGTTCTGTCACCAATAGAGTAGGAACCAACATAAAAATCAGCTTCATCAATTTCACATGAATGTACTTCGCTAATTTCATTTTTAGTGAGATCATTGATGTAATCCGTTACCTTAAATTTTTCAGTTGCACCCAATACAAGATCTACGCCATCCACTTTAGCAAGTTCTTCCGGTTTTAATTGTGCATAACAACCAATGGCAATTAAAAATGCATTTTCATTTTGCTTTAATGCAGATCTAACAATCGTTTTAAATCTTTTATCGGCATTATCAGTTACAGTGCATGTATTGATCACATAAATATCTGCATATTCATCAAATTCAACACGTTCAAATCCTTCGCCTTGAAAATTTCTGGCAATGGTGGAAGTTTCCGAAAAATTTAGTTTACATCCTAAAGTGTAAAAAGCGACTTTTTTTTCTTTCAGCATTCATATATCTTTATGGTTTGCAAAAATACATAAAATTATGATTTCAAAAACACCACCACCACCATATTACGCAGTGATTTTTACCTCCTTAAGAACAGATGAAGATAAGGGTTATGATAAGACAGCCAATCGTATGGTTGAATTGGTCAAAAAACAGAAAGGTTTTTTAGGAATGGAAACTGCCAGAAGTGAAGTGGGAATTACAGTTTCTTATTGGGATACCTTAGAAGCAATTCAAGACTGGAAAAAGAATACGGAGCATCAAATAGCTCAAAAAAAAGGGTGGGAGAAATGGTATGCTGCCTATAAGGTTAGAATATGTAGGGTAGAACGTGATTATGAGTTTTAAAACTCGTGGATGATTTCAAGTTACTCTAAAACCATTCATCAGATGACTAGCAATCAAAGAGATGAGAGTCATCGGATGAATTTTGAGGTTATTCTTATAAAGTTAGAATATGTAGGGTAGAAGAACGGGATTATTAGTTTTAAGTATCTAAAAACTTAAACGAGCAAGAATAGGTTCATGATCGGATAGATCTTTATTAAAATTTTGATGGTGATTTACCTTGAATTTTTTATCTACCAAAATAAAATCTATCCGTAAAGGATATTTTAAAAAAGAATAGGTTTTACCAAACCCTTTACCGGCCTCTAAAAAGGTATCTTTAAAATCTCCTTTTATATGGTGGTATGCCCATGAATAGGCAGTATTATTAAAGTCACCACAAATAAGGATCTTATAATTACAATTATTTTTATGCTCAATAAATTGTTCTACCTGAGATTGTTGTTTGATGAATGCTGCTTCTAACCTTTTGATTATTTTTTTAGATTCTTTTTCATTGAGTTCTCCCAATTTAATATTTCGTTCCTTGATTCCAAATGATTCCAAATGTAAATTATAAATCCTGATTGTATCACTATTTTTAATGATATCAATAAAAATTGCATTATTGGATGAGTTTTTAAAATCTAAAGAACTTTTATTAATAATTTTGTATTTAGAGTAAATGGCTTGTCCAAAGTCTTTTTTTTTACTTTTTAACTTAACGTATTTATAAGGGTAATTCAATAGTAGATCCTCAGAAGGGTAATATTCTTGAATGGTTAAAATATCAGGTTCTGTTTGATCAATAAATTTTAAAAAATTAGTAGGAACATTTTTATCATCAATCCAGTGATATCTGTTAAATAGGCGAACATTATAATTCATTACAGAAAAACTATTGCCACTTATTACATCTTTTCCACTGAATTTATAAGGAAAGTAAGAAAATACTATGGCTAGAAGTATGCAGAATGCAGAGAGAAAAGAATGCTTTTTAACTCCAATAATCCACCAATACACAATAAATACTACATGAATAAATATAAGCAGTGGAACCGTAAGGCTTAAAATAGAGAGTAATGGAAATGATTTTGGTGAAACATACGGCAGAATAAAAGAAGCTACAAATAATAAAGCAAAAATATTATTTATTAAAAAAATGATTTTATTTAAAAATGATAAATCTTTCAAGGGGAAAATATTTTTAATTTTTACCAACCTTAAACAAAAAGTCCTTTTCGTCCTTGGTTAGCGTTTCATAACCTGATTTACTTATTTTATCCAGAATTCTATCAATTTTAACCTGATGATCTTTCGGATTAATTGTTTTTTTATTACTGCTTTGTTTGTTTTTATAAACTGTTTTTAATGGTTTTTCCTTTTTTTTCTGGAAAAGGTTTTCAAAATTTAGAATCACTTCTTTACCTTTATTAAAATATCGGGTAAGCAGGTATCCAATAAGGGCTCCTCCAAGATGGGCTAAATGTCCTCCTGCATTACCATCTGGTATTTGTATCAAATCTAAAACAATAAAACCTATCGCAATATACATTAATTTGATGTTTCCAAAAAGCTGAAATCTAAGGGCATAATGTGGTATATTGGTTGCTAAACCAACCAATATGGCAGTTACGCCTGCAGATGCGCCTACTAATACTGTTTGCTGAGATTTTAAAGCAGGAAGATAATTGTAGCTTAAAATATAAATAATTCCTCCAAAAATAATTCCCAGAAAATAGTAAGTTAAGAGTTGCTTTTTATTGAAAAAGTTTAAAAAGAGATTTCCTATATAATATAAAAAAACAAGATTGAATACTATGTGAAAAAAACCGCTGTGGATAAAACCATAACTAATAATGGTCCATGGTTTAAATAGCAATGAATCAAAATGAGGTGACAGTGCAAACCAATCAATTATTAGGTTTCCATCTATTTTAAATAAAGCTGAAAAGGTATTCAATAAAAAGGTAAATACAAAAACAAAAACATTGATAAATATGAGTTTTTCAGCAATATTACTTGCATGATATTTTTGTTTGATATCTTCTATCCAGTTATTCAAAATAAAATTTTTAAATTATTTTATTAACTTATTTACACATTGAGTCATTAGTTTATTGGTCAATTAATCCCAACGTTTGAATTGATTTTTTTGCCAGTATTTCATCATGATGAAGCCTATGATTGCTCCCCCCACATGTGCAAAGTGGGCAACACCACCACCGCTGCTAAACAAAGAAAATCCGGTTACTCCCGAAAATAGATCCAAACCAATTAAAACAGGAATAAAATATTTTGCAGCTATAGGAACAGGGAAAAATATTAAAGCGAGTTTTGCATTTGGGAATGACATGCCAAACGCAACTAAAACTCCATAAATTGCCCCGGAAGCCCCAACGGCTGGTGTGTTATAGATATTATATAGTTCAGTTAATTTTTGTTCTGAAATTACCTGTAATATTCCGGTATTGTAACTTCCTGAGGTCAATAATTGCTGAATATCAGTAGTGCTAATTCCGGAGTTTACCAATTGGTTATAAATGTTGTTGAATTGAAAATAGTTAACTCCTGTATAAATTGCAGCAGCTCCAAGTCCGGCAGAAAAATA
>JADGEA010000356.1 GCA_016744615.1 Flavobacteriaceae bacterium
ATTAAAAGTATCAAAAGCGGTAATTGCTGCATTATACTTTTCCATATGATAGTATTGCTTTGCAACTTCAAAATCTTTTTTCTCTAATCTTAATATCAAATCTTTATAATACTTATTTGCTTCTTCTGCCAATTTAGAATTCGGATATCTATCAATATAATCCTGAAAAGCAGCCAAAGCCTTTTCCGTATCCTGCTGATCTAAACTATATTTTGGAGATGCTAAATAATAACTTTTAGCACTAAAAAAAGCAGCCTGATCAACCTTTGTACTATTGGGATAATTGGTTAAAAATTTTGAAAAATAGTAGGATGATAAGCTATAATCTTTTGTTTCATAATAGGAATTTGCAATCATATACTGGATACGCTCCATTTGAGGTTTCCCGGCATAAGGACCAACAAGTTTTTCAAACAAAGGAATAGCTTTTTTGTACTCTCCTTTATCGTAAAGCTCAACAGCCAATTTATATTTATCTTTATTCAACCCTTTATTCAATACTTTATGGTATTCACTACATGAACTAAAAGCAATCACTACCACTAGTATAAACAGATTTTTTTTAATTTTTCGCATCTGGCAAAATTAATATATAAAAAGAACTATTAAAAATTTATTTTTATTGAGTGACTAAAATAAATTCTCTCTTAAACTCCTTATAAACATTAGAAAAAAGTAAAAAATAACAAATTACAGATTAAAATCTATATCTGAGTTTCATTAGCTGTAAGCATTTTTACGTCATTATCAAATAAATACAAACCTCCCTTGTCATCACCAATCAAACTGATTTTATCTAAAATATTCCTTGCTAAAGATTCTTCCTCAATTTGTTCTGAAACATACCATTGTAAAAAGTTATGGGTTGCGTAATCTTTTTCCTGTAAAGTAATTTCAACAAGATCATTAATTTTTTGTGATATCATTACCTCATGATCAAAAAGTGTTTTAAACATCTCTTTTAACATTCCAAATGATATAGGTGGAGCATCTAATTCAGATACGATAGCATGACCTCCTCTTTCGTTGATGAATTTTACAATTTTTAACATGTGTTGTCTTTCTTCATCACTATGAGCATACATAAAAGTGGCAACTCCTTCAAATCCTTGAGATTCTGCCCATGAAGCCATTGATAGATATATTTGAGAAGATTCTGCTTCTAATTTTATTTGATTATTTAAAGCTTTTTCAATATTTTTTGACAACATAATGAACTATTTATAATTTTTGGCAAAGGTAATCAATTTTTGTTGCAAATCAGCTGATACTCCTACCAAAGGTAACCTAACATTTAGGTTGCATATTTTCAAATCATTTAATAAAGATTTTATCCCAACAGGATTTCCTTCTTTAAAAATAAGATCAATTGCTGGACTTATTTTATAGAATATACCATATGCTTCTTTTACTTTATTTTGTAGCCCCAAATTAATCATCTTACAAAATTGATTAGGAAATCCCTGCCCGATAACACTAATCACTCCTGCCCCACCTGCTAAAACCAATGGCAATGCCAATTTGTCTTCACCTGATATCACTAAAAAATCCTTTGGTTTTAATCTTATCAATTCTAAAACCTGTTCAAAATCTCCGGCGGCCTCTTTAACTCCAATTATATTATCAAAATCATTTGCTAGTCTGATGACCGTTTCTGGCTCCATATTTGAGCCTGTTCTTGAAGGAACATTGTATAAAATAATTGGTAACGAACTCGCCTCAGAAATAGATTTAAAGTGTTGATAAACACCCTCCTGACTTGGTTTATTATAATATGGAGATACAGATAAAATTGCATCAACCTCACTGCAATTTACATTCTGAATACTTTTAACAACCTCTGCTGTATTATTATTTCCAACGCCCAAAACAACAGGCAATCTTTTTTTATTCACCTTAACAATAAAATCAAGCACTTTTTGTTGCTCAACAGCAGATAAAGTTGGTGTTTCTGCAGTTGTTCCTAAAACAACCAGATAGTCAATACCATTTTCTATTTGAAAATTAACCAGCTTCTCTAAAGCCTTATAGTCCACTTGATTATTTAAATCAAAAGGAGTTACCAAAGCCACTCCAGTACCATAAAATTTATTCATGTTCAAAATCATTTCAATTGCATGCAATAATAGATATAATTATAATTTTAAATGATTTTTTTAATAAATAACTCTATTTTATAACAATGTGTTTGAATTCAAACAATACGATTTAGAATTTTTAAATATTTTACGATCTCTTCATTAAAAGTATTGATCTTATTCCCTAGGATATTCACTGAAATTTGATAAAAAGAAGTGAACTCATTTTTAAAACTCGCCTTCATTTTAGCATTAGACTGAAAAGCAACAATATGAGCAAATACGTTATCCTGATTAGAATAATTAATTAAAAGATCAAATTTATTTTCTAAAAAATAATGCAAATTTTCATCTTTTATTTTTCCAAACAGATTAAAAGATTTATCGCTAAAAAATTCATAGTTATCTAAACTTTTTTCGGATTTCTGTTTTTGGTACAACATTACTTGAATATCTAGCATATT
>JADGEA010000146.1 GCA_016744615.1 Flavobacteriaceae bacterium
ACAGAGAAACAAGGTATTGCCGGAAAAAGACTTAAAGCAGGTTGGAATCAAGCGTATCTATTAAAAGTCTTAAATATTAAAGTGTGAGTTTGCCCTGATGAGCTTTATGCTCAAATTATTAACAACCTAAAATTATAGGTTATAAATTTAAAAATTATGAAAAAAATAGTTTTAACATTAGTATTAATGCTAACTGTTTCGTTTGCTTTTGCATCGACTACAAATGAGTCTGTTAAATTAGAAATTAAAACTGTTTCTGCATCAGAAATAGCGGTAAATAAGATTGCTTTTACTAAAATTCAAGATTTTGACTCTTCATTTTTTTCAATTATAAATTTAACAGGGCGTTGTACTATTACAATATCAGCTTATAACCAAGATGGTGAGCTTGTATCACAAGTAAATTTATATTATGAAACGGTTGATGCAATACATTGTGCACAATTAGCAAGGGCCTTTAGAAATTATTTAAATTAGGAATAATAGCATCCATATAGAGCAAGTTTTAAAAAGCTTGCTCTAAATTTAAAAATTATGAAAAAAATAATATTACCTTTTATTTTTCTTATTACATTCATACCACATTATTCACAAAATATAAAAGATTACGAATTAGAAATAAATTATGAAATATTCTACAATACTGATATACCAAAAACAAAAAGAGGAAAACTGTTAATTAATAATTCTTTGAACAAGAGTGTATTTCTATATGGCAAGAAGAAACACAAAACGAAAATTGATGAAAGTGTGGATGAAATAGTCATTCATTTCAAAAATAGTGAAAGATATAATTATTTTGATTTTTCATCTAAAAATTTATATTCAAAAGTAAAAATTTATGATAAAGAATATGTTGTTAAAGAAGATATCCCTCAGTTAAAATGGATACTACATAGTAATAAGAAAAAAATTGATGAACTAGTAGTTAGTAAAGCAACACTATCTTTTAGAGGAAGAAATTATATTGCTTGGTATTGTTTAAAATATCCTTTAAAATATGGACCGTGGAAGTTTTATGGTTTACCAGGATTAATAATTGAAGTATATGATGATAAGAAAAGGTATCATTGGTTAGTGAAGTCTATTTCAAAAACTACAAATCCAATAATTAATAATTTTCGTATGGATAACGATTTGAAAATAATTGACTTGAAAGAATATGTTGATTTAAGATATAATTCAAATTTTAAATTAATAAATGAATCAAAGTTACCAAGAGGTACTAGAATTGAGTATACGAAATTAAAAAGGAATGGTATTGAAACAATTTTCGCATGGGAATAACGATTGAAACTGAGATTAAAAAAACAAGGTTCAGAATAAACTATGCTGATATTAATACAAAATTATAATGAGAAATATTGCTCAATTATTAACCAACCTAAAATTTTAGGTTAGAAATTTTAAAATTATGAAAAAATTATTTTTATCATTTGTATTGATACTAACTGTTTCGATTGCTTTTGCGACAACTAAAGGTGAGATTGTTAAAATAGAATTAAAAAATGTTTCTGCATCAGAAACAACAATTGCTAATATAACTTTCAATACTATTCAGGATTTTATTTCATTTGATCTTAATCAATTGAATAATTTTAATCAATTGAATGTTAATGATATTGATTGCACTGTAGATATCACTGTTACTGTAAGTGTAGGGTCTGGTTCTACATACGTCAGTGCTACTATCGTTATGAAAGATGTTCCTTGTGGTCAAGTTGTAACTAGGCTTAGAAAGTTAAAAGATGATATAAAGGGTGTACTAAAGTAATTATTAAATTACCTCTACACTTATTGAATTCAATAAGTGTAGAGATTAAAAAAAATGAAATGAAATTATATATTTACTTTTTTATATTTCCACTAATCTTTTACTCACAAGCTAAGGTTGAAATGGGAAAAATTGATTATACAATGTATTTGAATTTTTCTCAAAATATTGAATATAATGCTACGCTTTTCTTTGATATAGAGAATTCAATATTTAAATATAAGGTTAAAGGAACTGGTCAATATGAAAATGAAACCAACGTTAATGAAGTAACAAGTATCATGATTGATACTATAACTTCAGAAGTTATTTTAAATAAAACCAAAAATCAATTATTTAGTAGTTATAAAAAAACGGATAATAAAAAATTGTCATATGTTTATGAGAAAATTCCAATATTGAAATGGGAACTTTTATCAGATCAAAGATATTTTAAAAATCTAAAATGTTTTCTTGCTAAAACACATTTTAGGGGAAGGACTTATTATGCATGGTATGTTCCTTCTATTCCAGTTTCTTTTGGACCATGGAAATTGAATGGATTACCGGGATTAATTATAGAAGCTTATGACGAAACTAAACAAGTGTTATTCTATTTTAAAAATTTAAAGATTCCTTTTGAAATTAATTTTGATACGGCAAAAAATAAATTGAATAATATTGAACAAATTAGCTTGAAGACCTTTCTTAATCAAGAAAATGATAGCAATGAAAAAAGTATTATACAAAATATAAAATCGAAAATGCCAAGGGGAATAGATGTTAAAGTAGAAATAAAAAAAACAGGCATAGAATTAAACTATGATGATATTAATACAAAATATTAATAGCAATCTTAAATATGGATTACAATCAACTTTCAGAAATCTATTTCATATTTAAGATTTTAAAAAATAACACTATGAAAATATTACTATTTTTTCTATTATTTGTTACTTTTTCCTATTCACAAACTGGCAATATAAATTCAAATATTTTAGTTGATTATGAATTTGTTATAAATTTCTCTAATGAAGTTTCTGTAACAATTGCTAAGTTACAAATAGGTAATAGCACTGCAACATACAATGTATTTCATAATAATAACATAGAAGTATCTGATGATTTTAAATATGATAAAAAACTAGATTCCTATAACAAAGAAATTGATTTATCAGATGGAAGCGGTATGTATATGAAAACCAATCTTATGGATTCAACCCTTATTCATACCTCTAATATTGGGAAAACAAAATATCTTATTCATGAAAATTTACCTGTTATGAATTGGAAATTAGAAGATGATGAAAAACAAATAAATGATTTTATATGTAAAAAAGCCATACTAAGTTTTAGAGGAAGAGACTATATTGCATGGTATAATCCTAAAATACCCGTACCATTTGGACCATGGAAATTCATCGGACTTCCAGGATTGGTATTAGAAATATCTGACATGACCAATACATTTACTTGGACGGCATTAGAAATAAGAACTATTGAAAAGAAAAAGAATTATACGATTGATAAGAGTAAATTCATCAACGTTTCACTTAAAGAATATATTGCATTACGTGATAAATCTGATGATAATTTTAATAAAATGTTACGATCTAAAGTTCCAAAAGGAGCTATAATTACAGATTTTAAAACAAAAAATAATGGTATAGAAACTAAATATGAATGGTAAAAGTAAACTGTTATCTGTATCTTTTATTTCTCTCACTATTACCTCAAATGTATGGTCAGAGTACAATCACTGGAGAAATTAAGGGTGCAAATAGTAAATTACTTTCACTTGTAAATGTAATTGTTAAAAAAGATACCACTTCCATTATAGCATATGTCTATTCCAATAATAAAGGAAAGTATATTTTAAAAATAAACAAAACTGGAAAATTCCATTTAGTATTTTCAGCATTAGGTTATGAAACAAAAATATTTCCAATAGAAATAATTAAATATCAAGAAGAAATAATTATTAATACAGTTTTAAAAGAAAAACCTTTTGAAATTGACGAGGTAATAATTCAGGCAGACAACCCAATAACAATAAAAAAAGACACCATTATTTTTAGTGTAAATGCCTTTACCAAAGGGAGCGAGCAAGTGGTAGAAGATCTACTCAAAAACATACCTGGGTTAAACATTGATGCAGAAGGAACAATTAAGGTTGGTAACCAAGAAATTGAAAAGGTAATGGTAGATGGCGATGATTTTTTTGAAAAAGGCTATAAAATACTTACCAAAAATATGCCTATAAATTCAATTGCTAAGGTTGAAATTTATAAAAGATACTCTAACAATAAATTATTAAAAGGGGTTGAAGAAAGCGAAAAAGTAGCTTTAAATCTAATTTTAAAAGAAGATGCTAAAAGGCAGTGGTTTGGAAATGTAGAGGCTGGATATGATCTAACTTTTAGTCAGCATTATACCTTAAAAAGTAACCTAATGAATTTTGGCAAAAAGAACAAATATTACTTTTTAACCAATTTTAATAATATAGGTTATGATGCTACCGGTGATGTAAGTCAATTGATTAAACCATTTAGATATGGTGAGCCAGGGAGTATTGGCGATAATGAAAGTGCAAATAAATTATTGGGTTTATACGCTTCTACGCCTGAATTTAAAGCTTCAAGAACCAATTTTAATAATGCAGAGCTAGTATCACTAAATGCAATTTTTAATCCAACGGAAAAACTAAAAATTAAAACACTTGGTTTTTTTAACTGGGATGAACAAGACTTTTATAGAAAAGGTATACAGGTATTTGGGAATGAAAACAATGGTTTTACCAATACAGAAGATTATAAGCTACGAAAGAGGAAATTTATTGGTTTTGGGAAAATAGACCTGAGCTATGACATTTCAAAAACTGAAATGCTGGAGACAACTACCAAATACAACAATCAACAGGCAAATAGTAATAGCGATCTTATTTTTAATGGAGATAACACTAAAGAAAGTTTAAAAACAAATAATGAATTATTTGACCAAAAGATAACCTTTACCAATAAGATCAAAAAGAATAGAGTTTTTTTGCTAACTGGAAGATATATCCACGAAAAAACACCTCAAAATTACCAGAATAATACCTTCTTTTTTCAGGATCTTTTTCCTGACACGAAAAACATCAATAATGTAAATCAAC
Organism: Flavobacteriaceae bacterium; assembly: GCA_016744615.1. Lineage (GTDB taxonomy): Bacteria > Bacteroidota > Bacteroidia > Flavobacteriales > Flavobacteriaceae > Lutimonas. The sequence continues at coordinate 4,908 of JADGEA010000146.1, forward strand.
TTAGTGAAAACCAAATGCAGTTTGCAGGTTTTGAAGCACATGTATTGGATAGGAAAGCAAATGAAAATTTGTTAGAATTACAATTTGGGAATCAATTTAGAAAAGACAATCTAAATACATCTTTTTACCTAAAGGATGATAACCTAATTATAGATAAGCCACCTGATTATCAAAATACAACAGTCTATTCATCAAATGATCTCTATTTTAATTCAAAATACAGACTAAAGTTAAAAAACTTTGCAATTTCCTTTAAATTAGATTTTCATCAATTGATGAATCAATTGGAACAAGAAACCACTACAAAACAACATTCCTTTTTTGTCAATCCAAGAATAGGATTTGACTGGAAGATTAATAAAAATAATAAAATATTAGCTTCCTATTCCTACAATACTACAAATGCTAAAATACTGGATGTATATAAAAATTATGTCTTGATAAATTACAGGAGTTTTTCAAAAGGTACAGGAGAATTTAATCAATTAAACGCTTCAACTGCATTTTTTAATTATCAACTGGGCAATTGGAGTAATAATTTTTTTGCTAATTTATTTGTAATTTACAATAAGAACCACGATTTCTTTTCAACCAATTCAACCGTTACACAAAACTATGTTCAATCAGAAAAGATACTAATAAAAGATAGGGAAATGTTAAGTGTTAATGCCAATATAGATCGGTATTTTAGTGTAATTTCTTCTAATTTAAAACTCAATTTAGGCTACAACAAGTCCAATTATAAAAATATAGTCAATAATTCAGGCTTAAGAGAAGTAACTGCAAATAACTACAATTATGGTTTTGAATTAAGATCCGGATTTTTAGGTAAATTCAACTACCATATTGGTACAAAATGGGAAACCTACCAAGTAAAAACAAGCATTGATAATTCCTATACAAATAATGTGTCCTTTTTAGATCTTTCTTATGTTTTTAATGATCGGTTTAATATTGATCTTCAAACAGAAAGATATTATTTTGGCAATGTAGATAATGACAATAGCACCTATTATTTTGCTGATTTTGAGGCAAGATATAAATTCAAAGAAAACAAATTAACATTTTCACTTTCAGGAAAAAATTTATTTAATACAGAATCATTTAAAACTTTTACTATAGATGATATAAGTTCCACAACGACAGAATACAGACTTTTACCAAGACTTATTATTTTAAAAGTGGCTTATAGGTTCTGATATTTAAAACAATATCAAAACTAATGAGATACTGGTAAGAGTAAGAACAAAATTGGGGTATTAGAATTCTAGGTTCAGGTCAAACATTAAACGTGGAACTTGGAACCTGAAACCCTTAAGGTGCCGGATTTGGCTGTAATTCGTTGATCTTATCAATTTCTTTTAAAATGTCTTCCGATAGGTTAATGTCAATACTGCCAATATTTTCTTTCAATTGCTCCATTGTTGTTGCACCAATGATATTAGCAGTTACAAAAGGTTGTTGATTGATAAATGCCAATGCCATTTGAGCCAGACTCATATTGTTTTTTGTAGCCAGCTCCATGTATTTTTTGGTAGCAAAAACGGCTTCTTTACTTAAATATTTACGCATGACAAGCATTTGAGGATATAATGTTAATCTTGTATTTTTTGGTTTTTTATTTAAATATTTTCCGCTTAAAGCGCCAAAAGCCAAAGGTGAATATGCTAGTAAACCAACTTTCTCATGCATAGAAATTTCTGCCAGATTCATTTCAAAAGTTCTGTTCAATAATGAATAAGGGTTTTGAATGGTTTTACAACGAACCAAGTTGTTTTTATCACTTTCATTCAAATGTCGCATTAGCCCCCATGCAGTTTCATTAGAAACTCCATAATGACGAATTTTACCATCTTTTACCAAAGCATTCAGTTTTTCAATCACTTCTTTAAAGTTATCTATCCATTTTTCATCAAAATTATGTTTGTAATTTCTTGTTCCAAAAAAATTAGCACTTCTTTCTGGCCAGTGTAGCTGATACAAGTCAATATAATCGGTTTGTAATCGCTGTAGATTTTTTTCAATAGCATCATCTATTGCTGCATTGCTAAACCCTAAATTCTCTCGAATATAACCTAGACCTCCATTTGGCCCTGTAATCTTAGATCCAATCACAAGATCTTCCCGTTTTTGATCTTTTAACCAGGTTCCAATATATTTTTCGGTTAAACCCTGGGTTTCTTTCCTTCCGGGAACGGCATATAATTCTGCCGTATCTATAAAATTAACTCCTTGTTCAATAGCATAGTTCAACTGCTCATGAGCATCATTTTCATCATTTTGTTCACCAAAGGTCATGGTGCCTAAACATATTTTACTAACTTTTATATCGGTATTTGGGAGTGTAGTATATTTCATAATGGATGTTGATTTGTTTTTTGTTAATTTGTTTAGTTGTTTTGTAAATATATACTTTCAGGAAAGTATTCCTTTTTAACATTTAATTCAATTATCTCGCCATTCTTTTTTCTAACCAATATTTTGAATTTTTCAGAATTCTGAAAAATATTCTTTTTTATAGCCAGATCACAAAGATCAGCTTCATTAATATTGATATGATTTACTTCTATAATCTCATCACCAAACTCTAAAATATCTTTTAATTTTTTATCCCAAACAAAACCTATCACAATTTTATCATCAATAAAGGCTAGTTTAAAACCAAGCAATTTTTCTTTTAAATCTATTTTCTCTTTTTGAAAAGGCTCGAAATAGAATCGTTTGTTTATATAATCAATCGTAATATTACCATATTCTAAAATATCCGATCCTATTTTTGAGAACTTGTCATGTGTTGTAGTTGTAACAAAATTTGTAAAAGTACTTTTAGCAATCTTCATTTTTGGTATTAGTGATCTGTATTGATTGTTTATAGTGTTAAATCCAAATAAACCACTGGCAGTACTTCCTTTACTTGAATCAATAAATTTTATGATATCTTTATTGCTAAATATCTTATAGTTTTTACTTGACATGTCATAAAAACCCTCCATCCCAGTATCAATTAACACCTGTTCTTTTGCCTTTCCGTTTCCTAAAATATTTATCCATATAAAAGGGCTACTTTGTAAGCCCAGCAACTTTAATTTCGATGATTTTTTTTTATTAAGCTGTAACTTTTTTTTATTATCTGTAATGGTAAGTAGCTTATTTTTCAATTGAATTTGTACAATGGAATTCCTCAACATATTACTCCCTATAAAACCATCAATTTGAAAGCAATCAATAATTTTATTGCGTTTTAAATCATATACCAAAGAAGCTGAATTATTAAAAGTAACATCTCCCAATATTAGCTTAGGTATTGAAACTACCATTAAATCTTCTTCTTTTTGATTGATATCCCTTATTGGAATTGTTGTTAATGAATCATTCTTTATGGTAAGAAACAACTCCTTTGAAATGATATTAGGAGCTCCGGTGTCCAAAATAAATCTATAAGATTTACCTTCAATCTCAACGGGTACTATTATCTTATTTTTTACATATTCAAAGGTGATTTCAGAATAATAATCTTTGATTTGAATTTCTCCCTTGTTCAAATTGAAATCCTGACCTATACATACTTGTGAAAAAAGAATTCCTAAAAAAAGTATTTTTAATTTAGACATCAATTTAGCTTTTTGCTAAGGTATTAAATATGATATGGATTACAAAAAAAGATTCCCGCTTTCGCGGGAATGACAATTTAACAAATACACGAATAAATGTATAATCTCTATTTCAAAATAGCTTCAATTCCAGGTAAAGTTTTACCCTCTAGCATTTCCAACATTGCTCCACCACCGGTAGAAACATAGCTCACTTTATCTGCAAAACCAAATTGTTTTACCGCAGCAACTGAATCACCTCCACCAACAAGTGAAAAAGCACCATCGGCAGTTGCATCTGCAATAGCATTTCCCATTTCAATAGTGCCTTTGGCAAATTTTTTCATTTCAAAAACTCCAATAGGGCCATTCCATAAAATTGTTTTTGAAGCAGCTATCACATAAGAAAAAGCAACATTCGTTCTTGGACCGGCATCCAAACCTTGCCATCCTTCTGGAATATCATAAATATCACAAACTTGTGTTTTTGCATCTGCACTAAAAGAATCAGCAGCAATTACATCAATTGGTAAGTGAATTCTTGTATTTTTTTGTTTTGCAAGATTTAAAATTTCTTGTGCAACATCCATTTTATCATCTTCACAAATAGAATCACCAATACTACCACCTTTTACTTTTACAAAAGTATAAGCCATACCTCCGCCAATAATGATATGATCAACTTTATCCATGATGTTTTTGATCACATCAATTTTAGAAGAAACCTTTGCACCACCAATAATTGCAGTAACAGGTTTTTCACTATCATTTAAAACAGCATTTAAACTTTCAATTTCTTTTGCTAATAAAAGACCGAAACACTTATTCTCAAGAAAGAACTGAGCAATAATGGTTGTAGATGCGTGGGCTCTGTGCGCAGTACCAAATGCATCATTCACATAGATATCTCCTAATTTTGATAATTTCTCAGCAAAATCAACATCACCTGCTTTTTCTTCCGGGTGAAAACGAAGGTTTTCCAATAATAAAATTTCTCCATCCTGTAATTCTGCAGCAGCTTTTTCAGCTTCCTCACCTACACAATTTTCAACAAATTTGATATGAACACCTAGAATATCACTTACAGATTTTACGATATGTTTTAACGAAAAATTTTCTTCAACACCTTTTGGTCTTCCAAGATGTGACATTAATATGGCACTTCCTCCATCTTCTAGTATTTTTATAATAGTTGGTTTTGCAGCCTCTATTCTTGTAGTGTCGGTTACTTCAAATTTATCATTTAAAGGAACGTTAAAATCAACCCTGATCAATGCTTTTTTATTCTTGAAATTAAAATCGTTAATCGTTTTCATGTGTATAAAATTTTGCCTGCTTTTAAGCAGATTACTTAATTTAAAAAGAAATGCAAATATACGAATAAGTTAGGATTTGACACCTAAATCTAATGTTATGAAATTGAAAATATTATAGTGTAATCTCCTTTTTTATCACAACTGCATCATTCAAAATAAAAGGCATGGGCATCATCAATTCACTTCTTGGAATAATATCTGATTTTAATCCTTTTATTTTTTGATTGTTATACAGATCATATGAAGTTTCCCATATATCAAAAACAGGTTTTTCCTCTTTTGGCAGAATCGTCATCTAGAGCTCATGCGTCATGAACAGACGCATCTGTTACGGCATAAGTGTTAATGAATTTACTCTTAGTATCTACTTTTGCATGATTTTTATAGTCGTAAAAAGTCTCTCCATTTTTCTTTGTCCAACGTGTATCAATATCTTTATGTTTCTTTTTATTAGGCTTACCTCTCCATAAATCATCACCTTCTCCTTTTTTATTTTCTTGTTTTCTTCTCTTGTATTACGTTGGAGTAGTGTGCTATGGTAAAATTACCATCAATCAATTGTCCTTCATTAAATATATGTTCTTGTTCTTCTAAAAATGAGGTAAATTATTCAAATAATTCTTTTACTAAACCTATGTTTGTTACATGTTCTCTAAAACGCCATACTATTTTTCATTAGAAACTTTATCACCCGTTTCTAATCCTGAAAATATTTTAAAGCTGATTATATCTAGTATTTGATACTCCACTTGATTGTCTCCTAAACCATCATAACGTTGTAGTATCAATATTTTGAAAAACATAACTACATCATAAGGTCTGGCTCCTGCATTGTTTTCTTATTGGTATTGAATAATTTACGCTCTAAATGCTCCTGAATTCCTTAAAACCAATCACTTTATTAATTAATGACAATAAGTTCATTATTAGAAGTCTCCTTATATCAATCCCAAAATAGCAATTCCTATATCAATGTCGTTTAGTTAGTAAATCATCATAATCGTTTGTAATTCATGCTATAAGGTTTCTTTTGTCGATGTTTTCGTTCATTTTTTCTATTAGGTCT
>JADGEA010000002.1 GCA_016744615.1 Flavobacteriaceae bacterium
CAATGATACATATAAAATAATTGAATTTCAACATGTTAAACCAGGAAAAGGACCGGCCTTTGTTCGTACAAAGATGAGAAGTCTTACTTCTGGAAAAGTGCTAGACAATACTTTTTCTGCTGGTCATAAAATTGAAGAGGTTAGGGTTGAAACCCGTAAATATCAATATTTATACCCGGAAGGGGATACTTATCATTTTATGAATACCTCAGATTACGATCAGATCACTTTACAAAAAGATTCTCTTGATGCACCTGATTTGATGAAAGAAGGCGAAGTAGTAACAATTATTATTCGTACTTCTGATGAACTGCCTTTATCTGTTGAAATGCCTGCACATGTATATTTAGAAGTAGCACATACTGAACCTGGAGTCAAAGGTAATACTGCTACTAATGCAACCAAACCTGCAGTTGTTGAAACAGGAGCAAAGATTAATGTTCCTTTATTTATCAATGAAGGAGATAAAATAAAAATAGACACTGAGAAAGGCGCTTATATAGAAAGAGTAAAAGTGTAAAATATTATGAAATTTACAAGAACTTATACTTTAAAAGAAATTGCTCAAATAACAAATACAAGGCATATTGGATCTGATGATTTTCCTGTAAAAGGCATCAATGAAATTCATGTTGTTGAGCCAGGTGATGTTGTTTTTGTTGATCATCCAAAGTATTATGATAAAGCATTAAATTCTGCAGCAACTGTTGTTTTGATCAATAAAAATGTGGAATGCCCGGAAGGAAAAGCGTTACTAATATCAGACGACCCTTTTAGAGATTTTAATAAATTATCAGTTTTTTTTAAACCTTTTCAATCTAGTAGTCAGAGTGTTTCTTCTATTGCAATAATTGGTAAAAACACCATAATTCAACCAAACACTTTTATCGGAAATAATGTAATAATAGGTGATAATTGCTTAATTCACCCTAATGTTACCATATATGATAATTGCGTTATTGGAAACAATGTTACCATTCATGCCGGTACAGTTCTTGGGGCAGATGCCTTTTATTATAAGAACAGAGCAACAGGTTATGATAAATTAATTTCTTGCGGACGAGTGGTGATAAAAGACAATGTTGATATTGGGGCAAATTGTACAATAGACAAGGGAGTGACTGGCGATACCACCATTGGAGAAGGAACTAAACTTGACAATCAGATTCAAATAGCCCATGATACGGTTATCGGTAAAAAATGTCTGATGGCATCCTTAACTGCCGTTGCAGGCTGTACTATTATTGAAGATGAAGTAACTATTTGGGGTCAATGTGGTATAGTTAGTGGAATTACCATTGGCAAAAAAGCAGTGTTGATGGCAAAATCAGGTGTTTCTAAATCTATTGAAGGAGGTAAAGTTTATTGGGGTTCTCCGGTTAAGGAATTACGAGAAAAACAAAAGGAATTAATTGCCTTAAAAAAGCTACCAGAGTTACTAAAGAAAATGAAATAAATGTAACTTAAATTTAAAAGCAATAAATTACTTTTGTATGATTCAAAGAAATTGAATAAAAGAAAATAATCTATAAATAATATTAAAATGAGTGTTTTAGTAAATAAAGATTCAAAAATAATAGTGCAGGGTTTTACTGGTAGTGAAGGTACTTTTCATGCCTCCCAAATGATTGATTATGGAACTAATGTTGTTGGAGGGGTAACTCCTGGTAAAGGTGGTCAATCTCATTTAGACAAACCTGTTTTTAATACAGTTGCTGATGCTGTAAAAGAAGTAAAAGCAGATACTTCGATTATTTTTGTACCACCCGCATTTGCCGCTGATGCAATCATGGAAGCTGCAGAAGCTGGTATTAAAGTTATTATTTGTATTACAGAAGGTATTCCAACCGCTGATATGGTTAAAGTAAAATCATATATTGATCAAAGAGATTGCCGTTTGGTTGGTCCTAATTGTCCGGGAGTTATTACTGCAGATGAAGCAAAAGTTGGTATCATGCCAGGTTTTGTATTTAAAAAAGGAAAAGTTGGAATTGTTTCAAAATCAGGGACTTTAACTTATGAAGCAGCTGATCAGGTTGTAAAACAAGGATTAGGAATTACTACTGCAATTGGTATTGGAGGAGATCCAATTATTGGAACTACAACCAAAGAAGCTGTTGAAATGTTTATGAATGATGATGATACAGATGCTATTGTAATGATTGGTGAAATTGGTGGTCAGTTAGAGGCTGAAGCTGCAAGATGGATCAAAGCTGATGGAAATCGCAAACCGGTAATTGGTTTTATTGCCGGCCAAACAGCTCCAAAAGGTAGAACAATGGGTCATGCCGGAGCAATTGTTGGTGGTAAAGATGATACAGCACAAGCAAAAATGGATATTTTAGCTGAAAATGGAATATATGTAGTGGAATCTCCAGCTGAGATAGGATTAAAAGTTGCTGAAGTTTTAAAAAATAAGGAATAAGGGATTTGTTAAACTTATCCTAATAAATTATTTTAATTTTTATTAAAGCCTGTTCTTCAATATATTTGAGAGCAGGCTTTTTTGTTTGCGTTAACTTAATTCAATTTTTCATGAAAAATTTTCAACTATTCATTTTATCATTTTTAACAATTACTTTTATTAGTTGTAAAGATTCTGGTAATAAGAGCATTGCAATTACTATTGATCAACATAAAGATCAAAATGGTTTTAATTATGAAACTGTAAAAGGAGACCCTACAGGTTTACGCTTATATACTTTAGAAAATGGACTTAAGGTTTATTTGAGCAAGAATACAGATGAACCAAAAATTCAAACTTTTGTTGCTGTAAGGGCAGGCTCAAATTATGACCCAAAAGAATCAACAGGGTTAGCTCATTATTTAGAACATATGGTATTTAAAGGCACCAGTGAATTTGGAACCCATGATTGGAACTCAGAAAAAGTACTGCTAGATTCAATTTCAAACCTGTATGAAAAGCATAAATCAGAGAAAGATGCAGAGAAGAAACTTGAGATTTACCGTCAGATAGATAAGGTTTCTTTGGAAGCATCTAATTATTCAATTGCAAATGAATATGACAAAATGGTTGGTTCATTAGGAGCACAAGGGACAAATGCACATACCTGGTTTGAAGAAACGGTTTATAAGAATAAAATTCCTGCTAACGAATTAAACAAATGGGCAAAACTGGAAAGTGATCGTTTTGGTGAATTGGTTTTGCGTTTATTTCATACGGAATTGGAAGCAGTTTACGAAGAATTTAACAGAGGTCAGGATAGTGATGGCCGTAAGAAATTTTCCAAGACATTGGAAGGACTTTTTCCAACGCATCCATACGGACAACAAACTACTATTGGAACTTCAGAACATTTGAAGAATCCTTCATTGGTTGCCATTCATAATTATTTTGATAAATATTATGTACCCAATAATATGGCAGTTGTATTGGTTGGTGATATTGAATTTGATAAAACAATAAAATTGATAGATGATACTTTTGGTGAATTAAAGAATAAGGAAGTTATACATCCTGTCTTACCAAAGGAAGATCCAATTGTCTCACCAATTGTAAACGAAGTATTTGGTCCAACCTCGGAATCAGTTTATGTAACATTCAGAACTGATAAAATTGGAAGCAATGATGAAAAAATGGTCACATTAATAGATATGATCCTTGCCAATAGTCAGGCTGGTTTATTTGATCTTAATCTCAATCAACAACAGAAATTACAAAGAGCATCTTCATTTGCCATGTTTTTGAATGATTATGGTATCCATTTTCTAGACGGGAGTCCTAAAGCAGGTCAAAGTTTAGAAGAAGTGAAAGATTTAATGTTGGGAGAGCTTGACAAGATTAAAAAGGGAGAATTTGATGATTGGATGCTTGAGGCTGTAGTTAATGATCTAAAATTAAATCAATTAAGACAATATGAAAATAGTTCAGCATTGGCTACATCTTACTATAATGCATTTATACATCATGAAAATTGGAAAGATAAAGTTCAATTTCTGGAAGATTTAAAAAAGATTTCAAAACAGGATCTGGTTGCTTTTGCAAATTCTTTTTATAAAGATAATTATGTTGTTACATATAAAAGAAAAGGTGAGGATAAAAATATTGCAAAGGTTCAAAACCCGGGAATTACTCCAATTCATTTGAATAGAGACAAGCAATCAGATTATGTAAAGAATTTTGAAAATTTAAAATCTGAAAATTTAAAACCAGTATTTGTTGATTATAAATCTGAGATCCATACAAATAAATTGAAAAACGGTATTGAAGTATCTTATATTGAAAATAAATTAAATGATCTTTTCAATTTGAATATTATTTTTGATATGGGAAGTGACAATAATAAAAAGTTAGCGCTAGCGGTAGGTTATCTGGATTATTTAGGGACTGAAAGACTCTCACCGGAACAGGTAAAAAAAGAGTTTTATAAACTAGGTATTTCTTATAGAGTGAGTACTGGTGGAGATAGATCTTATGTTTCTCTTTCAGGATTAAAAGAAAATTTGCCAAAAGGATTAGAATTGTTGGAAGACCTATGGGATAATGCGGTTGCAGATCAGGAAAGTTATGATAAATATGTTGCTAAGATCTTAAAATCACGTACAAATGGTAAAACTCAAAAAGGTAATATTTTAAGAAATGGATTGGTGAATTATGCGAAGTACGGAGAGAATTCAAGATTGAGAAATATTTATGATGCAGATGAATTGGCAAAAATGGATCCGGATGTACTGGTTCAGATTATCAAAGATCTAAAAGGGTATAAGCAAAGAATCTTTTATTATGGTAAGGATGTCAATAATGCAGTAACGGCATTAAATGAATCTCATGAGGTTTCTACAAAATTAAAGGATTATCCAGAACCGGTAAAATATAAAGAATTGAAAACTGGAAATAAAGTAAATTTTGTTGATTTTGATATGGTTCAGGCAGAAATGATGTTTGTGGCAAAAGGTGATAAATTTGATCCACAAAAACTTGCAAGATCATTAGTATTTAATACATATTTTGGTAGTGGTTTGTCCTCTATTGTTTTTCAAGAGATCAGGGAATCAAAATCTTTGGCATATTCTGCTTATTCTTATTATTCCAATGGTAGAAAGAAAGGAGATTCCAATTACACCATTGCATATGTTGGTACACAGGCCAATAAATTACCACAAGCTATTGATGCCATGCTGGAATTAATGAATAATATGCCGGAAGCTCAAAAGCAATTTGAGGCTACAAAAAAAGCTACCTTAAAGAAAATTGCGGCAGAACGAATTACTAAATCCAATATTTTTTGGAAATATGAAGGGTTGAAAAATCGTGGTATTGATCATGATAATAGAGAAGAAATTTATCGAGAAGTTGAAAAAATGACCATGAATGATCTTAAAGATTTTTTTAATGAAAATATAAAAGGTGGAAAATATACAGCTCTGGTTATCGGAAATAAAAAAGATATGGACATGAAAACACTTAAAAAACTTGGTAAGTTTCAGGAACTTGAGATAGATTACCTGTTTAATTATAAAGATACAGAAGTAAAACAATAAGTAACAGAAAAATATTTTTTTAAGGCAGTTATTGTAATAACCTAATTTTAAGATTATACTAATAAATAAATAATCATTTGTTAAAATGATTATCTTTGAATACTAAAATAAATTTTACTAAATGAAATTACTCCAGAATAAAACAGCTTTAATAACTGGTGCATCACGTGGAATAGGTAGAGGTATTGCCATTGAATTTGCTAAGCAAGGTGCAAATGTTGCCTTTACATATAATGCTTCAGCAGAAGCAGCTAAGGCATTAGAAAAAGAATTAGAAGCTTTTGGAATTAAAGCTATAGGATATCAATCAAATGCAGCAGATTTTGATGCTGCTCAGGAGCTGGCAAAAAATGTTTTGGATGAGTTTGGAAGTATCGATATTTTGATAAATAATGCTGGTATTACCAAAGATAATTTACTTATGCGAATTTCAGAAGATGATTTTGATAAAGTGATTGAAGTGAATTTGAAGTCAGTTTTTAATTTAACCAAGGCTGTGATCCGGCCAATGATGAAGCAAAAAGCAGGCTCCATTATTAATATGAGTTCAGTAGTTGGTTTGAAAGGTAATGCCGGGCAAGCAAATTATGCAGCTTCAAAAGCGGGTATTTTAGGATTTACAAAATCTGTAGCATTGGAATTAGGCTCACGTAATATTCGTTGTAATGCGATTGCTCCGGGCTTTATTGAAACTGAAATGACAGATAAATTAGATTCAAAAACCGTAGATGAATGGAGAAAAGGTGTTCCACTTAGAAGAGGAGGTACTCCAAAAGATATCGCAGATGCCTGTGTGTTTTTAGCGTCTGATATGTCATCTTATATTACCGGCCAAACATTGAGTGTTGACGGTGGAATGCTAACATAGTGAATTACATATTATTCTCACGTAAGTGAGAATTTTTTATAAATTGAAAAGAGCTCTCATTTATTAAACAACAATGAGAGTTTTTTAAATTAATAAAGCATTTGCTTTAAAGTCTGATGCAATGAATACAGCTACAATTATTTATATTTTTATAGCATTTCTGTTATCTTTTCTGGTAGTTTATTTTCAATATTTTTGGAAAAGTAAAAATTATACTAGTCGGAATATATTGGCATTTCTCCGATGGATTACATTACTCTCACTTTTTATTTTATTGATCAATCCCAAAATAATTAGAAAAAAATATTTAACGGTTAAACCGGAATTGATCATTGCCGTAGATAATTCTGAATCCATTTTATTGAATAAACAGGATTCTATAGTAAGATCTTTATCAGATGAACTGATAAGTGATAAAGACCTAAATAAAAAATTTCGAATTTCAGCTTTTTCATTTGGATCTAGTTTGAGAAGTAATTTAAATTTAATTTTTGATGAAAATAAGACAAATATTTATGATGCCTTAGTTGGGTTAAATTCCTTGTTTAGAAAAGAAACGGCTCCAGTTGTTTTGATAAGTGACGGCAATCAAACTTATGGAAATACATATAAATATTATAGATCAGAACAGCCGATATTTTCTATGATCATAGGGGATACGGTACAACCTTCTGATCTGAAAATAGATAGGATTAATGTAAATTCATTCTCTTATTTGAATAATAACTTCCCGGTAGAAGTTTTTATTCATTATACGGGTAATGAGGAAATAAAAACTAAATTCATTGTAAGAAAAAATAATAAAGTTGTTTTCAGTAAAAATGTTTTATTATCAAATAATAAGAATAATGAACATATCACATTTAAATTGCCATCTGAAAAAATTGGTAAACATTTGTACACTTCAAGTATCATTCCTTTTAATAAGGAACGCAATATAATTAATAACACCAATATTTTTGGGGTTGAAGTTATTGATGAACAATCTAAAATTGGATTGGTTTACGATATATTGCATCCAGATATTGGCATGTTAAAAAGAAGTATAGAAACCAATAAACAAAGGAAGGTACATCTGATTGATCTAAATGCATCACAATTAGATCAGAAGGATATAGATGTATATATTTTATACCAACCAAATATTAAGTTTCAAGGTGTTTTTACAGAAATTTCAGAATCAAATAAAAATTATTTCACTATTACAGGCACTCAAACAGACTGGAATTTCCTAAATAATATCCAAAGTGATTTTAAAGGCAATATTGTACAGACTACTGAAAAATATTTTTCTGATTTTGACACAAAATTCAGCACTTTTTATTTGGAAGATATTGGATTTTCTGAGTTCCCTCCTTTAGAAAATCTATTTGGAAATGTGATTTTTTCATCTTCAGTACAAACCATCCTGTACAATAGTGTAAATGGTATTGAAATGATTACTCCAATGTTAGCAGTTTATTCGAGTGAAAACGATAGAAAAGCTATTCTTTTTGGTGAGAATATTTGGAAGTGGAGAAGTGCCTACTATGCGATCAACAAATCATTTGTTCCTTTTGACCAATTTATCAATAGCATTATTCAGTATTTATCTATTCATAGCAAAAAAGTTCCCATTGAATTAGATTATGAAGTATTTTATCATGCCAATGAGCAGGTAAAGATCAAGGCAAAGATCTATGATAGTAATTTTAATTTTGATAGAAATGCAGCTTTAGAGTTAACTATTAAGAGTGTTGGTGAAAGCAAATCTTTTGTTTTGACTGGTTTAGACTATGAAGCTACTGTTTCTAATTTGAAAAGTGGAGTTTATGAATTTAAGGTAAAGGACCTTAATAATGGAAATCAGGCAAATGGTTCTTTTACAATTGGTGAATTTTCGGTAGAGCAAGAACTAAGTTATGCGAATACAAGCAATCTAAAATTAATCTCTAAAAATTCTGATGGAGATAGTTTTTTCCCTAATCAAACTGACAATTTAATTAAGTTTTTGGTTCAAAACAAGAATTTTGTGAGCACACAAAAGCAAGTGAAAAGTACGGACTCTTTAATTGGTTGGAAGTGGCTTTTAGGTTTAATTATCGTATCTTTGTCGCTTGAATGGTTTATCCGAAAATACAGAGGTTTGGTATAAATGTTTTCAAAATAAACAGATTTTAATCTTTAAATAATTTGATATGGCACAACAACCACAATTACAATTCCCGAAAGGGGTTTTACCCTTAGTTTTCATAGGGATTTTAGCAATTATATTTATTTCAAAATCAACAGTAACCATAGATTCCGGTGAAGCAGGAGTTTTATGGAAACGTTTTGGAGGAGGGGTAGTTACGGATCAACCACCATTAGGTGAAGGTTTTCATTTGGTGGCACCCTGGAATACTGTTATTGTTTATGAAGTTAGACAACAGGAGCTTACAGAAAAAATGCAAGTATTATCTTCAAACGGTTTAGATATTCGCTTAGAGGCAACAGCCTGGTATCAACCAGAACAAGAAAAATTAGGTCTTTTACACCAAACCAAAGGTCAAAATTATTTAGACAGAGTTTTAAAACCAGCAATTAGATCTGCAACCAGATCAGTAGTGGGAAGATATACCCCAGAACAAATTTACTCTTCAAAAAGAGATGCGATTCAGGAAGAGATTTTTGATGAGACAAAGAAAATTGTGTCTGACCAGTATATTCAATTAAATGATGTCTTGGTTAGAGATGTTACTCTACCAGCAGCAATAAAAGATGCAATTGAAAGAAAATTAGATCAAGAGCAACAATCATTAGAATATGAATTTAGGCTAATAACTGCTCAAAAAGAAGCACAAAAACAAATTATTGAAGCACAAGGTAAAGCAGATGCAAACAAGATTTTAAGTGCATCATTAACTGATAAAATATTGCAAGATAAAGGTATTGAGGCTACTTTAAGATTAGCAGAATCTCCTAATGCAAAAGTTGTTATTATTGGTAGTGGAAAAGATGGAATGCCAATTATTTTAGGGGATAATTAATTAAATTATTATTATTTATATAGAAAAATCAGCAGTTGTGCTGATTTTTTTTTGATTAAAACGAATTTATAACATTTATAAGTATTTGATTGTTTTACAGCTTGTTATTAGTGTGGTGTCTTTTTTTTGCGCAAAAAAATTACATTTATTTTAGCATTTGTATTAAGTGCTTTTATCGAAAATATTGCCATCGCACAGGATGGAGTATCAAAAGCAGAATTATTGAAAACCTTAAACAATTAAATATTAGAACTACCACCAGATCAACAATCATGGCTTTTGACAATTATAACTATTTTAAACCAGCCATACATTTTGGTACCATAAGTACAGAAGATTTACTTAAAGCATTTAGAACCAAAGCTTATTGAAAAGGGTTATTTTGAGATTATCGCTCTATTGGATAACTATTATTTTAAAAAATACTTTAAAAAGTAATAAATTATATTTGTATTTTAGTATAAACTATATCAAATCTTATGAAGAATCGTATTTTATTTTTAATAGTATTATTTATTTTGTTTAGCTGTAACTTTTCTTTTTCACAAGAGCATGATTCTTATGCTACAGATAAAAAAGTAAATGAAATATTTGAAGATGCTCATCACGAAGGGCATCATAAAAAACATGCTATAAGTGCAGTGATTAGCCATACACATATTCGGTCGGGCATTAAAAATGATACAGGAGATAATTGGATTGCTTTACCATCATTTGGAATCAATTACAATTATAGTTTTAATGAAAAATGGGCAATAGGTTTGCACAATGATATTATTGTTGAAGAATTCATTGTTGAAGACACTAAAACAGAGAAGTATCATGAAAATAGTGTTCTAAAAAAGAATGAAGAACCAGAAATTCCTGGAATTAAAAGAAGTCATCCTATTGCTTCGGCAATTATGATAACTTATAAACCTTTTAGACATATTGCTTTTTTAGCAGGAGGAGGAATGGAGTTTTCAAAACATGAAAATTTTGGATTGATTAGGTTTGGAGTAGAATTTCCTTTTCATATTCCCAATGATTGGGAAATATTTGGGGTGACCGCTTATGATATAAATATTGATGCCTATAATAGTTTTACTTTTGGTATCGGTATCGCTAAATTATTTTGATAGAATTATTACAATTAGACCAACACAGTCACCAAACTCAAATGGTGATTATTGGTAGTGGAAAAGATGGAATGCCAATTATTTTAGGGAATAATTAATTAAATTATTATTTATATAGAAAAATCAGCAGTTGTGCTGATTTTTTTTTTGAATGAACTACCTCGCCCCAAGGGTACGAGGTATCAAAACAACTTTAGTTGTGATTTGTGAATCTTTCTATATTCATCTACTCTACCTTGATTTTTTAAATATTTCTTAATCACTTCTTCATTAGCATACTGACCAACTGTATTGATATAATAACCAGAAGTCCAAAATTTTCCTCCCCACAAATATTGCTTAACCTCTGGGTGTAACCTGAAAATTTCTCGTGCTGTCAAACTCTTTACCGTGTTAACTATCTTCTTGGGTGACAGCAATGGAACACTTTGTATCAGAAAATGAACATAATTCTCATCACATCCTATTTCTAGAAAATGAATCTCATATTGAGAAGATATACCTAAACAGATTTCTTGCAATATTTTAGATACTTCATCTGTTAAAACACTTCGCCTATATTTAATCGGGCAAACCAAATGGTATAATAACAAACTCTTATTATGACTTTTATGAATATGTTCACTCATACCACAAAAATAATTATCTTTACGCTACACCCGACGCAAGCATCGGGGAATTATTTCGATTAAAACGAATTTATAATATTTATAAGTATTTGATTGTTTTACAGCTTGTTATTAGTGTGATATCTTTTTATGTGCAAAAAAATACATTTATTTTAGCATTTGTATTAAGTACTTTTATCGAAAATATTGCCATCGCACAGGACAATTTCATGGAATTTACGCTTTATATCAACTTAAAAAACCACCTGCTTAGTTGGTGGTCATGTACTGACGGCTTTGCCTGAATTTTGTTGATATTTTTGATTCATTATGTTATTAGCATTTGTTTAAAAGATGTTAGTTGCTCGTTGCCCCTTTTAGGGACTTTTCAAAGCCACTTTCTCAGAAGGTGTGATTTTTACTTGAATATTATCGTAGTACAGGAAACAAAGAATCTTTGGAATATGCAATACAACTATATCATATTATTGAGAATAAAAGTAAAGATTATCAACATAAATTATTTGACGGTATGGTAATTCTCTTTTTAACCTGTTTGTTGATCTAAGGCAACTTCTTTTTCTATTAAACAAAAATCCTTCATTTGTTATAATGAAGGATTTTATTGTATCCCCTAAAATGGGAGGATATTATATTGGTTAGATCAGACAAGTAAAAGTACTTTATAAAAAAGATCTAGATATCTAAACTATTAAAAAGTTCTTTCAAATTTGGATTGGATGGGCGAGGAGCATTATCATTCAATATTTTTCCTTCCTTATCGATTAAAATAAAACGAGGAATACCACGAATATTATACGCCTTAACAAAATCTGAATTCCAATCCTTGTCTGCCATGATTTGAATGCCTCCAAGATTCTCATCTTTTACCATTTTTAACCATTTATCTTTATCTTCCATTTTATCAATAGACATGCTCACAATTGCAATATCCTTACCCTTGAATTCCTGATCTAATTTTTTCAAAAATGGAATTTCGCGTTTACATGGTCCACACCAGGTAGCCCAAACATCTACATAAACATATTTTCCTTTTAGATCATCTAATGAAACATTTTTACCGTTTATGTCTGGATAATTAAATTTTGGAGAATCTCCACCTTTTTTTATTTTGTCAGTATAGGTAGCTTGAGCAGCATAACCGTTGATATAATAATCCATAAATTTCTTATTGGATTCTTTTTCTTTTTCAAGAAAATCAGGATCAATATCATTTGCATTTTTTAGCATATCATCAAAATCACTTTTTATTTCTCCCATTTTCACATCAAATTCTTCTTTTGGTAAAGACATTAATGATTCAGGGTTCATCAGTTGATTATCTGAGAAATAAGCCATTTTTTTCGTTAGATATTCATTTGTTGTTGAACCATTACCATCATAACTAATTGATTTTGGGAAATCTTTGGTATCAAAGTTTAGTGTCAGATCAAAACCATTCTTTAAATAAAGAGTTGATTTTTTTTCGTTAAAAATAAATCCATGAAACCCATTAGATACTTTTAATGTGTCTTTAAATGTTCCATCCTCATTAATCTTAATTTCCTTTTTGAAACTACGTCCCATTATTGCAATTGTTTTAGCATCAGGATTGCTGATTTTTCCATGTAAAGTAACATAATCTTTTGGTGCTTCTTCTTTACATGAGAATAATGTGATTGTTGTTAACAATACGATAAGTATTTTTTTCATAATTTTTTTATCCTTAAATATTTTTTAGGATTTTAGTTTTAATTAAATAAAATTTTTGCAAATATAGAATATTCATAATTGATATTTTATCATCATTTGTTAAACAAAATATAATATTAATGGATTGTCATTTGGTGCTTTTTGGCTAATTTTGGCAACTTTGTAATGAAATATATCAAACAAATAAGAATAACCAATTGATTTCAATAGACCATGAAAATTTTTTATCAGGAATTTAAAGACTTTGCCTTAAAAGGAAATATGATAGATATGGCCATAGGTGTCATTATTGGCACTGCCTTTAACAGGGTGGTAAATGTAATTGTAAAGAAAGTGATAATGCCACCGTTATCTTTACTTACAGATGAAGTAGTATTGTCAGATAAGAAATTAATTCTTCGTGAAGGATCAGATAAAATTGCAGAAATAGCTATTGGTTATGGTGAATTGATAGAGTCTTTGATAGATTTTATGATCATAGCTCTTACAATTTTTGTTATTGTAAAAGGGATGAACCATTTTAGAAGAAAAGCTGAGGATGTAGAAGATAAAGAAGTAGAAACACCTAAAAATATTCAGTTATTGTCAAATATTGAAAAGCTAATAGAAGAACAGAATAATTATTTAAAAAAGGGTTGATTTTTCAGGAAGAAGAATTTATTTTATATAGCTAAATTCATTAGTGTTAGGTTAATACAAAGGGTAACATAATGGTTCTACTGTTATTTTAATGGGTAAAGATTTTTTTAAATAAAGCATATCTTGTAATTTAACCAGCACAATGTACACAAAACCGGCTGTGAGGCATTAAAAATATCCTACCCAGCGGAATTTCATTTTTACACCTTGCGCATAAACCAAAATCCGGACTATCAATGTTTTGCAAAGTAATATTTAAACCTTTCAATTTGTTTTCAGCTTTTCTGAGAGCCTGTTCATTTATAGTTTTATTATTGATGGCATCCATTCGGCTAATCCTTCCTATAGCACAATCAGGAGCAATAGGTTTTGTTAATTCCCTTAATTCAATAATAGATCTTTCTGTAGCTTCAATTTCCTGAAGGATCTTCTTTTCAATTTCTGCTTTTTCTTCTTTGGTTTTCAATGGAGGAATTTTATAGGTTTCAAAAGTAGTTAAAACTATGCACTTTAGTGTATTTCGCTTTAGCTTCTAAAAATTTTAATCGATTTCGTTAAAAGAAAATAGGATTTGGAAATGTTTTTTTATCTTCAATTTTCGTTCGAGTAATCATTATTGTTTAACTTATAAAAAACAGAATTACCCAGATTAGAGAATATTTCTGTTTTCCAGTATTTCATATGAATCTTTTCTAAAACTTTTATTGAGGAATTATTATGAATGGAAGCTCTTCCGATTATTTCTGCAAGTTTTAAATGGTTAAAACCATATTGTAAACAGGCTGTTGCAGATTCAGTGGCATATCCTTTATTCCAGCATTTTTTAAAGAATCTAAACCCAATATCTATTGTTGAATCTTTATTTAATTTAAGTCCACACCAACCAATAAATTCATTTGTGTTTTTAAGAATTACAACCCATCTTCCATAACCATTTCTATGATAATCGGTATAATTTTCTAAAAATAATTTTGCTTGGTCTACAGAGGTAAATGAGAAGTCACCAGTATATTTAATTACATCATAATCATTATTTAATTCCCACATTTTTTGGGCATCATGTGATTCAAACTCTCTTAAAAGTAATCTTGAAGTTTCTAATATCTTAATCATATATAAAATACTGTATTAGAGCTGTTTAAATATTTAAATAAATTCTATATTATCAAATTAAGGTTTACTATAAAATGTAGGTAATTTTAACTTGAATTTAACAGCAATCAATCGTACTGCTATAACCATTAAAGTTGTAATAATGTAAATAAGATCCTGGTTTATTTGTAATTGATTTAATAGTAAATAAGTTACAGAGCCAACAATACAAGCGGTTGCATAGATCTCTTTATGAAATATCAACGGAATCTCATTGCTCAAGGTATCTCTTATCACGCCTCCAAATGTAGCAGTTAACATTCCTAAAGAAACAGATATTATAGGGTGAAGATTACTTTGTACACCAATTTCTGTTCCGATAATAGTAAAAATTCCCAAGCCAATAGTGTCAAACAAAAAAAGGGATTTGCTTAGGTAAGAAATCTTTTTTCTTAATATAATTGCAAATATAACGGCTATAAAAATTACATATACATATGTGAGATCACCCATCCAGGCAACCGGATTTCTATCAATAAGCATATCTCTTAAAGTTCCGCCTCCAACCGCTGTTACAAAAGCAATAATGAATACCCCAAACGGATCCATCTTTTTATTCATGGCAAATAAAGCACCTGATATTGCAAAAGCTGCAGTTCCAAGCAGGTCTAAAAAATAAAAGATTGTCATTGTTTAATTCTTTTCTATTAATTTTCAGCAAATTCTTTATAATGCTGATATCGATTAAATATTTCAATTATATAATTATATGGTTCACTTCCTCTAACATAGCCATGTTTTACAACCGGATCATTATAATATTTAGATTTGGACAGATTCAATATATAATAATCTACACTATTGTCCCACACTAATTCATTACCATTGTATTTTTTAGTGAGTTTTTGTGCATCTTGTACATGCCCGTAACCTGCATTAAATGATGCTATTGAAAATTTAATTCGTTGAATAGAATCAGGTATCTTATTCCAGTTTTCATACATCCTTTTTAAGTATGTGATACCTGCTTTAATATTTTGTTCAGGATCGTGTACATCTGTTACACCCAGTCCTTTTGCAGTTGCAGGCATCAATTGCATTAATCCTGATGCACCTGCCCATGATTTACCATTTATATTAAATTTTGATTCCTGATAAATTAAGGCTTTAACCAATCGCCAATCCCAACCCATATCTCTGGTGTATTTTTTTACCAAATCATCATATTTACTAATTTTACCTGTAGACTCAGTATAGTATTCACTATCTAATCTTTTACTGAATTGTTTCCTGTTTTTAAAATATTTATTATATATGATATTGTATGTCGCAGTTTTCTTTAAAGAATTTAGTTTCTCATTCATGACAGCAAGTAATTGGGGTGAATTTTTTCTTACTGCCCATGCAATTCTTTGTGATAGACTAATTTGCGTATTGATATCAATATCAGGATAATAGGCTTTGTGTATTTCAGCAATATTATTATCGATAACCGTATATTTTATCTTTCCATCAGCAACCATTTTTATGGTCTCTTCATCTGTAATTTCTCCGGGTATAACCTTGATATAGATTGTATCACCCAATTCATTTGATAATTTTGAAAGTCTGTCATAATAGGAAGTATTTTTTCTTACAGATACAGTATCGTGTATAAGATCTACAATATCAGTAGCCAGTTTTTTTTTGATGTTATCATTTGATATCTTCCTCCAGTTATTTGGTTTTTTTTGAACTAAAGTTTGATGTGTAATTAAATATGGCTCTGTAAAACTTATTTCTTCCTTTCTTTTTCCCATAATCGTATAACCCATGGCAATAATATCTCCATCACCACGATTTAACATGGTGATCACTGAATCTACATTTTTAGCCAATACAATTTCAAGATCTACGCCAATGTTTTTAGCCAATATTTGTAACATTTCATATTCAAAGCCCATAGGTTGTCCTTTATATAAAAAATACCCTGTTGGAGAAAATATGGTAATAGCCCTTAAAACACCTGCTTTTTTAATCTCTTTTAGATCGTAATTAATTCGTTCAACGGATGTGATATTTGGTTCTGAAGCCAAACTTGTACTCTTTGACTTACCACATCCAGAAATAATTATCAAGACAAGAAAAAAGTATAGTATTTTTAAAAATCGATTAAAATAAAGAAAGGTTTTTAACATAGGCAATTTGATAAGCAATTGTAATTTAATGATATGCTTATTCAAATGTAGTTTAAAAAAGTAGGAAATAAAAATTAGTTTAATTCTGTAAACTTATTTTTTCGCAAAATAAAATGTTGCCATACAATACTAAAAGCATGAAAATATTTTGTTTGTTTAAAGGAGATATGTTTTCTTTTTCTAAGCATTTTAGGTAAATTGGCATAAAAACTAAAGTGTGCTCTAATAATAGACCAGGTATGAATAGGTCTCAATTCAAACATGAATTTTATACCGGCTATCCCATCTAGAATCAATCTAAAAAAGACTACAAAAAATACAAATCTTTTGGGTACATTTTTAGCAATGGTAAACAAACTATTTCTAAAGTTTAAAAAGGTTTTGTGCGGATTGCTTTCTTTTAAAGTAGCACCACCAACATGATATACTGTTGAAGCTCCAACGTATTGAATTTTATAACCTTCGTTTTGAATTCTCCAGCAAAGATCAATTTCTTCCTGATGTGCAAAGTAATCTTCATCAAACCCATTTAACTTGTGATAAATTTCTGAACGGATAAAGAAACATGCTCCGGTTGCCCAAAAGATATCATAGGAATCATTGTACTGATTTTGATCGGTTTCCAGATCCATAAAAATTCTCCCTTTACAATAAGGATATCCCATAAAGTCAACAAATCCACCAGCTGCTCCTGCATATTCAAATTTAGATTTGTCTTTAAAATCTAACAATTTGGGTTGAATTGCTACTGTTTTTGGGTTATTTTTGAATTGATCAATAACAGGAGTAAGCCAACCATAAACAACTTCAATATCTGAATTTATCAATGCATAGATATCCGCATCTATATGCTGTAGAGCATCGTTGTAGCCTTTAGCATAACCACCATTCTTTTTATTTTGAACGATCTTTATTTCAGGATAATTATGCTTTATAAAACTAATAGAATCATCCGTTGAATTATTGTCTGCAATATAAATTTCAGCCTCGTCCATACTGTATTTTACTACAGAAGGAAGAAATTTTTCAAGTAAAGTTTTACCGTTCCAATTTAAAATTACGACAGCTACTTTCAAAATAGTTTTAAAGGATTGAAATTAAGTTTGCAAACTTAAAATAATTAGCTTGGTTTAAGCTATAATTTTATTTTTATTTGTCATAATCAGGGATATCCTTCAAAAAATGATACTTCTCTAATTGATGATCAATTTTGCAGTAAAAATGCTGTAGTCCATTGGTAACAATTAAAAAATTGGCATTTAATTTCAGGTTATATCTTGCTATCTGATCAAATGTTTCCTGATTGATCTTTATGGATGGCGCTTTGCATTCTACAATAATATCTGGATTTCCATTTTTATCAAAGAGTAAAATATCAGTTCTTTTGGTTGTATTGTTGATTTTTAACTGTTTTTCAATTGCAATAATAGATTTTGGATATTTTTTATTTTTAATCAAATACCGAATAAAGTTTTGCCTAACCCATTCTTCAGGAGTGAGAACTACATATTTTTTTCGAAGCATATCAAAGATATAAAGCTTATTTTCCATACTTTTGAACTTGAAGGAAAAGGAAGGAAGATTTAACTTTATCATCACTTTTGAATCGATTTTCATTTTCCAAATGTATCATTTAATTATAATAAATTCGCTTAAGCGGATATTTTTTAGTGCATGAACAGAATAAAGCAAATTGTTGATGAAATCAAAACAGGCAATACAAAACCTATTTATTTTTTAATGGGCGAAGAGGCCTATTATATTGATAAAATATCTGATTATATTGAAAATAATATCCTTAGCGAAGAAGAAAAAGGATTTAATCAAATGGTATTGTATGGAAGAGACGTTACTATTGATGATATCGTAGCTAATGCGAAAAGATTTCCGATGATGGCTGAAAAGCAGGTAGTTATTGTAAAAGAAGCTCAAGGTCTATCAAGAAGTATTGAAAATCTGGTTGCCTATGCAAATGATCCGCAACCAACAACAGTGTTGGTGTTTTGTTATAAATATAAAACGTTAGATAAACGCAAAAAATTATCAAAGGTCATTTCAAAGACAGGATGTTTATTTGAAAGTAAAAAATTATACGAAAATCAGGTGGGTGAGTGGATTACTTCTACTTTAAAAACAAAAGGGTACGGAATTGAACCAAAAGCGAGTATCATGCTACTTGAGTTTTTAGGAACGAGTCTATCAAAAATTGATAATGAATTAGAAAAATTAGCACTGATTTTACCAAAAGGGACTACCATAACAGCATCTCATATTGAAGAAAATATTGGGATCAGTAAAGATTTTAATAATTTTGAATTGCGAAAAGCAGTAGGAGAGAAGCAAGTGGTAAAAGTAAATCAGATAGCAAATTATTTCACGCAAAACCCGAAAAGTAATCCCATGGTGATGACTGTTTCTTTACTAAACAGTTTTTTTACACAATTGTTGATGTATCATGGTTTAAAAGACAAAGGAAGGATCAATGTTGCCAAATCTTTAAAGATCAACCCGTATTTTATAAATGAGTATCAAAGTGCAGCCAGAAATTATCCAATGCGTAAAGTTGCTCAGGTAATATCTTTATTGCGCGAAGCAGATCTCAAAAGTAAAGGAGTTGGAGCTTCAGGTATGGCTCAGGGAGATATTTTAAAGGAATTGCTTTTTAAGATCATGCATTGATCTTTTACATTGCTTTTAGACTTAAATCCAGGTTTTTAACAGAATGTGTTAAAGCTCCAGAAGAAATATAATCTACGCCACAGTTTGCATAAGCTCTTGCTGTTTGCAAAGTTATATTACCAGAAGATTCCGTTTGACAAATATCTCCAATCAATTGAACGGCCTTTACAGTATTCTCATAATTAAAATTATCAATTAAAATTCTGTGAATACCATCATGTTTTATTATTTTTTCAATTTCTTCCATACTTCTGGCTTCCACAATAATTTTCAGATCTAAATTATTTTCTTTTAAATAGGTTTGAGTTTTTTTAATAGCCATATCCACACCTCCTGCAAAATCGATATGGTTATCTTTTAACATGATCATATCATACAATGCAAAACGATGGTTTTCTCCACCACCTATCTTTACCGCCCATTTTTCAATAGCCCTAATTCCAGGTGTGGTTTTACGTGTATCTAACACTTTTGTTTTGGTTCCTTTTAGTGCTTTAGCAAATTTCCTGGTTTTGGTTGCAATGGCACTCATACGCTGCATCGCATTTAAAACCAAACGTTCTGCTTTCAATATTGATTGAGATCTGCCTGTTATAAAAAAAACAACATCTCCTACTTTTACCTTTTCTCCATCATTGATAAAAGTTTCTATTTTAAGATCTTTATCCACCTCTGCAAATATCATTTTCGCAAATTCAATTCCGGCAATTACCCCTTTTTCTTTAACCAAAAGTTTAGCCTGTCCCATGGCGTCAGCGGGAATACAAGCCAATGAACTGTGATCTCCTTCACCTATATCTTCTCGAATACCGTTTTTGATAATAAGTTGTAATTCTTTTTGAAATTGTTCTTTACTGATCATGTAGCTTTCTATTTTAGATAAATGCTTAAAACAAAAGTAAAAAGTATTTTATTAAAAATTGCTTTTTTGTGTAATTTAAATAATTAATGATTTATTTTTGAAATTCAATTGATTGTTTTTAACCTGTATTCATAATGAAAATAAAACTTTTAGCGATAGGAAAAACAGATGATAAAAACCTTCAGGTTTTGATAGCTACCTATGAAAAAAGATTAAAACATTATATGAAATTTGAAACTGAATTTATTCCGGATCTCAAGAAGGTTAAAAACCTATCTCAAAAGGAGCAAAAGGAAAAAGAAGGAGATTTGATCTTAAAAAAAATATCTTCAACCGATCAAATCATTTTATTAGATGAAAAAGGAAAGGAATTCAGTTCTATGGAGTTTTCAAAGTTTTTACAAAAGAAAATGAATTCGGGTATCAAACAAATCGTTTTGGTAATTGGTGGTCCCTATGGTTTTTCCGATAAAGTATACCAAAAAGCTTCAGGAAAGATTTCCTTATCTAAAATGACCTTTTCCCATCAAATGATACGTCTATTTGTTGTTGAACAAATTTACAGGGCTTTTACCATATTGAAGAATGAACCTTACCATCATGAGTGAGTGTAAAATAAAAAGAATAAGGGGTAAAGTGAAAAAGAGCGGTTTAAATTTAACTAAAAGATAACCAATGACAGGATTTTTTGCAATTTTAGATGATATAGCAGCATTGATGGATGATGTTTCTATCATGGCAAAGGTAGCAGCCAAGAAAACTGCCGGAGTATTGGGTGATGATTTAGCAGTTGGAGCTGAAAAAGCATCCAGTTTTCGCTCTTCAAGAGAGTTACCGGTACTATGGGCAATCACAAAAGGTTCTTTTTTAAACAAGCTGATCATTCTTCCTTTTGCTTTTTTGTTAACAGCTTTTGCACCACAATTTATTGTGCCTATTTTACTTTTGGGAGGTGTATATTTGAGTTTTGAAGGAGTTGAAAAGATCATACATACTTTTTTTCATAAAGATGAAGGATATGATGAAATTGTAGAAATTGAAACCGAAGAAGAAATTCTTAAGGCTGAAAAAATTAAGGTTAAATCAACCATAATTACCGATTTTATTCTATCTGTTGAAATTATCATGATAGCCTTAGGAACGGTTAGTGGGGAGCCTTTGATGATACAAATATTAGTGGTAACGCTTATAGCTATTGTAGCTACAATTGGTGTTTATGGTATTGTGGCATTGATGGTTAGAATGGATGATACGGGTTATAAACTAGTTAAAAATGCCAGGAATAAGCCTAAGTTTATTAAGTATTCTATGGTAGTTACCGGCAAAGGATTGGTTTGGGCCTTGCCAAAACTTATTAAATTACTTGCAGTAGTAGGAACTATTGCTATGCTGTTGGTAGGAGGAGGAATGTATGTACATAACATACCTCAGGTACATGATTTCTTTTATGCACTTCCCGTAATGATTGCCGAAATTATTATGGGATTAGTAGTTGGATTGATCGCTTATCTTATTGTTGCAGTGTTTAATAAGGTTAAAAAGAGTTTTAGTAAATGATATGGAAAGTTTCTTCTTGATGTGATTTGAAATTAAAAACGCAAAATTTCCTTATTAGGATTTTTTTTAATGAATAGTATAGAGGATTAAGATTTAATATCAATTTAAATTCTTCATTTGGGAATAAAACGTACTTCTTTAAAAAGATCTAAAATTTCTTTATAACCTTTCAAAAAAGCCTCATGAGCAATATCTTCTAATAATTGCTCAAGATCATTTTCCTGATAATTTAGTGTTAGTTTTAACAGGGGGTCGAATTTCACCAACCATTCAGACTGCTCTGTTGGTAATGATTTGTTTTGGATATATTTTTGAAACATAGCTGCTTTTTGCACTTAGTGTTGTTAAAACAAAAAAGTAAACATCTATTTGAAGAAATGTTGGAATAAGTGATCAGAAAAATTAGAGAATGATAAAAGATTTTAAAAACTAAACTCTTTCTTAAAAGTGTTTAATACTTCCAATAATGTCCTTGTAGGGATATCTGTTAATGTATTGATCTTTTCATTAGGTTTTACTTTTAATTCACGCATTTTCAATTGCTGATTGATAAACAACATTTCAAGTTCAGGATAAATTGTTTTGAATGTATCGGCAATATGATTGATGGTTAAATTATCTTCTACAAGATCGTAAATTCCCTGATTTAGATCACTAAAAATAAGTTTAGCTAAAATATTAGCAGTTTTATCAATGTGGATAAAAGATCTATATTGTTCACCATCACCTTCTATAGAAATTCTTTTTTTAAAATTAGCATCAAACATAAATTTATTGATTACCGAATCAAATCGCATGCTTTTACTATACCCATAAATATTTCCGCAACGTATGATATAAGTCTTTGTATTTTTTGCCATTAATCTGTTTACATGATCTTCTCCTCTTAATTTTGAGATGCCATAAAAGGTTTTTGGATTTGGTGTAGAATTTTCACCAGCTTCCTGTGAAGAAGCGCCGTAAACGGAAGCACTACTGGTATAAATGAACTGTTTTACATTACTTTCTTCAATGGCATATACTAATTCCGCTGTACCCCAATGGTTTACTTGTTCAAAAAAATGAGCATTTTGATCGGAAAAAGGTGTAGTTACCTTGGCTGCCAAGTGATAAACAATATCTATGTCTTTTAAGGATTGTTTTAATAATCGCGTGTCTAAAATATCACCTTGAATAAACTTTATTTTATCGCTGAGTTTGGATTGCCCTATAAACAGATTGATATTTTCCCGACTTAAATTATCATAGATAATTATTTCTTTTACCTGAGGATTTTTCTCTAGTTTATAAGCTAATTCAGTTCCTATATATCCGGCTCCACCGGTGATTAAAATGTTCATTTTTAACAAGTTTAAAATTTTTACTCTTGATATCTATTTTCCTGCCAGATCCGTATGTAATCCACATTCTGTTTTATTTAATCCTACCCATCTGCCGGATCTGTCGTTTTCGGCACTGAATTTTTGTGTACACGGTTCACAACCAATACTTAAATATCCTTTTTTTTCCAGTGGGTGTTTTGGCAAATTATATTTTTTGATATAGTCAAAGATCATTTTATTATCCCAGTCCAAAATAGGATGGAAGCGTTTACAATTAAAAGCTCCTTCTTGCTCAATTTGCATATTCTTTCTATTTGCATTTTGATCTGCTCTAATACCATTTATCCAAACATCATTTGCTGCAAGTACAGGTTCCATAGGTTGTGTTTTATTCAAAAAACAGCAACGATCTGGGTCAGAAGTAAATAAAAATTTTCCATGACAATCCTTTTGGTATATTCTTGATACAGATGAACTAATGTTAATCAGATTTAAATCTAACAGTTTTACAATTTGATCTCTATAAACAAGTGATTCCGGAAATAAAAAACCGGTATTGATAAAATAAACAGGAATTTTATGATCAATTTGACTGATGATGTGCAATAAAGGTATGCTGTGGGTTTGAAATGAAGAGGTAACAAAAAGCTTTAGGCCTTCCTTTTTATATTTATTTATGTATTTTTTAATATTTTCAACGGTCATTTTCAAACTATATTAAAGCAGTTCAAATGTAATAATTTCAAATATTTAAAAATACATTTTTATCTGTTTATTTTTACCACACAATATTTTTATGTGAAGTTCCCTATATAAAGGGTAGGCGGATCTGATTTTTACTTACCATCCCTATTCTCTGGAAAAAAATCAGGATCCATATCTTAATTGTGATTTAAAATATAGTTTATCTGATACTCCATCTCCTAAAAATGAGAAACAATTAAAAGATAATATAGAAAATCACATGCTAATGCTGCAAACAAATCAAGAAAGAAAATATTTTAATCACCAGAAAATTTAATATATAACTTGAATTAAGTACGTTTAATAACCGTTGGGTTAATTAGTACAGTAGGATTAGATGGTATATAAAACACCAAGAAGATCATGACTCTAAATGAGTTTTATGGCCTTTTAGATCTAATCTAAAAATCAAAGCCATCGTTTTAACGATGGTTATTTACTGAATGTGAATGCATTAGATAAGCTTATTTTTTAAATAAATTTTGAATCAGAATAGAGGTAATCTCTAAGGTTATTTTTATATTGCAGTATATATAATAACTCATATCAAATCATGAAAAAAATTCTACCCTACATTATTTTAGTCGGTTTTTTATTCCTTCTTTCTTTTCAGTCCTCAAAAAGTGACACAGGAGATTTTAAATTATTGCCTAGTCCTCAATCTTTTGATATAAAAGGAGTTAGTTCTTTAAAATTTGATGATATTCAATATGTTTATACACCTAATAATATTGATCTTCCCAAAACCGGAGAATTATTAAGATCTATTCGAACATCTAAAGGTCAGTCAGAAGCACAAATTATCTACAACATTGATCATTCAGAAAACCTGCCTTCTCAGGGGTTTAAACTAGATATCACAGATAAGCAAATCCGAATAATTGGTAAAGATAAAGCGGGATTATTCTACGCATTTATGACTTTGGAACAACTTATGGAAGATGCTAAAGAACAGAATGTTTTTTTACCAATATGTGAAATTAAAGATTACCCTTCACTTCCGTACAGAGCAATTCATCTTGATATCAAACACCATATAGATAAAACGGATTACTACTACAAATTAATTGACAAATTGGCAAAATATAAGATCAATGCCATTTTAGTTGAGATGGAAGATAAATTAAAATATAAAAGACAACCAGAAGTTGGTTCGGAAGATGCATTGAGTATAGAAGAATGGCAAAATATCAGTAATTATGCTATAGAAAGGCATATTGAAATAAGCCCGTTAATTCAGGGTTTGGGTCATGCTTCTTTTATTTTAAAACATGATAAGTACAAAGAATTACGTGATGATCCAAAAAGTGACTGGGCCTTTAATCCGCTTGATCCTAAAACCTATGAAGTTCAGTTTGACCTTTATTTGGATGCGATTGAAGCCACACCACATGGAAAATATTTGCACATTGGTGGTGATGAAGTGCATACTAACGGACGGAACAGTGGAAAATCACCTTTGGAACTCCAATTAATCTGGTTGAATAAGGTGACTAAATTCGCTGAAGAGCATAACCGAATTCCGGTTTTTTGGGATGATATGCCCTTAAAACAGGCAGGAGTATATAAGGCAATGTTCAATACAAAATTGACCGAAAAAGAAGTAGATAAAATATGGCAAAAGAATGAACATAATTTATTGGAATTTCTAGATCAGTTTCCGAAGAACTGTATTTACATGAGATGGAATTACAGTTCGTCACAGGCAATTGGAAATGGTAAGGCAATGGAATGGTTCCGTAAGAATGAAATGCAGGTTATGGGAGCTACAGCAGGGCAGACCCGTTGGGTTTTAATGCCTCAGAATGAAAGTAATATGGATAATATTATGGCTTTTTCAAAAAGCTCCATTAGCAATGGTTTGAACGGGTTATTATTAACTTTATGGGATGATGATTCACCTCATTTTGAGTTGTACAATAGAGGGATTTTAGCTTTTGCTGAATACACCTGGTTGGGTAATAAAAGAAGCAAAGATGAGATTAAATCTGCCTATCGACAAAGAGAATTTTCCGGTACGTTATCAGGCACTCAATATGCTTTTATTGATCAACTGGAAGAACCTGTAAGCTTTTGGAAAAATGCTTTACTGTATGGAAATAAGCGTAATTATTTAAAAAAGATGGATGATGCTTTAGATAAAGGATTGATAGATCTTCCGAATAGTGATAAGAAAGGATCATGGACAAAAAAACATGCAAAACGACTTGATCAGGCAACTAAAACAAAAGAAAACTGTGAGCAAATTCGTTTAAAAATTACCTTTATGAAGTCAAAAGTCATTCGTAATTTATATACTTTGGAAGTTTATGAACAGGTAAATGAACTGGTGCTGTTTACTGCAAACGCATTACTGACTTTAAGATCATATGATCTGGCACAAAATAAACAGGAAGAAACAGAATCTTTAAACAGAATTCATAAGTTGCCTGAAGAGTTTAGATTAGTAAGAAAAAAAATCGAAATTGTTTACGGTAAAACTCGACTTTTAGAGAAGCCACAGAATTATATTTTAGATCAAGATCATCATTCTCATCTGGCTAACCAGTCCATTTCATTTGACTGGCAGTTTTATCCGGAAATGCTATTGTTAGAAAAAATAGATCGATATTTTAATCAAAATTAGATAAATTTAAAACTTGCCTAACATATCAGAATTAATAAATCTAATCCGTAGATGTGGGGTCTAACCATTTGTTATTCTTTGATTCAGAGGTGTTTATTGTTTTTTTTTGCTTCCAGATATTTTTTTCTTGAAATAGATAATTGTTGAGATAAACTCCTAAAACTATGTTACTTTAATTCAAAAGGATAAATAACCTTCCAATCCTTTTCCATATCAATTACTGTCCAGCCATCTTTTTTTGCCTGATCCAAACCTTTATCTAATTTACCAATATGTGAATCTCTGTCATAAGCCCATTCTCTTATTGAATCTGTATGATGAACATACAGCATAAAACTTTTGTGTTTGTTAGAAGCTGTCCATTGCATCATTTGCAAATCTCCATCAGAATTACCAGAAGAAAAGATAGGCTTTTTACCTATAATTTTTTGAATGTTTAATGCTTTCCCTTCTTTGTCATTGTTAAAATCTAATTCTGGTAGGTGCACTATTTTTGGGTCTCCATTATTGTATTCAAATTTTGTTTTTATTCTACTACCAATGATTTGCTCTGATGGGATATTATATATTGGAGATACAAAAGCACGCATAAAATCAACACCACCTCCTGAAACCACATAGGTTTTAAAATCGTTTGCTCGCAAATATTGAAGCAGCTCTAACATAGGCTGATATACCAACTTATCATAAGTCACATTTTTTGTAGGATGTTTGGCAGTGGCAATCCAACCTTTAACATCGGCATCGAACTCTTCAATTGTTTTACCAGTATGTGTAGCCATTATTAGTTGAACCAATCCGTGTTCGCCTTGTTTTTTTAATTCCTTCATATCATTTTCTAGCACAGCTTTAAATGGTTGTTCATTTTTCCATTCAAGATGATCAATAGCCATTGCTTTTACTCTATCAATGGCGAAGAACAATTGAAAATAAGCAGGTTGTTCTGCCCATAAATTTCCATCATTATCAAAAGTAGCAATTCTGTCGGCAATTGGAATAAAATTTTCACTTTTAGAATTGCTAACATCGTTAACATAAGCTATGATGTTGTTTTTAGAATTTACATCGTTCCATGAAGGAAGAGGATCTGTTTTTTCTATAACTATATCTTGTTTAGAAATGGATTGTTCTTTTTTATTTTTACAACCAACTATTAAAAGCAAAGCTCCTAAAAATAATAGCGTTACATAATTTCTCATAATTTTATTTTTTTTATTCATATTCGTAAAAAACAAAAAAAGCAGACAGTTGAGCCCGCTTTTTTGTTTTTAATACTTTAAAAATTAATTACTTTTCATAATCATTTCTTCAATTTGTTTTTCCACTTTTGTAAGACTCCAATCACCAGCTGTTTGACTAGGTGGGTAGTCTTTAAAGGTACTTAAAAAATTAAAAGCATAGCCTTGAATTGCTATTAGAATATAAGCTCTATCTATATACCAATCATAATAGGTATTAGACCCCTTTAATGCTTTTTCAAACGGATCTCTTCGAAGATTGAACAGATATGGAGCTCTTAATTCTATAAAAGGCTCTAACCAAATTTGTAATTGATCTGCTCTATTTACTTGAAACATTGCTTTCCAATCACCAAATCGCAAAGCGGCAATTTGTCCTGCATCATTCACATAAACAAACCCTTCTCTTGAAGATTCTTTAACTGCACCCGTTAAGTAATCCAGTTGGTTTACACCATCGATGTGATTTTTATAAGATCTTCCACCCAATTTTACTCCTTTTTTCACCTTAGCAACAATATTTGGTTCGCCAGCAATAGCAGCAAAAGTAGGTAGCCAGTCTTCATGTGCAACAATTCCGTTTAAAGTTTTGCCAGCAGGGAAGTGACCTGGCCATCTTACAAATGCGGGAACACGGTAAGCACCTTCCCAAGAACTGTTTTTTTCACCATGAAATGGTGTAGTTCCAGCGTCTGGCCAAGTGTTATAATGCACTCCATTATCTGTAGAATACATAACAACTGTATTATCTGCAATACCTAATTCATCCAATAAATCAAGTAATTCTCCTACGTGTAAATCGTGTTCAACCATACCGTCACCATACTCATCTTGTCCAGAAATACCACGATGCTCCTCTTTAACGTGTGTTCTAAAGTGCATACGAGTACCATTCCACCATACAAAAAATGGCTTACCAGATTTTACAGTTTCTCTGATAAATCTTTTAGTCTCTTTAATAGATTCATCATCAATAGTTTCCATTCTTTTTTTTGTTAATGGTCCGGTATCTTCTATTTTACCATCCGCATAAGAGTGAATAACTCCTCTTGGGCCATATTTTTCTTCAAATGTGGAACCATCTTTTAAAACCATACCGGTTGGATAATCAAAATTTTCTGGCTCTTCTTCAGCATTTAGGTGATAAAGATTACCAAAAAATTCATCAAACCCATGATTCGTAGGTAAATGTTCATCACGATCACCTTGATGGTTTTTCCCAAACTGACCTGTAGTATAGCCTTGACTTTTTAAAACAGTTGCTATTGTAAGATCACTTTCTTGCCAACCTTCTTTAGCACCTGGCATCCCTACTTTGGTCATACCAGATCGTACAGGTACACTACCACTTATAAATGCAGCTCTACCGGCAGTACAACTTTGTTGGGCATAATAATCTGTAAAAGCAAGACCTTCTTTGGCAACTCGATCAATATTAGGAGTTATGTAACCCATCATACCACGATTGTTGTGGCTGATATTAGAAATTCCAATATCATCTCCCCAAATAACTAATATATTTGGTTTTTTTTGTGCGAATACTGAAGTAGCCATAAGAATGACAATCAGTAAGTTTAATGATTTAAGTTTTTTCATTCTATATATTTATAAGGTTAATGATTTATGCTTTACAAATTTAATAAAAAAATAATAGAAAATTTTTAAATTAAAAATTCCCCATTATTTTCTTAATTCTAAGTAATATAGAATCCACATTAATAATTTTTAATGTGGATTCTATATTGTGTTTTAAAAAATTATTATTTGTCTTGGATAAAATCAACCATATCTAAAATGGTAAAGTTAATTCCATCAGCAATATAATGTTCAATTTGGTAGAATTGAGCAGCTACTAAAGGATTAGTAGCCTTTCTAATTTTATTATAGTATTTTTCAACTAATTTGTCATAACTCTTTCTTAACGGAATTACTCTTTTCATTAAGTTATCGGCTTGTGTATGACTAACAGATCCTTTATGAGTGGTATATCGATATAAAAGATCCATTTTTTCTTTACCTATTTTTTTTCTTGCAACTTCATATTCATTATATAATGTCCAGAAATCATTAGCGTTTACACCGGTAAGATCTACAAATTCGGTAATTACTTCTTTTTTCTCATAACCGAATGCTTCCTGTGTCAGTTCAATTTCACTCTTAATATGGCTATCCTGAGCAAAACTTACATTGAAAAATAAAATTGCAATAATAAATAGGGTGATTTTTTTCATAATATTTTGTTTAGAAGGTTAATTATTAGTTACAAATATAATAAATTTATAAATAAACCGAATCTTTAAATGAGTGTTAAGAATTTGGTTTAATAAACCTTAATAATATGAAATGATTAGAAATAGATTGTAAATGGAGTCGTATAAAGATTGCTTTATTTTACAATTTCTAGAAGAAATAGAATATAAAATAGGGTAGAAGTGATAAAATGGAAAAAAAAATTATAGCAAGACTCAATAGTTGAACATTTCTAAAATGTCTTTTGGTTTGATTTCTGCCCCCCTCAAGGCATTGATCATTCTCGCTATAACCTTTTTTGTTAGCCCTATTTTTCCTTAATAAATAAAAGTAATTTTATTCTTTTTCATTTGATGAGGAATTTTTTAGCAATTTTAAATTATTAATATTTCTATTAACAATATACTTAACGTAGAGATATATAAAAAGTTGTGTCTAAATGAATATTTTTATAGATCCTATTAATTATAAAGTCAATAACATAGTGGTTAATTTAGCTGGAAATAAATATTTAAATATCACAAAAAAGGTTTATCAAGCTTCTATTTTATGAGATCAGGATGATTGATAATTAATTCAATTTTTCTGATGATCGCGGCAACCTGACTCATTTGTTCTTCAATATTTCTAAAGAACATACTAACATCTCTGTCTTTCCAGCTATCAGATATCACTCTGGCTCCTAAACTAATTCTTAAAATTGCGCTTTGTTTATTCAATTTATGCTTAACATTTACTGCCTGACCGATATGACATTTTTGAGCAGCCAGTCTCACCGTTTCAATAGAAGCATCCTTAAAACTATCAGAAATATTAGAATTTAACATCAAATAAAGCTTTTTAACATCATCAACATCTAATATTTTATTGTCTTTTTTAATAAAAAACGGAAATATAGTACGGATAGTTCTTAAACCAAATTCATCAGAAGTATAAGTAAGTGATGAAGAATGTTCTTCATATAATTGCTCTAAAATTGGTGATTCTTTGATAGATTCCTCCACAAAATTACAGAACATTTCTATACCTAAGTTTCTATATAATATAGGGGTTTTAAAATATCTTTTCATTTCAACAATGGCAGCATTCCAACGCATGTAGGTTCCGTAATTAAAACCATCAGATAAATGTTTTGAACACTCCCAGTTGGCAGGCCAGTCATAGCGATTGAAATATTGGGTTAAACCTTCTGGCAACATCGCATTTACAGATTCAATAGCATCTCCTATACTTTTTGGGACGATCAATGCTCCTGCATAAGGAGGTCCAGTAAAATATTTGCTACCAGTAACCATCAATATATAACCTTTATTGAGGTAATTATTGATGTCTTTTATATCTAATCTCAATTGTGCCCCATCAACAATGATCTGCAAGGACAGGTTTTCAATTGTATTTATTTTTTCAATCAATTCAGGGCTGGGTGATTGATAACCCAATTTTGATTGGTCAATAGCGTGAATAACTACGTGTCGACCTGTTTTATTAGCCTTAGAAACAGCATCAAATACTTCCATATCTATTTGTGAAGATGATTTTAAGGAACCATTTTCATCTCTAAAAGGAATTGGTGCAACTTCAACATCTCTAAATCCATTAATTTGATTTCCTTTTTTAATTGGAATACCTAATGCAGTATTGTTCTCAAAATGTAATCCTTTTAAAGCAGCCGGCACGCCACTACCTGTTTCTTCAGAGCCAACCAAAACATGGGTTATTTCTTTTGAAGAAATAATTTGTGCCATGGCTGCTATTTGAAGAGAAGAATCTGTTCCTGACGGGGAGAAAATTATTTCACATTCATTATTTATACTTAAAGCACTGCGAAGGTTAGATTTTAATAACTCAGAATATTCATGTGTTGCTTTCTCAATGGTATTGGATAAACTTCTGTTGATGAGTATAGTTCGTGCCTTTTCTGCTTTGTCAAAAGCATAATTGGAAACACTGGTTGCTGTGGATGATGCAAATGTAAATGCTGCGGGTCTAGGGAACGGTCGGCACCCATATTTATTTAACAAATCATTTTCATCAATATTCAATCGCAGATCACCGCCAGACATTAACAGATCTTCCGTAGGTCTTGCCAGATATTCCACAACAGATATCCAAGAATCTTTTAGTTGTAAGCCTTTTGAAGTCAATCCATGAAAGGATTGAAGTTTATTCAATAGTTTTGTTTTTGTTTGTAAAACAGAAATGTCGTTTGATAAACCATCTTTAATAGCATTTGTCAATACAAAACTACTGTCTTCTATTTTTATCTTATCTTTTTTAGGAAGCAGGTTAAAAAATATAAATGAAACTCTCAATGCAGCCAAATCACATAATGAAGTGGTAGAATTATCTTTATTGGATGCTTTATACCATATTTGCCATTCAATAGCGTATCTGATATAGATCAAAGCTACCACAGGTTTTTCTAAATAATCAGAACCAATGATAATAGATTCTCCTGGAACAATCTTAAAGATATCTGATTGTTCATTATTTGTGATGATATCTATCCCATTGATCTTAGGAATAGTTCCAAATCTTGTAAGAATTCTGATAAGATAATTTACATTCTCTTTTTTAAATAAATTATCTCTATTGTATTGATTTTCAACTAAAATATTATTGGTCATTGGTATTATGTTTATGTTAAACTTGGATAAGGCAGTAATAAAAGAGATTCGATTGTGTCATTCCGACCGTAGTGGAGGAAGGAGTCTCTTTTATTGAAATACAATTCAAGATATGTTTCGACTACGCTTAAGATGACATAGATAGACTTTTATTACAGGCCTCAAAATTAATTATTATTTATTTGATTTTGCATACTTTTGGACATCATCCAATACGCGTAGTAAATTCAATCCCCATAATTTGGCAATTTCATTTTTTGTGTATCCTCTTTTGACCAACTCTAAAGTAACATTAAAAGTTTCGGAAGCGTCATTCCATCCTTTTATTCCTCCGCCACCATCAAAATCAGAACTGATACCCACATGGTTGATCCCAATTAAATTTACTATATAATCAATATGATCTACAAAATCAGCAACATCAACAGGAGGGAATTTAATAGCTGCTTTCTTTAGCAAAGGACTAGCCTCTTTTTTGATTTGACCCAGTTTTTTATTGTATACATCTAATTCTGTATCGTTAAGTTTTTGCCTTTCTGTCCAGCCTAAAATTTGAAAATGATTCTTGCTTGCCGCATCATTTAAAACTTTGCTTTGAGCTCCTCTATGAGCATTATTCTTTTCTATATTCACATAACCGGCAAATGCAACTGCCTGAACAACTCCACCATTCTTTTTCAATAATAAAAGTTGTTCATCATCCAAATCTCTACTATGATCACATAATGCTCTTGCAGAAGAATGAGAAGCAACCAACGGAGTTTTACTCAACTTAATCATATCTAAAAATGCTTGTTTTGACGGATGGGATATATCAATCATCATTCCAAGTCTGTTCATTTCTTTGACGGCTTTTTTTCCAAGATCGCTTAAACCGTTATGCAACCAAACATTTTCTTTTTCTCCTGTATTTGAGTCGCTTAACTGGCTATGACCCTGATGCGCCAGAGACATGTATCTAGCACCAAGATTGTAAAATTCTTTTATTTTTTTAAGATCCATTCCAATCGGATAACCATTTTCAACACCAATCATTGCAACTTTTTTACCGGAAGCATGTATCCTTTTTACATCCGTTGAGGTAAGAGCTAATTCAATTTCATCTGGTGCATATACTTCACATAATTTATGAATGACCTTAAAACTTCTAATTGCTTTATCATATGCCTTTTTATATCCTGATTCATTCAATTCACCTTGATGTGAATAAACTACAAACCAACTTACATCCAAACCTCCTTTTTTCATTTTCGGAATATTAACCTGTGTATTTAGATCTTGGGTGTAATTCTTTTTTTTGGTAAAATTCTTAATATTAATATCGTCATGTGTGTCAATGGTAATAACACTATTGTGGATTTTTTTTGCCTTGGCTAACAAATTAGGATCAACATTATTTCCTTGTGAGAAAATCACATTTGAAATTAGAAATAAAAAGAAGATCAGAGCGTATTTTAGTTTCATAAAAAGTATTTTTTATATTAATTTGTAAATATAAGTATTTATCAAAATTCAAATATAAAATTTTTTATAAATCGTATTTTGATTGTATAAATTTCTACTAAACAATAGGAATTATTTCCTTTATTAAATAGAGTGTTCTAATTATATTTAAAATAATCTGTGAATTTTATGAAATATTAAAAAAGATGCTGCATATGGTGAATATTATGCAATGTAATTTATATTTCAGTTTTATGTACATGAAGTTAGAATTTGAATTATTAAAGGATATTTATTTTGAACATTGTAAAAATTATAAAAAAATGAACTATTTAAGCCCAAAGAAAAGTAAATTTGCAATCGCTAAAATTTGAATAAACAATAGTATAAAATGAGTAAGACATTATTTGATAAAGTTTGGGATAGCCACGTAGTTAGGAAAGTAGAAAACGGACCTGATGTGTTTTTTATTGATCGTCATTTGGTTCATGAAGTGACAAGTCCGGTTGCATTTTTAGGACTTAAGAACAGAGGAATAGGCGTGATGTATCCTAACAAAACATTTGCAACAGCAGATCACAACACACCAACCATCAATCAACATTTACCTGTTGAAGATCCTTTATCTGCAAATCAGTTAAAGGCTTTGAAAGATAATGCTAAAGAATTTGGTGTTTTACACTGGGGACTTGGTCATAGAAAAAATGGAGTAGTACATATTGTGGGGCCTGAAAATGGAATTACTTTACCTGGAGCCACGATTGTTTGTGGTGATTCACATACATCTACGCACGGAGCTTTTGGGGCTATTGCCTTTGGTATTGGTACATCAGAAGTTGAAATGGTACTGGCAAGTCAGTGCATCATGCAACCTAAGCCAAAAAAAATGCAGATCAATGTAAATGGTGAATTGGGCAAAGGTGTCACCCCAAAAGATGTAGCACTTTTCATCATATCTCAATTAACAACATCAGGTGCAACTGGTTATTTTGTTGAATATGCTGGTGATGTATTTGATAAAATGACGATGGAAGGCAGAATGACTGTTTGTAATCTTAGTATTGAAATGGGAGCGCGTGGCGGTATCATTGCTCCTGATGAGAAAACCTTTACTTATATTCAAGGAAGAGAATTCACTCCAAAAGAAGGTGACTGGAATAAAGCAATGGAATACTGGAAAACGCTAAAAACAGATAAAGGAGCAACTTTTGACAAGGTAATTAATTTTGATGCTTCAGATATTGAACCAATGATTACTTATGGTACAAACCCCGGAATGGGAATTGGTATTTCACAAAAAGTTCCCACAGCTGAAAACGCCAGCGAACAAAAAGATACTTTTATTAAATCATTGGATTATATGGATTTCTCTGAAGAGGATAATATGATTGGTAAAAAGATAGATTACGTGTTTTTAGGAAGTTGTACCAATGGTAGGATAGAAGATTTTAGAGCTTTTACATCCATCGTAAAAGGAAGGAAGAAAGCAGAAAATGTAACCGCATGGTTAGTACCTGGTTCACATGTTGTGGAAGATCAGATCAAAGAAGAAGGTTTGTTGGATATTTTAAATGAAGCAGGATTTGAATTACGTCAACCTGGTTGTTCTGCATGTTTGGCAATGAATGATGATAAGGTACCTGCCGGAAAATATTCAGTTAGCACATCTAACAGAAATTTTGAAGGTCGTCAAGGTCCTGGATCAAGAACATTATTAGCAAGTCCGTTGGTGGCTGCAGCTGCAGCTGTTACCGGGGAAGTTACAGATCCAAGAGAAATGCTTTAGGTTCAGTACATGAAATTGAAAATTCTCTAATTCTTTAAATATTTTATCTTCCAGATAAAATATTTAAAGAATTAGAAAACGATATAAACAAGATAAAAGAAAATTATATAATTTATATTTAAAATTAAAAGAATAAGCTTAAAGCTTATCTCATTTTATTATGGCATACGATAAATTTACAATATTAAAAAGTACAGCATATCCACTACCAATTGAAAATGTAGATACAGATCAGATCATTCCGGCAAGATTTTTAAAAGCTACGGAAAGAAAAGGTTTTGGAGATAATTTATTTAGAGACTGGAGATATAATGCTGATGGAACTTCTAAAACAGATTTTGTTTTAAATAATCCTAAATATAGTGGCAAAATATTATTGGGAGGCAAGAATTTTGGCTCAGGTTCTTCCCGTGAACACGCTGCATGGGCAGTTTATGATTTTGGATTTCGATGCGTAATCTCAAGTTTCTTTGCAGATATTTTTAAGAATAACTGTCTGAATGTAGGAGTATTACCGGTTCAGGTAAGCGAAGCATTTGCTAAGGATATTTTTGATGCAATTGAAAAAGATCCAAATACCGAAATTGAAGTAGATCTTGAAAATCAGAAAGTTACCTTATTAGCAACTAACAAATCTGATAATTTTGAGATTAATGGCTATAAAAAGGATAACATGCTTAACGGTTTTGATGATATTGACTATTTGCAAAATATGCAAAGTGATATAGAGGAATTTTCAAAATCAAGACCATTTTAACTAATTGTAAAAAGCATAATGCATTTCGACAATGAAAAAAAAGATTGAAATAATGGATACTACGCTTCGCGATGGTGAACAAACCAGCGGAGTTTCTTTTTCAGCATCCGAAAAGTTAACAATTGCCAAACTTTTACTAGATGAATTGATTGTTGATCGAATTGAAATTGCTTCAACTAGAGTTTCAGAAGGTGAATATCAAGCAGTTAAAGATATTTGTAACTGGGCAAGTAAAAAAAGTTATATTGATAAAATTGAGGTGCTTTCATTTGTTGATAAAGGATTATCCATTAAATGGATGATGGAAACTGGAGCTAAAGTTCAAAATTTATTAACCAAAGGTTCCTTAAATCATCTAACACATCAGCTAAAGAAAACGCCCGATCAACATTTCGAAGAAATAGCCGAAGTGATTGATTTAGCAAATCAAAAGGGTATCATTACCAATGTTTATCTAGAAGATTGGAGTAATGGAATGATTAATTCGCCT
The DNA here is from genome assembly GCA_016744615.1 of Flavobacteriaceae bacterium. Taxonomy (GTDB): domain Bacteria; phylum Bacteroidota; class Bacteroidia; order Flavobacteriales; family Flavobacteriaceae; genus Lutimonas. Next base: position 37,107 of record JADGEA010000002.1, read on the forward strand.
GAATATGTATATGATTTTTTAAACTTTTTATCTACGCAAAATATAAAAAGAGTACTGTTACCTGATACTTTAGGTATTTTATCTCCAAGTAACAGCAGTAAATATATACTGGATATTAGAAATAAATTTCCAGACATGCATCTTGATTTTCATGCACATAATGATTATGACCTTGGTGTGGCTAATGTATTGGAAGCAATAAAAGCAGGTGTTGATGGAATCCACCTAACACTTAACGGAATGGGAGAGCGAGCGGGAAATGCTCCAATGGCAAGTGTTGTTGCGGTAATCAATGATTTTTTACCCGAAGTTGAGATTGCCGTAAATGAAAAAGCACTTTACTCAGTAAGTAAACTTGTGGAGACTTTTTCAGGGTTTAGAATACCTGTTAATAAACCTGTATTAGGAGAAAATGTATTTACGCAAACTGCTGGTATACATGCAGATGGAGATAGTAAGCATAATTTATACTTTAATGATCTAATGCCGGAAAGATTTGACAGAAAACGTCAATATGCTCTTGGAAAAACATCTGGAAAGGCAAATATTCAAAAGAATTTAGAAGAGCTAGGATTGCATTTAAGCAATGAAGATGTTTTAAAAGTTACACAAAGAATTATTGAATTAGGCGATAAAAAAGAGGTAGTTACGCAAGATGATCTACCATATATTATTAGCGATGTTCTTAGTAGTAATTTGTATGAAGAAAAGATCAAAGTTGATTCTTATGTATTAACACATTCCAAAGGTTTACGACCGTCAACTACACTTTCTGTTTCTATTGAAGATGAAAAATTTGAGGAACATGCACAGGGAGATGGTCAGTTTGATGCATTTATGAATGCATTGAAAAAAGTTTATGGCAGTAAAGGATTGGAATTACCTATCCTTACGGATTATACTGTAAGAATTCCTCCTGGTTCTGCATCAGATGCATTATGTGAAACTGTGATCACCTGGAAAAAGGGAGAAAAAATATTTAAAACCAGAGGTTTAGATTCCGATCAAACGGTTTCAGCAATTGTAGCAACACAAAAAATGTTGAATATGATATAGAATTTAAAATTCAAGATTAAAAATTAAAATAACTTATAAAAAAGTTTAAAAAAATTAGATTTTAAGTATAACAATACTATTTAGTTTTTTACTTTAAACTTTTTATTTTAAACTTATAAACATGAAATTAAACATAGCACTATTGGCCGGAGACGGTATCGGACCTGAAGTAATTGATCAGGCAGTAAAAGTTTGTGACGCTGTTGCAAACAAATTTGATCATACAATCAACTGGACACCTGCTCTAACAGGGGCAGCTGCAATTGATGCAGTTGGTGAACCATATCCTGACGAAACTCACGAAATATGTGTTGCAGCAGATGCTGTACTTTTCGGTGCGATAGGTCACCCAAGGTTTGATAATGATCCAACAGCAAAAGTAAGACCAGAACAAGGTTTGTTAAAAATGCGTAAAAAATTAGGCTTATTTGCAAATATTCGTCCCACTTTTACTTTTCCTTCACTAATCGATAATTCACCTTTAAAAAGAGAAAGAATTGAAGGAACTGATTTGGTTTTTTTACGAGAATTGACGGGTGGGATTTACTTTGGTGAAAAAGGCAGGAAAGATAATGGAGATACAGCTTTTGATAATTGTGTTTACACAAAAGAAGAAGTTACTAGGTTAGCGAAAAAAGGTTTTGAATTAGCAATGACAAGAACTAAGAAGTTATGTTGTGTTGATAAAGCTAATGTTTTGGAAACATCTCGTTTATGGAGAGAAACGGTTCAAAATATGGAAAAAGATTACCCTGAAGTAGAAGTTAGTTATGAATTTGTAGATGCAGTAGCTATGCGATTGGTACAATGGCCTAATTCATATGATGTGCTAATTACAGAGAATCTTTTTGGGGATATCCTTACAGATGAAGCATCTGTAATTTCAGGTTCTATGGGATTGATGCCATCAGCATCCGTTGGAGAGGAAAATTATTTATATGAACCAATTCATGGTTCCTACCCACAGGCAGCAGGTAAAGATATAGCGAATCCTTTGGCAACGATCTTATCAGCGGCTATGATGTTTGAAGATGCATTCCAATTAAAAGAAGAAGCAAAAGTGATCAGAGATGTTGTAAACAGATCTTTAGCAGAAGGAGTTGTGACCGAAGATCTATCAGGTGATCAAAAAGCTTATAAAACAAGTGAAGTAGGTGACTGGCTTGTTAAAAATATATAATCTACATTTAGAATAGGGTTATTCTGTTTTAGGTGATAATTTTATGCTGATCTATAGGGATTTAACCAAGTGTCCTAATAGATTAGCATTTTTTTTACCGTTTCGTTTTCAATTTATTAAAGTGATAATTTAGTTAATTATTATATCTTCAACTCTAAATTATTAGGCTAGAATATTATATTTTAGCATCCTAAATTTATATACTTTGAAAAAAATACTTTATTCTTTAGTTATACTAGTTAGTTTGTTCTTTTTAATTGGTTGTTCCAATAAAGAAAATGTTTCTAAAAAACAGGATATAGACTTATTACAATATGTTGATCCATTTATTGGAACCGGATTCCATGGCCATACTTTTCCAGGTCCGGTGATGCCACATGGTATGTTACAACTGAGTCCTGATACTAAATTAAACGGCTGGGATGCATCCAGTGGATATCACTATGATGACAATACTATTTACGGATTTTCACATACACATTTAAGCGGTACAGGTATTGGTGATTTAGGAGATATACTTTTACTTCCTTATACAGAGAAAATTAAGGGTAAACCTATTGCAACATTTGATAAAAGTGATGAACAAGCAAAGGTTGGTTATTATTCAGTTAAATTCAATAATTATGATATAAAAGCCGAGTTAACAGCTACAAATAGAGTAGGAATGCATAAATATCAGTATGATACCGAATCAGATAAAAAGCTCTTGCTAGATATTGGTCATATTTTGCAACGTACATGGGGGCATAGCAATGTATATAACGAACTGGAAATTATTGGTAATAAAACTATTAGAGGTTTAAAACATTCTAAAGGATGGGCAAATAGTCACAAAGTTTATTTTTATGCCGAGTTTTCCAGTCCTTTTAAAATTGATTCTGTTATAGTTGATGAAAAATCTGTTAGCAGATCAAATATTTATCGAGGGAAAAATATTTATGCAAAATTGAATTTTAATACTTTGAAAAATAATGATGCTCTTTTGGTAAAAGTAAGTATCTCACCTGTTGATACGGATGGTGCTCAAAAAAATATGAAAGCAGAACTAGATCATTGGGATTTTAATGATGTTAGAAAAGAAAATAAAGAAGCTTGGGCTAAAGAACTTCAAAAAATTAAAGTAACCACAGAAAATAAGGATGATTTGGTTATTTTTTATACGGCATTGTATCATAGTATGATTGCACCAATGATTTACCAAGATGTAGATGGAAGGTATAGAGGAATGGATAAAATGATTCGAAAATCAACAGGTAACCAAGTCAATTATACAGTGTATTCTTTATGGGATACGTTTAGAGCTTTACATCCATTAATGACTATTTTGGATGAGAAAAAATCTGCTGATTGGGTGAATAATTTACTATTAAAATACAAGGAAGGTGGTATTTTACCAATGTGGCCTTTAGCATCTAATTATACAGCGACTATGGTTGGTTATCCTGCAGTTGCAAATATTGCAGATGCTTTAAGCAAAGGGATCCCAGGAATTGATAAAAAACTAGCATTGGCAGCCTCGTTAACCAGCGCTTCTTATAAGCCTGAACTTGTAGCTGACACGAAAAATGAAAGAAAAAAAGCATTGATGCCCTTATATAACAAATATGTAAATGAGGGAAAGCATATTCCGGCAGATAAGATCGTTAAATCGGTCTCTTTTGGATTGGAAATGGCTTATTATGATGGATGTATTGCTGAAATTGCCAAACTTGCTAAAAATGATTCGTTAAATAAGATATTTAATGAAAGAGCTAAGAATTATACACTTTATTTTGATAAAGAAACTGGATTTATGAGGGGAAAAAATGCAAATGGAACCTGGGTTAAACCCTTTAATCCCAAATATTCAAGTCATGAAAAATCTCAATATATTGAAGGTAATGCCTGGCAATGGACATGGTTTGTACCGCATGATATAAAAGGATTGATCAAACTTTATGGAGGAGAAGAAGCTTTTACAGAAAAATTAGATACGCTGTTTACAACATCTTCAGAGATTGAAGGCGAAAATGCGAGTTCAGATATTACCGGATTGATTGGGCAGTATGCACATGGTAACGAACCTAGTCATCATGTAGCTTATTTATATAATTATGCCGGTCAGCCATGGAAAACACAAAAATTAGTAGACCAAATTTTAAAAGAGTTTTATTCTTCAAAACCTGATGGAATTATTGGTAATGAAGACTGCGGACAAATGTCAGCTTGGTATATTTTAAGCGCCATGGGCTTTTATCAGGTAGCACCTGGTAATCCAACTTATACCATAGGTAGGCCTATATTTGACAAAGTAAAAATTCCGTTGGAAAACGGAAAAACATTTACCATCATTACTGAAAATAACAGTCAGGAGAATAAATATGTTCAAGAAGCCTATTTAAATGATATAAAAATGGACATGTTGTTTTTTAATCACTCTGATATTAAAAACGGAAGTACCTTAAAGATTGTGATGGGTAACAAACCAAAGAAAAATTAAGCTGATAAAATAGAAAGACAATATGAATAATACTTCTAGAAAAATTTACAAACACTGGCTTTTTAGTTTTTTAATATTGTTTTCTGTATTTATAATGCAGGCCCAAAAGATAGAATATCCTTTTCAAGATGTAAAACTTGATGCAGAAACGAGAGCAGAAGATCTGCTAAAACGGCTTACACTTAAAGAAAAAGTGGCACAAATGCAAGATGTAGCACCCGCTATTGATCATTTAGGAATTTCTGAATATAACTGGTGGAATGAGAGTTTACATGGTGTAGCTCGAGCAGGAGCTGCAACTTCTTATCCTCAAGCTATTGGAATGGCGGCAACATGGAATTCAGATTTGATCTTTAAAGTGGCTGACGCAATAAGTAGTGAAGCAAGAGCTAAATTTAACCATAGTATTAAACTCGGACAAAGAAAAAGATATCAGGGATTGACGATGTGGAGTCCGAATATCAATATTTTTAGAGACCCCAGATGGGGTAGAGGTCAAGAAACTTATGGTGAAGATCCTTATTTGACTTCACGAATGGGAGTTGCGTTTGTAACAGGTTTGCAAGGAAATGATCTTAATTATTTTAAAGTTATTGCGACTCCAAAGCACTATGCTGTACATAGTGGACCAGAACATAACCGACATAGTTTTGATGCTTATACAGACAAAAGAGATCTTTGGGAAACCTATTTACCAGCATTTGAAGCAACTATAGTTGAAGGAAAGGCATTCTCCATCATGTCAGCTTACAATAGATATTTAGGAGAATCTGCTACAGCAAGTCAATTGTTGTTAAATGATATTTTAAGAGATAAATGGGGTTTTGAAGGGTATGTAGTTTCTGATTGTGGTGCGGTGTACGATATTTATAAATTTCACAAAATAGTACCAACGGCAGAAGAAGCTTCCGCTTTAGCCGTAAAAGCAGGTTGTGACCTAAACTGTGGCTCCAATTATAGTCACTTGATTAAATCTATAAAAGACGGATTGATTACTGAAAAAGAAATAGATCAATCTCTAAAAAGATTGATTATTGCACGTATTAAATTAGGGTTGTTCAATCCACAAGATCAAGTACCTTTTATAAAATACGACGATAGTTTTATCGAATCAGATGAAAATAAAAAATTAGCACTGCAAACCGCTAGAGAATCCATCGTTTTATTAAAAAATGAAGCTCAAACACTCCCAATATCCAAAAAAGTTAAAACAATTACGGTTATTGGTCCAAATGCAAATGACAGACATTTCCTTCTTGGAAATTACTTCGGAACACCTACCCATAGAAAAACAATTTTAGAAGGAATCAAAGATAAAGTTTCAAAAAAAACAAAAGTGTATTATTTTAAAGGAGCAAACCTTATAAATAACGATACAATTTTTGATGTAATTGAGCCAAGTATGTTTTATGGAAAAATTACTACAACCTATTTTAATAATTCGAAATTAGAAGGTAATCCTGTTTATTCAACCCAAAAAGAATACATCGATTTTGAATGGGGCGGAGCAGCACCAATGGATCAATTATCTCCTGGTAAATTTTCAATACGATATACCGGAGAAATAAAACCTAAATTTACAGGGGATGTTTTACTTGGAGTTTTAGAAAGTGGTGGTTCGTATCGCTTGTTTATCGATGATAAAGAAGTATTGAAAGGAGAAAGCGGTAATGGTAATCGTGCTTTATCAACTAAAATTTATCTTCAAAAAAATAAAAAATACAGCTTCAAATTGGAGTATTTGTGTACAAATGAATGGATGGCTTCCATACAGTTGGTATGGAACAAAGAGGAATTAAAAGGAAGAGATTACATGATGCAAAAAGTAAAAGAAAGTGATGTAGTTATTTATGTTGGAGGAATCACAGCCAGATTAGAAGGGGAGGAGATGCCTATAAAAATTAAAGGTTTTGATAAAGGAGACAGAACAAACTTAAAATTGCCGAAAGTACAACATGAATTGTTACAAGATTTAAATAAAACAAATACTCCAGTAGTTTTTGCTTTAACAGGAGGAAGTGCTTTGGCAATCAATTGGGAGCAAGAAAACTTAGATGCTATTTTAAATATTTGGTACCCGGGACAAGGTGGAGGCGATGCTGTTGCAGATGTTTTATTTGGTGATTATAACCCTTCGGGCAAATTACCAGTAACCTATTATAAATCCATAAATGATTTGCCTCCGTTTGAAGATTATCATTTGAAAGGTCGTACTTATCGATTTTTTGAAGGAGAAGTTTTGTATCCGTTTGGTTATGGATTGAGTTATACCCAATTTAATTATTCAAAACCTACATTAGAAAAATCAGTTATTGGTAAAAGTGATAAAATAAAAATATCAATCACAATAAGCAATGATGGAAAATTTGATGGAGAAACCGTTGTGCAGTTATATGTGAACGATATAGAAGCAAGTGTAACAACTCCATTAAAAACATTGCGAAAATTTAAAAAAGTATTCTTAAAAAAAGGAGAATCTAAAAATGTAGTATTTGAATTATTTCCTAAAGATCTTTCTATTTATGATAATAATGGAAGTTCTTTTGTAGAATCAGGTGAATTTGAAATTTTTATTGGAAAAAATTCTAGGACAACCAATAAAGCAATATTGACAGTCAAATAGAATGATTTTGTGTAAAATAAAAAAGACCATCATTTTTTTGGTGGTCTTTTTAGGTTGTATTATTTAGAAAATTTATTCTAATCCAAAAACAGGTTTATTGGTCATCCATTTTCCTCTTGTAAAATCAGGAAAAAACTGAGGAGATCCACCGCTTGCAATAGAAGATTCCGATAATGGTGTAATTGCACTCCATACAGCAGCATCGTACACATCAATTGGTGGTTGCACTTCATTTTGTACACTTTCAATAAATTGTTTGATCGTAAAATAATCTATACCTCCATGGCCTGCACCCTCCGCTTTTGCAGCCTCTTCTTTCCATAATTTATGATCGTATTTGTTAAAATATTTATCATAAGCTTCACCTGTACTCCATTTATGAGGTTCAGATTCTCCTTCAATATATATTCTTTTTCCTTCAAACTGACCTCCCCAAACACCTTTGTTTCCATGTAATTCAAATCCCCACGAATAAGGTCTGGGTAAATTGGTGTCATGACTTAGAATTATCGTTTCACCATTTGCAGTTGAAATGGTAGTGGTGACAATATCACCTAATTTCCATTTTAATTTTGCATTTGGATGCTCTTTTCCTCCTTTTGGATGATCAACAATATATTTATGTAAACCAGTTGATTTAGTTGCAACAGAGGTTAATGAAACAAATCTGTTTCCTCTATTGATGTCAAACCAGGTTGCTACCGGACCAATACCATGAGTTGGATAGATATCTCCATTTCTTTTTAAAGAATGTTCGGTTCTCCATCTGGCTTCACCCCATGCATCTTTTCCAAATTTCACTCCAGGATTAAATTTCACACCCCGCAAGTCATGTTTATACCCACAAGTTGCATGAACTATTTCTCCAAAAACTCCTTCACGAACCATTTTTAATACGGACATAGCTTCACGTGCATAACAAACATTTTCTAATATCATACAGGGAACCCCTGTTTCTTCAGAAGTATTCACCAAATCCCAACACTCTTCAATGGTATTTGCGGCACTTACTTCAATACCTGCATATATGCCTGCCCGCATTGCAGCTACAGCCATAGGTGTATGCCATAACCAAGGAGAAGCAATAATTACACCATCAATATCATCACGTTCCAGCATTTTAAGATATGCATGGTCATCACCTGTATATACACTTGCTTCTTTACGAGAATGATCTCTTAATATCTTTTGTGTTGCTTTTATTGCTTTGGGATCTACATCGCATATAGCAGTAATATCAATATTTTTATATTTTGCAACAAGGCCTACATGTCCTCTTCCTCGTCCGCCAACACCAATAAAAGCAATATTGATCTTATCATTTGATTTCTTCTTTTTAAATCCTTTTGCTGCTTTTGTTTCATTTGCTGAAATGATATTAGGCGCTAAAGCCACACCTGCTCCGGCAACTGTAATTTTCTTTAAAAAATCTCTTCTTTTAAGTTCCATATGATAAATTGTTGATGATGTTATTTAAATTTTAAATAAAAAAATAGAAAGCTAAAAATACATAATTATATCGTCCTATTGGTTGAATGTTACATTTTTTTAAACTGTTATTATTTTTAAAATTACAGGCCTTAATCAAAGCAGATAAAAAAATAAACTATATGTTAAGAATTCAGAAAATATTAGTTGCATAATGTAACAATATAAATAAAACTACTTGTCAATTAATTCTTTTAGTCTGATCTTTTGAAAGGTCAATTGAGCCTGACTTCCTTCATAAAGTATCCCCTAATATTGTTATCAATGGAAGTCAAGCATGAGTAACAAAAACTAAGTTATATTTTTGAAAATAATACGGATAAAAATATTGCAAGGGTAAAATTGTCCAAATGGTATAACAGCGTAGAGGTATCTGGATTTAAATCGTTCAATACTATTTCAAGAACAATACAAATACATTATGAAACAATCTTAAACTATTTTAATAATAGAAGTACTAATGCTTCGGCAGAATCTTTCAATGCTAAAATTAAAGAGTTTAGAGCTCAATTTAGAGGTGTAAAAGATGTAGAGTTCTTCTTGTTCAGATTAACTAAAATTTATGCTTGATTTTAAGTAGTCCCCAATAATAATGCTTGATCCACCATCTGCCTATATAAATAATTAGTTAAATAGTTATATAAAATAACAAAACCCCATATAAAATGGGGCTTTGAAGGTGATCGCGGCAGGATTCGAACCTGCGACATTCTGCTTAGAAGGCAGATGCTCTATCCAGCTGAGCTACGCGACCAGTAACTCATTGTTTGTCGGGGTGGCAGGATTCGAACCTGCGACCTCCTCGTCCCAAACGAGGCGCGATAACCGGGCTACGCTACACCCCGAATTGGTTATCATTTTTGGAATAAATCTTAGTAGACCAGTTCCGAGCGGAGTATATTAAATAAGCTACTTAATAATACTCCTGAATTATTAAAAAATGCGGAGAGACAGGGATTCGAACCCTGGCAACGGTTACCCGTTGACAGATTAGCAATCTGCTCCATTACCACTCTGGCACCTCTCCAAAATATTGTTATTAACAAGAACTTTTTTTCAGTTTGCAAATGTATCATAAGCAATACAATATTGCAAGCTATTTTTATTTTATTTTTTAATTTATTTATTAGGCAAATTTAGGTTAGTAATTCAATGATATTTTTAATAAAAAAAAGAGTAAACTCATAGTTAACGATGAGTTTACATTTTATGATTTATATCATTTTATCAAAAAAAAAGTTATATTTGTATTCTTAATAAGAAGTGTCTTTGACATTTAAGAAAATATAAACAATTAAATTTAAAACAAAAAAATGAAAAAAATTTTAACATTGGCTATTATTGTGCTTCTTTCAAGTTGTTCTGGTATAAAAGTAACAGATGCTTGGAAAGCAGATAATCTTAATTCATTGAAAGGTAAGGAAATTTTAGTGATAACAAGAACAGATGATATGGTTTCCCGTCAAAGATTTGAGCAGGAAATTGCAAGTAAATTAAGAGACGCCGGAATAAAGGCTACAGAAAGTTACACAAAATTTCCGGCAATGAAGCATAATAAAAAACATACGGAAGACGGAATAAAAAAGATTATACAAATTATTAAAAATGAAGGGTATACAGGTGTCGTTCTAACTGTTTTAAAAGATAAATCAAAAGAAATTGTAACATCTGAAACAGGAGGATATACTTCAGGTGGTTATGGTGGTTACGGTGCTTATGGAATGGGTCACGGTGGATATTATGGTGGTTTTGGCGGATATTATGGCCGAGCTTATTCTCCTTACGGATATGGTTATGGTGGTGCTTATGTACCTTCAGAAACCAGAACTTATACTTCAGAAACATATATGCTAGAAACAGTTGTCTATAACCTTGATTTACCAGATGGAAAACAATTGTTATCTGTTATATCTGTTGATGTAACAGATCCTAAATCTGCTTCAAAAATTGCTCCTAAATATGCAGATTCTGTTGTAAAACAATGGAAATAATTTTTTTTGAAAAATGATTAAAGGCTTAAGTTTTAAAACTTAAGCCTTTTTTAGTATATTTATTTTCTTAATTAGCATCAAAATGAAATCAATCTACTTTTTTCTTTTAGTCTTTATTCTCCCTGTTTTTTTATTTGGCCAACGCTCTGATGTCGATCGCTTTTTAACTGTTTATTCAAAAGATTCTATAAATGGTAGATCTAAAATGGAGGGAAGTCTTGGTACCAATATGAAACTAAACGGATATTATGATCTTTTTGGAGGTTTGCAAGACAGTGAGACTTTTAATATTGGTAACATAGATGTTTTTGGAACAGATGACTCAGATAGTTTTAAAATGGATATGTATCAAACCCAAATAAAATTAGAAGGTGTATTTGTTCAAAAAAATGGTAAAGATATTATTGCAGTGGTTGAATTTGATTTTTGGGGAGGAAATGGGCATATGCGTTTGCGAAAAGCATTTATTGAAACTAATCACTGGCAAATAGGGCAAAACTGGAATAATTTTGGTGATGAAGATCTTTGGCCAAATATTATGGAATGGGAGGGGCCTCCTTCCGGAATTTGGACAAGAACTCCTCATATTAAATATTTCAGCACATTTAATAATGATAAATGGAAATATGAGATAAGTTTAGAAGCTCCTATTATTAATTATACTCGTTTTGGTGAATTGGAACCTTTGGTTGAAGAAGCTTATCAGGTAACCCCTGATCTTACTTTTGCTATAAAAAATCAGCATGATTGGGGTCATATTCGATTATCATCTGTATTAAGAAATATTCAATATAAATTTGAAGGAGAGATAGATAATTTTATAGGTTATGGTTTGGCATTTAGTGGAATTTATAAAACAGAAAGGAAAAATAATTTTCAATTCCAATTGGTGGGAGGAAAAGGAATAACTGCTTATTTAACAAGTGTAGCAGGGCTAGGTTTTGATGGTTATCCAACAATGAAAGATGAATTTGATGCGACTCCTTCTATTGGTGGTTGGTTTTCTTATGAATATTATTTTACAGAAAAATTCCATAGTAATATTGTTTTCGGATATACGGATTACGGCTTTGCAGATATGGAACGTTATATTTTAGCAAATGATATTATTCCTGAAGATTCTATTTTAATGGGTGATTATTTTTATACACACACTTATGGCATATTTAATTTAATGTACGAACCTTTTGAAAGAATAACCATAGGTGTGGAACTGGATTATGGAATTAAAAAATTGGATATAAACGGTTATGTTGATGATATCTTTATTGATGATAGTCAAGCCAGAGATGCCATGAGAATAAGTTTCGGATTTATGTTTTATATTTAGTCATCTGTCAAAAAATATAGTAAATTGCCCTGAATTTTTTATTTGAAAATAAATTAATGAAATTAATTACTCCATATTTAGGCATCTTATCTTTATTGCTGTTTTTAACATCATGCAACTCAAAATCTAATCAAAATAATTATAAAAAATTAACTGAATCTGTCAGTGAACATCAATATATTGATGGGTACGTAGGTGATCAAAATTGTGTTTCCTGTCATGAAAAAGAAAATGGTTTATGGAAAGGCTCTCACCATGATCTTGCCATGCAAATAGCGAATGATTCAACAGTATTAGGAGATTTTAATAATGTGAAGGCTGTGATTGATGGAGTTAAGTATCACTTTTATAAAAAAGATGATGATTTCCTGGTTAAGATCAATGAAATTGATGGTTCAGAAAACATTTATCAGATCAATTATACTTTTGGAGTAACACCGCTACAACAATATCTTATTGATTTTGAAAGAGGAAAAAAACAAGTATTAAGAGTAACCTGGGATTCAAAAGATCATAAATGGTTTCATCAATATGCAGGAGACAAAATTTCAACACACGATTGGTTGCATTGGACTAAGAGTGCGCAAAACTGGAATACCATGTGTGCAGAATGTCATTCCACTAACTTAAAAAAAAATTATTTTGTTGAAAAAGATTCTTTTCATACTACTTACTCTTATATCAACGTAAGTTGCGAAATGTGTCATGGTCCTGGCGAAAAACACATGAATTGGGCAAACTCAGATCCTAAAGATAAAAATTATCAAATTATACTTGGTAAAACACAACATGAACAGGTTAATCTATGTGCACCTTGCCACGCCAGAAGGTCAAAACTTACCGCTAATTTAGAACCGGGAAAACATTTTGAAGATCAATATATGATCCAAACTATTAATACTAATTATTATCATGCTGATGGTCAAATAGATGATGAAGATTATGTTTTTGGTTCGTTTATGCAGAGTATGATGTTTGCGAACAAAGTAAAGTGCAGCGATTGTCATGATATGCATTCCATGCAATTAAAATTTGAGGGTAATACTTTATGTGCCCAATGCCATGTAAATACGACTTACAATACAAAAAAACATCATTTTCACGAAGAAAACACAGAGGCAAGTCAATGTATCAATTGTCATATGACGGGTAAGAACTATATGGGAAATGATTTTAGAAGAGATCATAGTTTTAGAGTTCCGCGACCAGATCAAAGTGTTAAATATAATACTCCAAATGCATGCAAAGGTTGTCATGAAGACGAAAGTAATCAATGGGCAGCAAAATGGATCAAAAAATGGTACGGTCCAACAAGGAGAGATCATTATTCGGATGGATTGATCTTAAGTTCACAACAAAACTTATCCCAAGATCAACGAAAAGATCTTGACGATTTTATCAATAATTTAAAATATCCTGCAATTATAAGAGCTACTGTTATTTCTAATTTGAATTATACAACCAATGACCAATTTATAAGTTTGTTTACATCTTTAAAGGATTCATCAGCACTGGTTAGATTTAATGCACTTCAAAAGTTTAGATACCTTCCTTTAGAAGAAAGAATACCTGTTGTTTTAAAGCATTTGACTGATACTACAAAAATGGTTAGAATTGGAGCTGCTGAAATTGCCATAGGAATAGATGAAAATAATTTGAATGATATTGACAGAACAAATCTAATCAATGCAAGAAGAGAATTTGAATCCATGATATATGGTAATGCTGATTTTTCTACAGGCAGAATGCAACTGGGTGATTATTTTTTACAAAATAACGATGTAGCAATTTCTATTAAGCATTATGAAATGGCATTGGAAAAAGATAGTTTATTAATACCTGTTTATTCTAATTTAGCTACAGCATACAGCATAAATGGTGAGAGTAAAAAAGCACTACAAACACTAAATTTGTGGATGAAATTAGAACCAAATAATGGCAGACCCTATTACCTGAGAGCTTTGCTGCATTTTGAATTAAAGCAAGATGATATAGCTGTTACCGATCTAAAAAAAGCCATTAAACTTAATCCAAATGAAACTCGTTCTATGTATAATTTGGCAACTTACTATTTTCAGGATAAAAAAGATTTAAAACTGGCTGAAAATTATATCCAGAAAGCATTGAAAGTTGACCCAAATAATTCGGATTATAAATATTTATTAGCGCTTATTTACAGAGATCAGGGTAAGTTTAAATTGGGTCAGAAAATAATGAAAGAGCTAAGGGCTAATGAAAATAGGTAATTTGGATATAATTAATAGTTTTTGGCGTAATGGACAAAAAGGAGGCTAAAAATTTCTGTAAGGATTGTATTTATTAGCTTTGAGGCAAATCAAAGGTTATGAATAAAAAAAGTGTATAAATTGTAACAGTTCAATTCTTAAAAAGAATGGTATCCGTAATGGTAAGCAAAAGTATAAATGTT
>JADGEA010000357.1 GCA_016744615.1 Flavobacteriaceae bacterium
AATCAAAAATATAAAATAGGATAGTGTTTATTGGAAAATCAAACTTGTGATGTGTTTTATTAAATATTCATTATCTATAAACACAAATACGAAAAATTATGTAGGGCAAGTAAATTGAAAATTAATTATTTCATAAATTAGCGTATATCTATTGATACAAAAATATTCATATCTTTTGCAAACCTATATTCTTCATCTAAAACTACTCTATAAATAAAATTACCATCGCCTAAGTGTAAATTATGGTTTTTTATATTGATGTAGTCAAAGCAGTTAGCCTTAGCTTTGAGTATTGAGTGAATCTGAGGTAGATTTTTTATGGGGTCTAAACTCCAAATTTTAACAATAGACCAATTTAAAGAATTATCAGTTGGAACTTCGAGAGTTACTAATAATTGCTTTACATCATAATAAATGATTCCCTTTAACGATACAGGTGTTTTAGTTGGATGTAATTTAGAAATGTCAGGTTTTTCAAAATTTTCACTAATTATTGAAGCTAGTTGCTTTTGATTGTAGTGGTCAAGGTTGGAGATTTTTTTTATAGTTTCGTATTCTAAAGAATCAAAATACAAATCTTTGTTGTTAGTTTCGGCATTTGGGAAACTATCATTTATTTTGGAATACGTTTCGTAATCCATTTTGTTTAATGTTTGTCTTGTGTAGCCAGAACTTATAGAAGTCGAATTATAAGGAATAAAATTTATTGTTTCAATTGAAGTTAAATTAGTTCTAGTTTCTATTATGTCGTCAATGTTTTTATCAGCACTACAAGACGATAAAATTACCGCAATAAATAATGACGGTATGATTAATTCTAATCTTTTCATTATATATTTTAAACATTGTTAACTAAACTCGATAGATAAAAAAAAGGTATAGGAAGGAGAGAAACAGGAATGTTCCCCCTGTAGGGGTAAATGTAAGAAAATAATTACAATAAAACAAGCTAAATCTTACAGGACAATATATTGTATTCTTATTAAAGAATAACCAATATCAATTACAATTTTTAAATGATAGAGAAACACTTGTAGTCGTTGTTTTCTTTGCATTCACAAGAATTAAGTTATTTGAAGTTTTATAGGTTTTGTACTCTATAAAATTCTCGCAAATATTTACAAAATCTTTATCCGCCTTTGTTTCGATATTCATCATGTATGCTAGAATTTCATAATCTTTAAACAGCCAAATATTAATGTTTTCAGCTTTTTTATTTTTATTCTTCATGAAGGATTTGTAGCTAGATTCATCAGCTTTTATATGTGCTAGTTGTCCAGTTTGTAGATTATAATAAATTCTAATACTACCATATTTTACCCCAGAATCTACATAAATATTATACCTTAAAGTGTCATTTTCAACATGTTTTAAGTCAATGAAGATATAAGCATCACCTTTAGTTTTAATCTCAAAATCTGATATGTATTTTGTGCTAATACTTTTTATATTTTCGAAATAAGTATAATATTTTTCCATGATGTTTGACATGTAAGCCTTCTCAGCCTTCAGTTTCAACAAGTATATTTCATCTAAATCAATTAGCTTCTTAACATAATTATGAATTTCAATATTTTCTTTAAGAGCTTCCTCATAGTTTATTTTGTAGGCTTTGCTCGCTTCAGATAAAATGAATTTACAGTTGCTACAATCCTTTTTGTATTCGGTATTATTATCAACTATTTTCTGCCCATAAATAGGAGTTATGCCTAACAACATAATTAAAACTAGCTTGAGTACTCTCATTAAATAGTCTTTGAAGGTTACTTTGAGATTTAATAAATAACTACATATCAATTATTGAGCCAATAATAATCAAAAAAAACTTTTCTATGGTTATGCAACATCGTATTTTTAATGTCGTCATTAAGGTAGAATTAATACTATGAATCAGAAATCATTACTATCAGAATCAGAATTAATTGAACTTTGTAAAAAGGGCGATAGGCGTGCTCATATGCAAATTTACGACAAGTACTCTAGAGCTATGTATAATGTTTCGTATAGATTTATGAACGATTATGATTTAGCTCAGGATATGATGCAAGATGGTTTTATAAAAGCATTTTCTAAACTTGATTCTTATTCTGGAGAGGTGATTTTTGGAGGTTGGTTGAAGAGAATTATTGTAAATACTTGCTTAGATGAAATCAGAAAAAAGAAAGATATAATCTCTTTTGATGATGCTAAGTTTTTAGAACCAGTTATTGATATTGAAGAAAATGATTTTTATAGCGAAGAGTTGTACTATACGGTAAAGGATTGTATTAATGAATTGCCAGAAAAATATAGGGTTGTTGTAAATCTGTTTTTAGTAGAAGGATACGACTACGATGAGATTAGCTCAATACTAAACATTAAAAATTCAACGGCAAGATCGTTAGTTTCAAGAGCTAAAATTAAATTGAAACAAATGTTAGGCGGAGATGATGTTAGAAGCCTTTCGATGAGGAATTAGTGGTTCGGCTCCGCTCACCAACCTGGTTCGGCTCCGCTCACCAACCTGGTTCGGCTCCGCTCACCAACCTGGTTCGGCT
>JADGEA010000147.1 GCA_016744615.1 Flavobacteriaceae bacterium
AGTTCGGTATTAACCCACACTCTACTAAAAATAAACGCAAAGCTGAAGAACTAATATACTATGGTACTATTGCAGCCTGATTTTATAACGAAGTATTGTGTTTAAAACTTTGTCCGTTATCAAGTGAAAACCTCTGGAAAAAGGGTTTAGTTTTATTTGTGATTGGTAGAAATTCATATCCAAAGTTATTGAATTTTACTTCTTAAAACCAATTTTTCGCCTTGGTTCTTTCTTTGGCTGTTCTAATATTTTTTGTATTATTTCATAAATTTCACCAAATTGATCCTGATATTTGGATTCCATTTGGTGTATTTTACTCAAAATCTCATCATAATTATTTACAAGTTTCCGTAACTGTACAAAAGTCTCAATAATGTGAATACTCATTTTAATTGCTCTATCACTGTTTAATATACTTGATAACATAAGTATACCATGTTCCGTAAAAGCAAATGGAGGGTATTTTGAATGCCTTCCTCTTTTTAAGGTCGCAATTTGCGACCTTAAAATAGTATGTTCACCTGATGTTAGTTCAAACATAAAAGATTCTGGAAAACGATTTATATTCCTTCTAACCTGTTCTTTGAGTCTTTTTGTTTCAGCACCATAAAGTGATGCCAAATCTTTGTCAAGCATCACTTTTTGACCTCTTAACATATAGGTCTTATTGACTATTAATTCGTTTGGTATTGTGATTTCCTGTTGCATTTCGAAAAATTATTTAAGGTTATTAAAAACTCATCCGATAAATCTATCCGTACGGATAGATTTATCGGATGAGTAAATAAATCCTAACCTTTACTACCTAAAAAAAGGATCTCATTACAAACAACTTCTGTGATATATCTTTTATTTCCTTTTTCATCATCCCATGAACGTGTGGTAAGTTTACCTTCAATTGCAACTTCTTTTCCTTTTTCTAAAAACATTTCAGCCAGTTCAGCAGTTTTATTCCATGCAACGATATTATGCCATTCGGTATCAGTTATTTTTTCACCTTTTGCATTCTTATAAGTGTCGTTTGTGGCAATGGAGAATTTTGCTAATTTGGTTCCTGAATCTAAAGTTTTGATTTCAGGATTCATTCCTAAATTTCCGATTAACTGTACTCTGTTTCTTAAACTGTTCATAATATTTAAATTTATTACCTGAATAATTCAGATAGGATTAATAATAATTTTTTAATATCTAACCCAGTGGTTTGATACTGCAAAGATGAAACAGGTTATAAGTTTGATTCGGTTGTGAAACAGTTACTTTCGTATGTAATTGAATGTAGTCGTTTGTAAATGGAAATATATTTGTATATTTAATTGCTCTTACTAGCAATTTGAGATTTATTTATGTAACACAATAGCTTGTTATACAACCTATAGAGTAAAAATAAGTATTATGAAGAAAGAATCGAGACGATCCTTTGTAAAGAAAATTGGTTTAGGTATTGGTGCTGCTACGTTGGCTCCTATGATTTCTTCCTTTTCAGATATATCTAAAAATTATTTATATCCAAATGGAGATAAAAAATTAAATATTGCCCTTTGTGGTTTAGGGCGTTATGCCAATATTCTAGCTCATGGATTATCACAATCAAAATACTGCAATCTCAACGGTATAATAACAGGAACACCTTCTAAAGCTGTGAAATGGAAAGAGCAATATCATATTCCTGAAAAGAACATATACAATTATGAGACTTTTGATGAAATTGGAAAAAACCGAGATATTGATCTTGTTTATGTTGTTCTACCAAATTCAATGCATAAAGAATATACCATCCGAGCAGCTATGGCAGGTAAACATGTGATCGTTGAAAAACCTATGGCAATTGCTGAAAAAGATTGTCGTGAAATGATACAAGCTTGTACAAATGCAGGAGTTCAGCTTGCTGTTGGCTATCGGTTGCACTATGAACCTCATCATATTGAGATCAAAAGGCTTGGGCAGGAAAATATTTTTGGAAAGGTTCGCCTGATAGAAGCTTCACTTGGTTATAATTTAAGTGGAATAAACCCGGATGACTGGCATCTTAAAAAAGATATGGCAGGTGGTGGACCTTTAATGAATTTAGGAGTTTATTGCGTACAGGTCAGCAGATATGTATTGGGAGAAGAGCCGTTGTCGGTTACTGCGCAATATGGACCGGTTACAATGCCTAATTTATTCAAAGAAGTGGAAGAATCTGTAACGTGGCAATTGAATTTTCCAAGTGGTGCTGTTTGTACTTCAACTACCACATCTAATTGTAATATTGATAAGTTTTTTGCATCAGCAGAGAATGGTTTTTTTGAACTCGACCCAGCTTTGAGTTATGGCCCTTTTAAGGGAAGATCTAGCAAAGGGGAGTTTAACTTCCCAATAATTAACCAACAGGCAGCACAATTAGATGGTATAGGAAAATTAATTCTAGAAAGCAAACAACTTCCGAATCATATTTCAGGAGAAGAAGGGCTAAAAGACATAAAAATACTTGAGGCTATTTATGAGTCAGCCACTATAGGAAAGAAAGTATTTTTGACATAAATAATCAATTTTTTAGAATTTACTAAAAATCAATACAAATATATACTCATGAATCAAAAAGTATGTTTAGAGTGTGGAGAACCTGTCAAAGGCAGAAGTGATAAAAAGTTTTGTGGCGACTATTGTCGGAATGCTTATAATAATAAGATCAATACCGATAGTAAAAACCTGATCAGAAACACAAATAATCGTTTACGAAAAAACTTTAATACTTTAAGTGAATTGAATACTACCGGAAAAACAAAAATTACACGCACCAAATTGATCAATCACAATTTTGATTTTAATTTGTTTACCTCTATTTACACTACCAAAACCGGCAATGTTTATTATTATGTTTATAATCAAGGATATTTAAAGCTTGAAAATGATTATTATTTACTGATCAAACGTGAATAAATGATATTTTAGGAGAAAGTTAAGATTGATTTTGGCAATAGTATGCATGTTTTAAAAATAAATTTATAATTTAGCATAGAATGTGTACCCAATTATTTAAATTCAGCAATATGCATAAAAGGGTATTTTTTGAACTCAAAATTATATAACCTGAAATTATCATCTATGAAAAAATTAGTACTCTACTTTTTCATTTCCACAGTCTTTTTTAATTATCAGTATGTTTATTCACAGGTAGAACCTGAAAAAGGAATTCATCAGGAGCAAAGAGAGGAGTTTGTAAGAGATGAAAACATTATTTCTAAATATGATAAGAGCGGAAAAGGAATAATACCATTACAAAAAAGTCAGGCAAAAGCATTGTCAAAAATAGTTTTTGGATTTTTACCATATTGGGAATATTCTTCTGGTGCACATAATAATTTGCATTATGACCTTTTAACTCACATTGCTTGTTTTGATTTTTTTGCAAAAAGCGATGGTAGTTTAAAATTTCCGTCAGGTTGGCCATGGAGAGATGTGATAAATGCCGCTCATACTAATGATACCAAAGTTATTATGGCTGTGACAAATTTTGATGGAAATGTTTCGCCCAAAGATCAAGCCAGGCTTTTAATGACAAATCCAACAGTAAAAAATAACCTTTTTAATAGTATTAAAAATACAATAGTAACTTACAATTTAGATGGTGTCAATATTGATTTTGAAGCGATGTATAATGCAGACGAGGGAAGTGTTGTAAATGGATTCATGGCCGACCTAACTTCATATATTCACACCCAACTGCCCGGTAAAGAGGTTTCGTTTGACGGTCCGGCAGTAAATTGGGGTAATGACTGGGACCTAAATGGTTTAGCACAAAATGTTGATCATCTTTTTGTTATGGCTTATGATTATAA
Organism: Flavobacteriaceae bacterium; assembly: GCA_016744615.1. Classification (GTDB taxonomy): domain Bacteria; phylum Bacteroidota; class Bacteroidia; order Flavobacteriales; family Flavobacteriaceae; genus Lutimonas. The sequence goes on from JADGEA010000147.1 coordinate 3,819, forward strand.
TGGAAGCTGGAGTTCTAATACAGGGGCGGTTTCTCCATTAACACATCCCGGAGGAGGAATTTGTGTTACAAAAACTCTTAATAATGATTATGCTGTAGCAAAGTCTAATTATCCTGAAAAACTAATTCTTGGCGTTCCGTATTACGGAAAGCATTGGAAAACCCAAACAAATGCTGCCGGATCTATAATTACTTCATATGAAGGATCTACTTTTTATATTGATGATATAGCCAAGTCTGCAGATCATGGGGGTTATATTTGGGATAATACTTCTCAAACATCATGGTACAGATGGAATTCTGCTGGATGGCATCAGGTATGGTCAGATAATGAAACAAGTTTAGGTAAAAAATACGATTTAGCTTTAGCAGAAAATTTAGGAGGAATAGGTATTTGGGCACTAAATTACGACGGAAACAGAAGCGAACTTTGGGATTTAATTAATAAAAAATTCAATGAATCACTTGCAGTTGATAATAATTATATAAAGCAAAATATTCATCTTTTTCCTAACCCTTCAGATGGTTTGCTTAATATTTCCAATCCAAATTTTATTAAAATAAAACGGGTAGAGGTTTATAATATATATGGTCAAAAAATAAGATCAAAATTCAACGACATTCACATTGATTTAAATTATTTAGTGTCAGGAATGTATATAGTTAAAATTGAAGATAAAAACGGAAAAAAAGGTGCTTTTAAAGTGATGAAGAATTAATAACTAAAAATCAAACCAACTTGAAACCTACTTTTGAATTTTTCGAAGTAGGTTTTTTTGTAACATAATGGAAGCTCTTTCGTCGAATTACTAAAAAATACAATGCTGAAAATTAGAAATCTATTTATTTTACTTCTCACAGTGCTGCCATTTATTGGTTTTTCTCAAAGTAAGGGCGCTATTTCAGGAGTTGTATTTGATAAAGAGAATAATGAGCCACTACCTTTTGCATCGGTTACATTAAAAAATCATCCTATTGGTACACTTAGTAATGAAGATGGGGAATTTGATTTTTATATTCCTGAATCCAAACGAAATGATACCATACAAATTAGTTTTATAGGATTTATCAGTTATGAGATTCCGGTTTCTTCCGCTTTAAGCGAATTAAATATACAATTGCAGCCAAGTAGTGAAGTATTAGATGAAGTTGTTCTTAGTAAATTAACTCCTTTAGATTATATCAAAAATGCATTGGCAAATATTGATCAGAATTATGAACATGATCCTTTTCAAACCATTGCTTATTATAGGGAAAAATTTATTGAAAATGGGAAGATTATAAGTAAAAAAGAAGCGGTTTTTAAAACTTATTATACAGCTAAAGAAGATACGGCAAAGAATCAGCATCAATTACTTTTATATAAACCTATTGACAAAAAGGAAGATTTTCAGTTTATGCGTGACTGGATTGATAAAAGAATTGATAAGGAAAAAAAGAAGGCTAAAAAGAAGGGAGAAGATTTTGATGAAGATTTTGATTTTGAAAAAGATATGAATATGGGAGGGCCGGAAATGATCATTGAAATGGCCGATATAAGAAATGAAGCTTCCAATAATCATTTTTTGAATCCCAAATACTTCAAAAAATATGAATATACTTTTGGTGAAGAAAAAATATATAATGGCGAGGTTTTAGTAACCATTCATTATAAAGCATTGAAGAAAATTGAATCTGTAAAAGATCATGGAATTATATTGATAAGTAAAGGTGATTATGCTATTGCCTTGATTCAGGGCTCCGGAGAGCTCTCGATTCCTGTTATGGCAAAGCCTGTATTGTTTTTAATTGGATTAAGTGTTAGTAATCCAAAATTTAGGAACACAGTTAGTTATCAAAAATACAAAGATAAATGGTATCCTAAATTATTCAGATGGGATGCTACAATAACACTTAAAAAACGTCATATGTTTAAATCTAATGAAAAAGCAGATCTAAAGATAGGGCAAGTATTCTTTATCAATCAGTTAGATTCTATTGCAATTCCTATCCCAAAGGAGAAAAGGTTCAATACCAAAGAAGACATGGAAGACCAGATCTTTAATGACCTGAATATTTCATGGGAAGGTATGAATGTGATCAAAGACTAATTTTTTATTGTTTGTCAACCTGAATAGTAACAGATTTTGTTTTTTGTACCTTTAAACAAATATTTAGAATTAACTGTATTTACCTAACTACCATGAAAAAAATCATCTTATTGTTAATGCTTTTATCTATTATGTCATGTAAGCAGAATGGAGCAAAGAAAGAAACTAACATTCAACCAAAAGAAATAGCAAAGTACACTATAGAACAGTTCTATAAGAATAAAAATGTAAATGGTGGAGCTTTTAACAATGATGAAACCAAGTTATTGGTTAGCAGTAATGAAACCGGTATTTACAATGTATTTGAAATAGATATTAAAAGTGGGCAAAAAAAGCAGATCACATTTTCTAAAAAAGAATCATTTTTTGCTATTGACGAAGTTCCAAACAGTAATTCAATTTTATATACTGCCGATAAAGGAGGTGATGAAAATAACCATATTTATTTGCTTACTAAAGATGGGAGTTCAACAGATTTAACCCCTGGAGATGAGGTGAAAGCGAACTTTGGTGGCTGGAGTGAAGATAAAAAATACATGTTTTATTATTCTAATAAAAGAGATAAAAAATTCTTTGATCTTTATAAAATGAATATTACGGATTGGAACTCAAATATGATCTATAAGAATGAAAAAGGCATGAATGTCAATGCTATATCTAACAATGAAAACTTACTGGCAATTTCAAAATCGATCACAACAAGTGAAGATAAACTGTATCTTTTTGACCGTGGAACAAAGAAAATGAAAGAGATCTCAGATACTCCGGGATCTTATGATGGTTCAGGGTTTAGTAATGATAGTAAGTTTTTCTATTATATTACTGATAAAGGGAAAGAATTCAAGTATCTAGTTCAATATGAAATAGCATCCGGTAAGAAAAAAGTAATTTTTGAAACCAATTGGAATGTAATGTACAGTTACCTGAGTAAAAATGAAAAGTATCGTGTAATTGGGATCAATGCAGATGGAAAAATCAAGTTGGTTATAAAAGACAATAAAACATGGAAAAATATTGATTTTCCTGAGATTCCTGATGGTAGTGTTAAGAGTGTTGGTATTTCAGATAGTGAAAAACTAATGCGTTTAACAGTTGGTACTTCAAAATCTACTAGTAATATTTATGTATATAATTTTGAAGATAGCTCTTTAAAAAAATTAACAAATACGATAAATCCAGAATTGGATGCCGATAATCTAGTTTCTGCAGAGGTTGTCCGTTATAAATCATTTGATGGATTGGAAATTCCGGCAATCTATTATAAACCATTAACAGCAAGTAAAGATAATAAGGTACCGGCATTGGTGTGGGTGCATGGTGGTCCGGGTGGTCAATCAAGAGTTGGGTATTTTTCACTAATCCAGTTCTTGGTAAATCATGGTTATGCAATTTTGGCGGTAAACAATCGTGGGAGTAGCGGATATGGCAAAACATTCTATAAAATGGATGATTTGAACCATGGTGATAAAGATTTAAAAGATTGTATTTGGGGTAAAAAATGGTTACAGGAGCAAGATTATATTGATACAGATAAGATTGGAATTATTGGAGGAAGTTATGGAGGTTATATGACCATGGCAGCTATGACCTTTACACCAGATGAATTTAAAGTTGGTGTTAATATATTTGGTGTTACCAATTGGTTAAGAACGCTTAAATCTATTCCTCCTCACTGGGAGTCGTTTAGAGAGGCGCTTTACAAAGAAATTGGAGATCCTTTTACGAAAGACTCTGTACGGCTTTATGAAATTTCACCTCTTTTCCATGCTAAAAATGTTAAAAATCCTGTAATGGTTCTTCAGGGAGCGAATGACCCAAGAGTTCTACAGGCAGAATCGGATGAAATTGTAAATGAAATGAGAAAAAATAACATTCCTGTTGAATATGTTCTCTTTCCGGATGAAGGTCACGGATTTAGAAAAAAAGAAAACGAGATCAAAGGTTATGGTCAGGTTCTTTTGTTTTTAGATAAATACCTTAAAGAGGTTCAGCCAGTTAAATCATAGTATTTAAAATGGTAAAAAGCCATATTGTTTTAATTTTTGGCGTTCTTTTGATTTTTTTATCCTGTAAACAGGAAAGGAAAGAGTTGAAGAACATTAATTCTGAATGGATTTATATAGACAAACTAAAAAATGTTTCTGATAGCATCAAAGTGGAAGATATTGTTATAAAAAATCTTTTCAAAAGTCAGATTCTTGCACATCAGGGAGGTGACTTTGACAGTTTAATGATTATTGAAAAAGTATATAAACCACATTTAAAATTATGGAATAATTGTTATGCTATGATTTTTGGAGAGGAAAATGCTTCAAAATTCAACACTGAAAAAGGAATGATCAACTGGAACAAAACTTTATATCCCAAAAACAAAACCTTTTTTGATGCAAGAGTAAGAAAACTTTTAGATCTAAACTTAGATGCTACAATTCAATATAATCTTGATCAATTTCATAAATTAGTTCCTTACAAGGTGAAATCAACAATAAGTATTTTGTTTACTCCAATAACCGGGATTCTATTTGGAGGTTGTGCAAATGATCAATTTAGCATTGAATTAAATTATAAAGAACAAGATATCGAATATACTATTGAAAAGGGATTTTCACACGAATTGAATCATCTTGCATATGAGCCACTGAGAGAAAATGATCCTAAAAAAAATACAGCACTTAGACAAACCATTGATGAAGGTTTTGCTTGTTATTTTACTTGGGTATTTCTAGAAAAGAAAATTTCAAAATTTGAGGCGGTAGAGAATATGATAGAAAAGGAATGGAATTGGTACTTGAAAAATGAAAAAGAAATATTTAATAAACTAAGTCCATTTTTTGAAGACGAAAGTGGAGATAATCCATTGTTGAGAAATGAAAAATATCAATTATTTCCAAATGCTCCTAAAACCTTATATTATTGGTTAGGTTTCAGAATTGTTCAGAGTTATGTGAATATACATGGACAAAATTCTTGGAGAGATCTCTATGAACTAAATGTTCAGGAAGTTTTAGAAAAAAGTGAATACGAAGACTATATCAATTGATTAAATCTCGAATTCCTCATCATTTTTACATACTTTTGAAACTTTAAGTCCTTAATTTCAAATATAAATTATGATAGAAGAAATCATCAAAGGTGTCAATGATATCGTTTGGAGTAATGCTCTAATTTTTGTAGCACTTGCTTCGGGTATATTTTATTCATTTAAAACCAGGTTTGTCCAAATACGAATGGTCAAAGAAATGGTTCGTCTTCTATTTGGAGGAAAATCTTCCGAAAGAGGTGTTTCTTCTTTTCAGGCATTTGCAATTGCTATTTCAGGAAGAGTTGGTACCGGTAATATTGCCGGTGTAGCTACTGCAATTGCACTTGGTGGACCAGGGGCTATTTTTTGGATGTGGGTGATTGCTTTTTTAGGATCTGCATCTGCTTTTATTGAAGCAACATTAGGGCAACTATACAAAGTGAACAAAGGAGGGGAATATAGAGGTGGTCCTGCTTATTATATTGAAAAAGGATTGGGAATTAAGTGGTTTGCTACTCTTTTTGCGATTGCTACAATTTTCAGTACTGCATTGTTTTTGCCTGGTGTTCAAGCAAATAGTATCGCAGCTGGCTTAAAAAGTGCATTTGATATTGATGTGGCTCATACAGGTATTGGTATCATTGTTTTTTTGGCAATTATTGTGTTTGGAGGGGTAAAAAGAATTGGTAAATTTTCTGAAATAGTTGTTCCTTTTATGGCTATTGCTTATGTATTACTTGCAGTAGTTATCATAGGAATGAATTTTAGAGAGATCCCTGATATACTTAAACTGATAGTAACATCTGCTTTTGGAGCAAATCAGGCATTTGGTGGAATTGTTGGAATGGCCATTATGTGGGGTGTAAAGCGTGGTATTTATTCTAATGAAGCAGGTCAGGGTACTGCGCCACATGCTGCCGCTGCAGCGGAAGTTAGCCACCCTGCTAAACAAGGATTGGTGCAGGCATTTTCGGTTTATATTGACACTTTGTTTGTATGTACGGCAACTGCATTTATGATCTTATTTACATTTCAATACAATGTGATTGATCCTAATGGAGGGTTTTTATTAGAACATCTTCCAGGCGTAGAATTTGGGCCAGAATACACCCAGCTCGCTATTGAAAGTCAGTTCCCTGGTTTTGGTAAAATATTTGTTGCCATAGCACTTTCTTTCTTTGCGTTTACAACAATTATGGCTTATTATTATATTGCAGAAACCAATGTTAGTTTTTTAGAACACAAGAAAGAAAAGAAATGGATGATCTGGGCATTGCGAATTTTATTGCTTGGAGCTACCTTTTATGGCACGATTAGATCTGCTGAACTAGCTTGGACCATGGGTGATATAGGTGTTGGAATTATGGCCTGGTTAAACTTTATCGCCATTTTCTTGTTGAGAAAACCTGCTCTCGCTCTCTTAAAAGATTATGAAAAACAAAAGAAAGAAGGGAAAGAGCCTGTTTATGATCCGGATGAATCTAATCTAGGAATTAAAAATGTAGAGATTTGGAGAAGAATTGCAGGTAGAATAAAAGAGAAAAAGAACAATTAATTTCAAACCTGTAAGTTCATGTCGGCAAAGAAAATTATAGTTCAGCAGTTTCTTTTATTGTTGTTTTGCTAACAATTTATTGGAGTATTACTTCATTGATGCCAGATCAGGAATCGTTGTTATATTAGAGAAGGAATAAGAATTTGATAAATGCCTTTAACCAAGCAAAAGTAAAATATCCTGTTGACAATTCTTTGTTATACAGCACACCATACAGGGCAAACTCACACTTTAATATTTAAGACTTTTAATAGATACGCTTGATTCCAACCTGCTTTAAGTCTTTTTCCGGCAATACCTTGTTTCTCTGT
>JADGEA010000358.1 GCA_016744615.1 Flavobacteriaceae bacterium
GATTTCATGTGTTGTTTTTACACTTTTAATTAAAACATCATTAATAAAAAAAATAGTAGAAAAAATGCATTTAGCAGATTTGTCACGTGAAGAAGAATTTACTTTACACCAAATAAAAGAAATCATTGATAAAAGTATTTTGCTCAAGCTGCTCACTTTTCAAAAAAAACAATATGTTCCAGAGGAAGTAATTAATTCGCTTATTCAAAAATATAAAACTGAAGATGCAAAAGAAACAGAAGAAATACAAAAGTGCCATCTTGAAAAATATGAATTTCAAAATTTACTCAAACGCTATTCTTTAGGTGTCGAAAGGCATGCTGTTCTTGAGCTTTTTGAAGCAAAAGAAGTTAATGAACAAACACTAAAAACAATTTTAAATAAAATTGAAAATCAATTTATTCGTTTAGAATTAGGCAAAAATCAACTTAAGGATCAATCAGAAAAAGAACAATTTTACTATCAATTTTCACAAAAAATATTACAGTGGTTAAATAAAAATAAACATCCTGTTTCAACATTAAAAAAACAGTATTTATTTTATCGTTCCCGTGCATTGGTTACAGAAAAAGTTCTTACACAGCTGACAGAATTTCAAGATCAATTTTATACTAATTTTATGTATAATGAATGTTTTGATGCAATTATTAAACAATACAAAGATTGGCATGATCAAGCGAATAAGAAGCTTTATAAATTAATGGATAATATAAAAAAAGTTGCCAATGCATCTGAAAAAAAACTTTTTAATAATCAACTAGTTTATTTTGAAGAAAAGCTTGTAGATGAGCTTTATTCCAAACATATTATGAATGGAAAACTGCATAACATGCTTAAAAAATCTATTTGGGAATAGGGGCTCTTTTCTTCCTAGCGTGAAAAAGTCGAGATTTTATTTATAGTTTTTTGTTGTTTTCTAGTGTTGAACTGGATGTTTTTTGTTATCAAAAAGTTCTAATTTTGTTTTTTTTATTCTCAAAGAGAAAAAAATGCTAGAATTAGTAAAAATATATTCTAAGCATTTTTTTATGTCTTTAATGTCTGTTTTTAGAGAAACACTAAGCTTGAATTGGAAAAAGGTGACAATCCAAAAGGTTACTATGGGGGACAAGAAGATAATTTGTGAAATCAGAGGCAAGTACAGTACCACTCTTTGTCCCCATTGTGGGATTAAGACCAGCAAAAGGCACGATCAAGTTTTACATGAACAAAAAAATAATTTGAAACATATGCCTTATGGTGGAAACAAAGTCATAGAACTTAAACTGTTCAAACGCTATTTTCGTTGTCCAGATTGTCAAAAAAGATTCTATGAAAAATTTGATTTTGAAAGTGAAAACGGACTGTACACTAAGCATTTTGAACAATATGTGCAGTGGAATTGGTGATTCATCAGTGGAAATAAATTGGCTGAATTATACCAATCTTCTAACGCCGTGATTCATTCAATTTTGGAGAGAATTGATGTGAATTTGTTAAATGAAAGAGGTTTGAAGATTATGGATAAATTGGATGAAATTTACCTTGGGATAGATGAGCACAGTTTTTCTGGACACGATATGGTTTTGATTATTACAGAGCTGAAAAGCAAAGACGTTTTGGCTATCTTGGATTGAATTACAAAAGCCAAATTAGAAGAATGGATTAACAATTTACCCCTCAGGATTCAAATTAAAATCAAATGATTTTCTACAGATATGAATAAAGGATATGCTCAAAGTTTAACTAATATTTTAGGCAATCCAATTCACAGTGTTGATAAGTATCATTTGTTCCAAGAAGCCAACAAGGTTGTTGATGAAGTACGTCAAATTTCAATTTGGGGACTAAGAATGAATTTTGTTAAAGTCGAAGATATTCCTAAACTAGGGAAGAAAATCGGAAAGAAATTAACGAAACAAGATTTAGAAAAATTGAATGCAACTAATGCTGAAAATGTGGTTATACAAAAATATAAAAATAAATCAGCCTGTCGCTTGCAAGCGGAACAAATAGACAAAAACACTTTAATTAACAGCAAATGAGAAAATGTTGCATATCATGAAATCACGGCTGATTACTTTATGGAAACTGGTTACCGAAGATTATTCTTTTACAGAGAAAAGAACCTCAGTCCCATTTCTAAATTAAGGCTTAATCAAATTTTCAGAGAGTTTGACTATCTTGGTTTTATGGCAGAAGCGTGGATTCTTAAAGAAGATTTTATGGAGGCAATGGATGATTTAAACATAACGGAAATTGATAGAATTATGGCAGATTGTTTAACTAGTGAACACTACAGAATCAAGCAGTTTTGAAGGACTTTAAAAAGATGGTATGCAGGAATAAAAGGTTTTTGTGAACACTCCACTGCAACTTTCAAATTTACTAACGCTTTAACCGAAGGAATTAATAATCTCTGCAAAGTCGCAAAAAGAGTCTCTCATGGTTTCAAATACAAATCCATGTATATCAAAAAACTAGTTGCTAAATTCTGCTTGAAAAAACTGGAAATTTAGAAAAATTTTCACGCTAGGAAGAAAAGAGCC
>JADGEA010000148.1 GCA_016744615.1 Flavobacteriaceae bacterium
GCGTTCAGTAAACTTTAGAAGGTTTTGTCCTTTAAATAATTCCATAAATCTCTTATTTTATCGGATACTAAGATATGTATTTATCTACTGACCTCTAAAATTATTTATATATTTTAGCATTATATTTTGGATGCATTAGATTTTCAATACTTAGAATTTTATCCAATTCTTCTTTGGAAAGCAATTTTTTTTCCAATACAATTTCCTGAATACTTTTTCCTGTTGCTGCTGCTTCTTTACCAATTTCATCTCCTTTATGATGTCCAATGATCGGATTTAAAAATGTGATGAGTCCAACAGAATTTAATACCATATTTTTAGTGTGTTCGGCATTAGCCGTAATCCCTGAAATACATTTTTTAGCCAGTGTTACACTTGCATTTGATAACAATTCAATCGATTCAAAAATACATTGTGCAATAACAGGTTCCATAACATTCAATTGTAATTGCCCTGCTTCTGCAGCAAATGAAATGGTAACATCGTTCCCAATAATTTTAAAACACACCTGATTGACCACTTCAGGAATTACCGGATTTACTTTTGCAGGCATAATGGAAGAACCAGCCTGCATTTCTGGTAAATTTATTTCGTTTAGTCCGCAACGAGGACCTGATGACAATAATCTTAGATCATTACAAATTTTTGAAAGTTTTACAGAGGTTCTTTTTAAAGCTCCAGAGATCATCACATAAGCACCACAATCGGAAGTTGCTTCAATCAAATTCTCTGCTTTTACAAAACTTGCTTTTGTATATTGTTGTAAAAACCCAATGGATAATTCAGAAAATCCTTTGGCTGCATTGATACCGGTTCCTATGGCTGTTGCTCCTAAATTTACCTCAAGAATTAGATCACGGTTTAGCTTTAAATTTCTAATTTCTTCTTTCAAATTAGTTGACCAGGCTGCAAATTCATCACCCAATGACATAGGAACAGCATCTTGTAATTGTGTTCTGCCCATTTTTAGTACATTTTCAAACTCAGCTGCTTTTTTATCTAATTGCGTAGTAAGAATATTTATCGTTTCAAGTAAATGATTGATGTAAAAATATAAGGCAACTCTAAACCCTGTGGGATAAGCATCATTTGTTGACTGTGATTTATTTACATGATCATTAGGATTTAAAATATCATACGAACCTTTTTCAAAACCATTCATTTCAAGAGCAACATTAGCTATTACTTCATTGGCATTCATATTTACAGAGGTTCCTGCCCCACCCTGAAAAACATCTGAAGGAAAATATGCTGTGTACTTAGAGAGATTTCCAAGTATTTCATCACAGGCTTCTATAATCATATTTGCCTTATCCAATGGAATAGATCCAATTTCTTTGTTGGCAGCTGCACAAGCTTTTTTGGTTATAATCAATCCTTTTATAAATGTTGGAAAGTCTCCAATATTAGAATTCGAAATTTTAAAATTATCAATAGCTCGCTGTGTATGAATTCCGTAATAATTATCATTCGAAATTTCCTTGCTGCCCAAAAGGTCAGTTTCCTTTCTTGTTGTCATCATTTTTAATTTTATAGTTATGAAATATTTTATCTAGCCTTAATAAAAATACTGTTTAAAATACTTAAAAAACCATCTATTTTCTATATGTAAATATAATTTATTTTTTGGATTTAGACTGTAAAAATCTATCCTTAAGGAAAGTCCTAAATAAGTGAAATTTTTATGGGAGTATCAGTAATTAGAATTTAGCGAACCGTGTATTGAACTTTTTTCGACTCAATGTCTTTTCCTTTAGTTTCAAGTAATTTATCAATTCTTTTAGCTAATTTATCTTCAATGTTATTTGTTGCACCTTTCTTTTTATAGATGATTTTTCCGTCTTTATTAATGATGATATAAATTGGAAATACTTTATACATACCAGTTTGATGGGTAATAAAAATTTCTTGAAACGAACTATCCCCGAAGCAGAGCTATCGAGGTATTTCGCTCGTTTCATTTTGACCTGAAGGTCAAAAATCGAAATTTGTTATTTAGATCCCCTTTTCGGGGATGACATTTCAACGGTTACCCCGAGGTAAAACCTCGAGGAATTCTTTTTGATTAAATACTTTTTCATTTTCTATAGTAGACAAATGTTGATAGTGATTATACTCACCTTTGATTGGATTATTTACACTGTTATTTAGTTTATCTGTAACAGCAATAAAAGAAACATTTTTATACTGATATATTTCTGCAAATTGATCAATTCTTTTCCAATTATCAGAATTGTCTGGGTTTAGAATACTAATTACTTGAATATTGTCATTAGAATTGTTTATTTCAAAATGTTGCTTTCCAGTAGATAGATCTGTAATCGATTGATTTTTAACCTGTGACATTAAATTAATCGACAAAAAGAAAACCATAAATATCATGGTAATATGTAGATTTGATTTTGTCATTATTATTATTATCGGATTCTAAATTGATTAGCAAACTTTACTTCTGCCCTTTTATAAATAGACGGTTATAAAGCTTTGACGTTACTCCTGTTTGTGCTAAATAAGTGTTAATATTTTATACTGTAATAAAACAGAAAACTGTTTAGTAGGCGTTTTAATTGATTTTACAAATGAGTGATTAAAGCAATAGAATCCTATAAGATTCCGTTCTAATCCATATATTTGAAAATGTATTGATCTAGTTTCTATATCATAATTGAATTATATCCATGTCTAAAAAGAATAAATTTGGCACATTTGCTGGCGTATTTACTCCTTCTATCCTAACAATCCTTGGGGTAATTATGTATATGCGATTGGGGTGGGTTATTGGTAATGCCGGATTAATGGGGGCAATTGCTATTATCATTATTGCCCATGTTATTGCAATTACAACAGGATTAAGTGTTTCATCTGTTGCAACCGATAAAAAAATTGGTGCCGGTGGTATATATTATGTGCTTTCGAGAAGTATGGGAATTCCTATAGGTGGTTCTATAGGAATTGCTTTATATGTTGGAACTGCTTTTTCTATAGCACTATATCTAATTGGTTTTGCCGAGAGTTTTAATGGTTATTTTGGATTGGGAATGAGCATTAATAATTTTAGGATAACAGGAACAATTGCTTTGGTTTTACTTACCGCTTTAGCATTGATCAGTACATCCGTTGCTTTAAAAGCTCAGTTTTTTATACTGGCAGCAATTATCATTTCAATACTCTCCATTTTTTTAGGAACTAACGAATTTGCACCAGAAAAAGTATCCATGTTTGCTATGGAAGGGGCTGTTAGTATGGAAGTAGTATTTGCTGTATTTTTCCCGGCAGTTACTGGTTTTACAGCTGGAATTGCTATGAGTGGTGACTTGAAAGATCCTAAATACTCCATACCAATTGGTACTTTATCGGCTATTGGTGTTGGACTTATTGTTTATATTGCTCTTGCTGTTTTTATGGCGTACAATATCAATTCAGAAGTATTAAAAACAGATTATAATATTTTAATGAAAATGGCCTTATTTGCTCCGGTTGTTGTTGCCGGTATTTGGGGAGCAACACTATCATCGGCTCTTGGCGGAATTCTTGGTGGTCCCAGAATTTTACAGGCAATGTCAATTGATAAGGTAACTCCTAAAATATTTGGTAAGGGTAGAGGTGAAAATAATGAACCTGTAAATGCCTTATTATTGGTTTTTATCATTGCCGAAGCCGGTATTTTGATTGGTGAGTTAGATGTTATAGCACGGGTAGTATCCATGTTCTATTTAACTGCTTATGGCTTTATCAATATTACTTATTTTTTAGAAAGCTGGGCAAATCCTGATTTTCAACCAACTTTTAAGATCAAACGCTGGATTGGTTTTTTAGGTTTTGTAACTTCATTTGGAGTAATGTTCAAGTTAGACATGCTTGCCATGTTTGGAGCATTAGCAGTAGTTGGTGGTTTGTATTTTTGGTTGGAACGTAAAGAAGTTAAATTACAATCTAATGATGTATGGCGAAGTGTTTGGGAGAATGTTGTAAATAAAGGTTTAAAACAAATTGACTCTCAGGCTACTGAAAGCTCCAACTGGAACCCTAATGTCATCCTTTTTAGTGGTGCTAGTGCTCATCAGCATTACTTATTGGAATTATCAAAAACAGTATCCGGTAGAACCGGAATTGTTACCAATTTTAAATTAATTCTGGATAAAAAAAACATCAAACCTCAAAAAAAAGCAGACCAAATCGTACGAGATAAATTGCTTACAGAATTAGGAATATTTGGTAGACAAATCAAAGTAGATAATATTTATACTGGTATCACAAATATTGCGACAACTTTTGGGTTTTCGGGTGTAGAACCTAATACCATTATGATGGGATGGCCTAAAGGTTTGGAAAACTCAGAGGAGTATTCTAAAATGACAGAAGTCTTATTACATTTAGATTATAATTTACTCTATCTTGATTTTGATATGAAAACAAAGTTTGGTGATTATCAAACGGTTGATCTTTGGTGGAGAGAAACAGATAGTAAAAATGCAGAAATGATGCTTAATATTGCCAGGTTTATCATTGCATCACCTAAATGGAATAAAACAAATATCAGGGTTCTATTTGTAAATAATAACAATGTTAATAAAGAGATTATTAAATTAAAAATATCCAAACTTGTTGAAGATCTTAGGGTTAATATAAAAATTAAAATCATCAATAATGCAGTTGAACAAAAAGCATTTTATAATATAATTGAGGAACAGTCTAGATCTACAAATCTAACATTAGTTGGAATACCTGATTATAAAATTGAAAAACAAGCAGAATTCATTCTAAAAACAAATCATTTATTTGAAAACATTGGCTCTACCCTACTGGTTAAAGCTGCAAATAATTTTAATGTACTTGATCTGGATTTTAGCAAAAAAAGCAAAAAGCAAAAAAATAGAAAAATTAGAATCTAAATTCATAAAAAGGAATTACCTATAGCCTATTTTATAAAAGGTATTAAAAAATCACCTTCTTATCAGGCTAAAATGTCCCTTATGAATTCTACCATCGTCTAGCTGAACCATATACCAATAATCCGTTGAAGGCATTTGATTTCCTCTATATAATCCATCCCAGCCTTCTCCTTTTGATTCAATTTGTTTTAATAATTTACCAAATTTATCATAAATATAGATTTTAGAATTTGGTTGAGAAATAACTCCATCTACCTGCCATGTATCATTAATGCCATCTCCATTAGGTGTGAAAAATTTAGGGTAACCAATAACAAATACATCTATATTTGCAGTACCACATCCGTTTATATCTCTTATAAAAACAGTATGTTTACCAGCAATCACGTATTCAAATAAATTTTCAGTTTGATAAGGGCCATATTCATCATCTAATGCAAATTCATATATGCCTATTCCTAAATTATCAATATTTATTTCTATTGTATTATTTTCTAAATTATCTGTAACCGTAATATCATTTGAATCAATAGTAGCAATGATAGACTCCGTTACTTCAACTGTTTTAGGAAAAGACATACAATGGGTATCAGAAGTTGCTATAACTGTATATTTACCTCCAGATGAAACAGTTACGGTAGATTCATTACTCAAAATAGCTCCACTTTCATTAAACCATTTATATGAATAATTATCAACCGGGTTATATGTTGCCAGTGTAATGGAAGATAAATTCAAACAAACGATTGCCGTTGGATCTACATCAAATTCAGGTAATGGATGAACCGTTAATACCAAATGTGGACCAATACCATAACAATCTCCATTGTCATTACTTTCCACCCTAATATAAAGGGTTTGAGAATAAGGTATTTCATTTCTATAAGCTGTTTGAGGCTGAATTTCATTTTGCTCTAATTGAGCATCTGATAAATTCCTATAGTATTGAACGATTAGATTTTGCTCAGGTAACTGATCTAATATATTTTTGGATGCCTCAGTAAGATCAAATGAAAAAATGCCATCATTACTGGAATCTGCATCACATTCCATTAATTCCTCTTGAAAACCTTTAGGAAAAGAGGTAGTCGAAACCTGTAAATGAACTATTGAAATATCATAGCAACCGCTATTGTTTTCAACTCTTGCATAAACCGTATCAGATATGGAGTTATTAAAAGGAAACGGAATTAGAGGATTAATAGCAGTATTGGCATCGTTCACTAAAATGTGATAAGTTACGGTTAAGCTATTATCATTGTTGGTAATGATCTCTTTTGCTTCTTCTAAATTAAAATCAGTAAAACCATCAGGAATTCCATCTTCATCACAATTTTTTAGGGTTACGTCATTACTTATTATCGGAATATCATTAATTGTGGCAATAACGGTTTCTCTTAGCCCTTCAATACATCCATTTTCAGAGGCTAAGATATAATACTCTTTTGTGGAACTAAGCACTGGGGTTGTAAATGAATTACCAGTAAATAACGGAGTCACAGAAGAAAGCGATTCAAACCAAAGTATAGAACCTGATGATGCAGTGGCTGTTAATGTAACTGTGCCAGGCCCGCAATTCTTTCCTGCATTGTGACTTTTAATAATTGGCACATAAATTCTAGTACTTGCTGAAAGATCAAGATCAGGATCTCCTGCCGTACCACCGTATTCTACAATATACCCTTTTGGTTGATAATCTCCGGAAATAGCACCCGTATTACTCAAATCATTCCATGAACCAATTATTCCTACATTTGGAGCAGTAATATGTGCATAATCTTCATCTCCCATTTGATTTGGTTCACCTGTATTCCAATACGAATAAATCCCTGCTGGTGCTGAACCATTTGCTACACCATTCCAAAAAATAGTTCCACTTTCTGGTCCGGTCACCCATTTCCAAACGCCTTCTGTTTCCTGATCACTCCCTCCTATCCAACCGGCTCCTTTGGCTTGTTCTCCGGCAAGTTGTGATTCATCAGCAGATATAATGGTTGCCAGATAACCTTGCAGTCCGTAATAAGTTCTTAAATCAGCAGCTGTTTTTGCATTAATCCATGTAATTCCAATATCAGCTATATACTCATAATAATGACCTGTAGATGGTAGATAATTGGCATCTCCAATGGTAAATGAAAATAATTTTTCACCATTAACTGAAAGAGAACTACTTTCAAAAACAACATCTTTTACGGCAGATATCATATCAATATAGCTGACTAATCCTGATGTGGCACTTTTCAATGTTAATTTACCTTCTGAATTACTCCAATTTGTATTGATATTTGGATGACTATTATTAAGAGTTAACTTATCTTGTCCGTTGACATAACCTGTTGATATTTGAATAAATAATGCCTCGATTTCTGTATCATCAGGATCAATTATATTAAAATCAGCAACTATATTTATTTGTGACAAAGGACAATAGGCCTGGTTACCAATTGCTTCTATTTTTGGAGGAATATTCTGAGACCATCCTGTATTTATGAAGGAAATAAAAGAGATTAGAAAAAATAATATGAAATAAATTTTAAATAGTTTCATTAAATAAGAATTAATACTTTGAATTTACATTCGGACAACCTGTTGATCTTTGTTTTTCGCAAAAAACATTTACTCCAAGAGTGAATTGGTGACTACCGTAATCTAAAACTATATCACCAATCTGGTGAGTATATGTATAAGAAAGCATAAATCTTTTATAGTCAAACCCTATTATTGGAGTTAATTGTTTAAGACTCTCTATTTCGTTTCCTTCAAAACTTTGCCTGTAGGATAGTACTGCCCATAGTTGAAAATCATTTTGAATGTTTTTATAGGCTTTTATATTAAAATCAACAAAAATTTCACCAGTACGCTCAATAAATTGCCCCATAATGGTAGGTTCTAATTGAAAACTACGCTCTCTTCCAAAATAATAACCTAATGTTAATAAATATTTTCTTAAGTTAAGAGATTCATAGGTGTTTCCGTATAAATCTCGTGAACTTAACAGAAGGTTTTTAATAGTAAAATAACCAAATGCATCCCAATAATGATAGGCAAGGCTAAAATCAGTATTATAATAACCTGCTGACTCAACTATTTGTGAGATTACTGGATCACTTATTGGAGAAGTAAAACTTCTTTGATCCACCGAGTTTTGAACATACATAAAAGAAATCCCAAATGATAATTGATTTAAAGCATGCTCATTTCCAAAATTAAGGTGATATGCATAACTTCCAACAATTCCTTTTTGTGCATGAAAACCATTTTCATCATTAAATAATATCCCTCCCAAGGCCATTTTTTCACTAATTCGTGAGTGCATACTTAAAGTTTGTAATGAAGGTGCATCCTCAAGTCCGAATAACTGTTGCCTTGCAGTAAGTCTAACCTTACCACAATTTCCGATACCAGCTGCTGAAGGGTGGATCAGAAATACATTATCTGATAAATAATCCGTATAAACCGGAAATGTTTCCTGTGGATAAACATTTGAAATGAATAAATAAAAAATTATTAAAAATAGTAGTTTTCTTACCATATTTTATCTTCTTATTAAACTAAAACATCCCTTAAAATCTCTTCCATCATCCGATTATACATGATACCAGTACAATACCTGTAGACATTATTTTATGGTTTCGATTCCAGAAGGTAGAGCCATCTGTATAAAATAATAATTTACCAGCAGCATCAGAAATAGTAGCACAGCCTTCATCTGTTTCTAACACACCACTTGAATCAACTACCAGAGTTCCAGAACTAAAATCTAATCCTGCTTTTTTACCAAAATACCAATGTGTTGTTTCTTTTTGGGCAATAGAGAATTGAAAGGACAAAAATAGGATACTAAACATAAGACATTTCAATAGCAATTTACTAAAATTTACAGTAACCAAATATATATTAAAATGATATAATATTGTGAAATTTTAATAAAAATATAGCAAGTCTCAAATAAATAGGTTACTCAATTATAATAGTTGAAATTAAATAGAACTGATTTGAGAAAAAATCAAAGTATTTCAATAATAACGGAGTTTAGTAGTCTGTTTCAGCAATTCTTTTTTTGATGCTTTTAATAAATTTGTTGTAGTTTTTTTGATGTATTTTATATTCATCTTCAGAGAGTATTGCTTTAATTTCTACATCTTGTTTTTTGAGTAGAATATCCATTTTTTGTGCAATTTCTTCTTTTGAATTCCCTAGATCCTTATCATCTAAACGACTCATTTTTACAAAATAAAAAATTAAAACACCTGTATATTTATCCTCTTTAGTTTCTGAAAGATTCATTGATTTAGCTCTTTCTGTAAACCAGTTTAAAAGATTATCTCTTTCATTTACAGTAAATATCTGTACTTTGTTTTTTTCATACTCTTGTTGTTTTGCAGTGAGGGTTTGTGCTGCCACTTCTGTTATTGCAATAAAAAATAAACTAAAAGATATAATGGTTAATTTTATGATTTTCATAATGTTACTTAAATTAGTAGTTTTTAAATTGGAATATTATAACTTACAATTTCCCTATTTATTGTGATTAAAAAATATGAAAAATTACAACTCCATAAAGGTAAAACCTAGCAAATCTCAACAAACCAAACAGTAAATAGTTACTAAATTTATAATGAATGATTCCAGCGGCAATACTTGTCATTGAAAAAGGAATTGGCAATAAAGCGCCAACTATGATTAAAAATCCGCCCCATTTTTTGATGTTTTTTAGATGTTTTTTCATTTTAACTTCCAAATACTCTCTCACTGTTGGCGTTTTTGAAATAGCTTTTCCTATAAAAAAGGAAATAATCCCTCCTGTATACGAAAGTAAAGCTAAGGTGGATAAAAATAAAATTGGAGATACACTTTTACCTGCCCAGGCAATGAATATTTCTGGTGGAATCAAGCCTAAAAAGGATTCTGATGCAAAAAATAATGCAAATATTTTAATAGGAGAATAAGAATTTGTAATTGTAGTAAATAATAAGTTGAAGTCCACTAAATATCTATCTGTCAGTATTATTGCTACAACTATGATAATTATTGGCAATAAGGCTTTTTTTAAACTTTGCACTACAAAAGAATAGAATCCTGTATAACTATAATATTGATGCAATAGTTTTATTCTTGATTTTTTAGAACTAACTTTTACCGTACTATTCATAGTTAATTTGTTTCTTTAAGGTAAATGATCCTGTTTTTTTTATAGAGATATCTTTATAAAAATTTAGTTTGCAAAACTAAGTTTTATTTAAAAAATATACAGGTCTAAATATTACACATTAGGTTAATTCTTTGTTAAATTAATTAATGATTATAAAGGTCAGCAGATAAGCAAATTGTAACATATTAAATATCTGCCATTTACATTTATCGATTTTATCAGCTCTAAATGATTATTATGTTTTATGATATAAACCATATTGAATAAATTGTATATTTTTGCACTCTTATAAAAATCAAATTATGAAAAAATATATAGCATTAACCTTATTCTTTATAATAAACATTTCAGTAAAAGGTCAGAATCAGGACTTAACGAAATTATATGAAAAGGTTAATCCGGCCGTTGTTGTGATTCTTACAGAAGTAAAAGATGTTGTTAATGTTGGTGCTGTAACAAAAACTGTGAGTTCAGAAGGTTTGGGTTCAGGTTTTATGATCTCTGATAAACAGATCATAACTGCAGCACATGTGGTTCAGGTTGCTGAAAAATTAAATGTGAAATTTAATGATGGAGAAATTATTCCGGCAAAAGTGATTACCTCTTTTAATACTGCAGATGTTGCTTTATTAGAACTTATATGGCCAAGAAAAAATGCTATTACAGTAAAACTTGGCGATTCTGATAAAGCAAAAATTGGATCTA
>JADGEA010000359.1 GCA_016744615.1 Flavobacteriaceae bacterium
GTTTATCAATTTTTTTAGTGGAATTTCAGAAACAAAAACATCTTCTTCGTTAAACGTAATATTATCGCTCCCCGAATATGATTTTGTGTATTTGTACACATTATAAATTCCTGTACCTAATTCCTCGCTATGTCCCATTTGTGTGAAAATATTAGCAATATCAGGATTCTTAGGGAATGGTGTATAATTACCAGGCTCTAATTTACCAAAACGCTTGGGTTTATTTGCATTTTGGGTAACAACTCTATCTTTATAAATAATAAATGTAGAAGGGAATGCATTTGTATATTCACGGTGAATAAGCATATTTACAATTGTTTCTCTAAAAATTTTGTCTCTTAAAGATATTCTCTGAATGCCTTGCATGTGAAATTTATCAGGTAAATGTTTTTCTACAAATGCCATTAATCTATCAAAAGATTCTATTAGGTTACAGCGTATATTATCTCTATCGTCATACCTATTTGTATCTTCACGTCTTAATAACGCATCAATTTTATAGTGAGGTACAATGCTATGAATTGTTTCTTCTTTACCAAATAATAATACGGCAGATAGGGTAATACCAAAAACAACATGAAATGACATTTATAAATCGTTTCTATTTTCCTTTCTCTTTATTAAATTTCATATCCATAACTACGGCTATGCAGATAAAATTTGCTTCGATAAAGAAAAATATATTCCAATTTATTTAAACGCCATTTCATATCGTATTTGGTATAAATCCTTCTTTACCTGATGCAAAATCTTTTCTGTATAATCCAGCTACTTTAAAGAATTCTTTATCGTTAAGTTGATTCCAAGGATGATTGGGTCTGTATATTCTAATTATTTTACGAACTCTTTCTACTACACCATCTGCAAAATCGTTTTCAAAAAGAAATGGATAAATTTTATTTTCGGAATAATCATTCGATTTTCTTATGTAAAGTTGTTTTATCTGTACATCTGAATTAAGAACAAAGTCACCATCGGTACTTCTATCGTATATTTTATTGGCAGTTTTATGTACTTGCGAAGATATTGGAACAAAGATGTAAATAAGAGTTTTCTCTTTATATTCAATAATTTTGGGTTCTAATAAAAAAGATGGGAATAGTTTTTGAGGATTATTACTAAGGTTAGCTATTTGTTTGGTAAGTAATTCTGCTTTATCAGGGTTAATTCCTACAATTTCTTTATCGTCGGATATTCCTAAAATAATTTCGCCCCCTTGTTTATTTAAAAAGGCACATACGGTTTCGAACAGATTTGTTGGTAAATCGTTCTTTGCTTTTTTAAATTCTATAGTAAGACCCTCGCCTTGCGAAATTATATTTTTCAGTTTCTCCTTAATCATTATTTACTAATGCTTATGATTATTGAATTTAATTAGTAGGTTATACCAAATACATCATGAAATGACTTGTAAAATCTTTATCTTTTTCCCTTATATTCCTTCTAAAATAGATTCCGTAACTATGACTATGCAATATATTTTAGAAAAAAATATTTCAATTTTACTTTACGTCATTTCATCAGGGCAAAAGCATTTAAAATATATCCTTACAAATTTCTTTATTTTCAATGAATTTTTCCCCAACCCTAAAAGGTGATTCATTGAAATATCGACTTTTTTGCTCCCTTTAGGGGTTTTGGGGCAATCAAAAAAGTTAGATGCTTTTGCCCTGGTCATTTCATAAGGTGATTGGTATTATACGAATTATTTTGTTATGGCAAAAGGATGTTTAGTTAGTTTTTGTTTTGCTAGTGGATGATATTCTCCTTTTAGTCCTATAGGAGTAATTGTTCTAATATCATGCACTATAGATATGGCTGTATTTACTTCTTCTAGCCCAAATCCATTCCCATTTAATATTTCTTTGTAAGAGGAGGTGTGTAAATCGGTGAATCCACCACTAAATTCAATTTCTTCTCCATCAACAGTAATAGAACGGAAAGTTCTAATTCCTTTTTCCTTTATTTCTGATGGTAAGGTGTCGTAATTAATACTTAAAAAGTATCTGACTCTTGCTTGCCCTAGTTCTAAATAACCCGCAACTCTATCGTGAGTATGTATATGAACTATGTTTTGTTTTACTTCGCCAAAAACCCATGTAAGCATATCGAAAAAATGAACTCCAATATTTGTAGCTACACCACCTGATTTTTGTTCATTACCTTTCCACGATGTGTAATACCAATGTCCTCTTGATGTTAAGTAGCTTAAATCTACATCGTAAATTTTGTCTTTTGGAGCATTTTCTATCTTTTTCTTAAGTGCTACAATACTGGGATGTAATCTTAACTGTAAAATATTATAAATTTTATTGCCCGACTCTTGTTCTACTTCTTTTAGTGCATTAATATTCCAAGGATTTAAAACTAAAGGTTTTTCACAAATTACATCTGCTCTATTACGTAAGCCAAATCTAATGTGTGAATCATGTAGATAATTTGGAGAACATATTGAAACAAAGTCTATTGCTTTTCCTTTTCTTTTTAACTTATCTATATGTCTATCGAATCTCTCAAATTC
>JADGEA010000149.1 GCA_016744615.1 Flavobacteriaceae bacterium
CTTGTAAATGAGTGTTCAGAACTGAAGTTAATTCACTATTTTTAGTGACTGCATTGGTTTTCTTCATTAGAAAAATAAGTTGAATTATTCATCTAATATGCTGAAAACCAATATTTTACCCTAATTTCTTAACGCTTAATTTGTTGAAAATCAGTGAATTGTATTTTTGTCATGTACTAAAATGCTATTTATAAGAAACTTCTCGTTTAACATTTACTCATGTATTTCTTATTTTATATTTTTGAATTCGTGAATACTGAAGTATTTGTAGCTATAATTCGTCATTATGTAAAATTGTTCACAGCGTTTATATTTTATAAATTTGTGTTCGTGAATGATAAATCGGAGATTTACATTTGTCCGCTACCAAACGCTTGATTGCTTTTTAAAAATAATTATGCTGTGCAGTAATCTTTTTAAACACAATTATCTATCGCTTGCCAACACCAAAAAAAAGCTAACCTTTTAGATTTGTTTTAAAATCGCGTATTCGATAATAATCCTGCAATATTTTTTTCTAGGACATTCTCGTCAATTTGCCACAAGAGTATGAAATTTTTCCAACTGCATTATCCTTGCTTAAAATTATTTCTTATTGATAGTTAGTACGTTTGGAGTGTGTTGTAAAAAAAGCAGTGCCAGCTTATCATTTCTGGCACTGCCAACAAATATCAAAAAACTAACTCAAATTCAATGTAATGATGTAGACTAAAAGTGTATATTTTTTTAATTTTCATTTACTCAATAATTTTTATATCTATCGATGTTCTAGCTTGCCAACCCGTTTCATCCGTTACGGAATAAGCACAATGATAATCTCCAGTATCTATGTCATTAGGAATTGTTATAGGGATATTAATTTCATAGCTCGTCAATTCATTTTCTATGGAATAATTTCTCATAAGAATTAATGGATTTATTGCCTGTTTTATATCCTCTAAATCACATTCGGTTATTTGATCATCATGCGTATGATGATCAAAATTATGGTGAATATCTATACTATAAGAAGCCAATGCCTTATTATCTGTAACCTTCGCTCTAAAATTATATGTTTCTCCTTTTTCAAGTAGTGCACAGCCCTGAGGAAATCCTTCATTATAATTGATGGTTATTTCTGGTTTAGTTGTATCTTTATCAATACTATCATCGCTTGAACATGACGCTACTAAAATCAGTACTAGGCTCATGATTAGCCCTAAATTAATTTTTTTCATAATTTTCTTTTTTTGAGATAATCTAAACCTCTTTTTTGAGGTCTAGATTAAACTATTTTAATAAGATTAAATGTTACAGGTTTATATTGATTGGATAGTGTTGTGATATGGTTCCGTTAGAATTAGCATCTGATGCTTTTATTATGATATAATAATTACCCAATTGCCATGCATTAGCACCTTCTATAACTGATGGAGTCATATTATTGTCATTTTCGGCACCTACAGTAATAGAAGCATTAAATTCAACCCTATCAGGGGCATCAAAATCGTGAGTGTGAAGCATTACGATTACAGAGGTGTTAGATCCAGTAACATTGGCATCGGTAATATTGTCTTCAGCTCTTACTAAGGCCACAAACATACCTGATAAGGCAAAATTATCGGTTATCTCTCCCGAAATACTTATGGTTTCACCAGAAGTAAATACTTGATTTTCCGTAGGGGAAGTTGTGATACTCATAATCGGGGCTTCAGTATCATCAATTTGCTCAATATCAATGTGCTCCTCAATTGTAGTTTGGTTACCCTGCACATCCGTTACTGTAAAATGAAAATGATACTCTCCTGTTGTTATCCCGTCTGGGATATCGATATGTTTATGAAAGGTGGTGTTTAAAAGACCTGAAAATTCATCATAACTATATTCGTAAAACCATCCGGCAGATTCGTCTTCCATATGAATTTCTACATCAATAGTACTTATTGTTCCTTCGGCTACTACTTCAACTTCCACATGCAAATCAGAACCTACATAACCAATATGACTATTACCGATTCCTACTTCTATATTTGATATAACAGGTGCTTCATAACTTAGACCATCATCATCGCTACTACAAGAATGTAAAAAGAGGCCTAAAAAAGCGCCTATTGCTAAAAATTTAAAATTTGTTTTCATAATGCTTATTTAATTTATAATTGTTTATTTAGTTTATAATACTTAATGGAACAGTTACTTTGACTGCTTCATTTTCTCCCAATTCTTGCACAACTATGGTTAACCAATAACTTTCAACAGGAAATTCAGGATTAAGAGCCATTTGATAATTAATGTGAGGGTTACTTTGATTTTCATAAAGACTCTCTGGAAGTACTGTTACCACATTATCCCAATTACCAATAGCTACATTTTGTCCATCTCTCCACTCCTTGAACCACAGTTTATATTTTATTTCGCTAACGGTCTTATTTCCAGCATCAAATTGAAATTCGGTATGTAGCACATCACTACCATATACAATTTGATTATTAGTACCGATTTTAATTCCTGAGAATTTTTTTACAACTTTAAATTCCTTTGTGATGTAACTTTCTGAGTTATCTTCTTCAACTACCGTTATTTTTAAGCTATAAATTCCTTTTGCAGGTCTTACTTCAGGAAAATTCTGATTTTCTGAATCATAAAACATATGATAGTGTATGTGCGGATTTAATTGTCCTTCATAATAATTTTCAGGAACCAAATGGCTAGATACTTGCCACTCTGCTTCCCCTTCATTAGGTTCACTTACATTTATTGGGGTAATATCGAAATAAATTTGTGTTACCCTGCTTGCACCAGTATAGTCAAATTCAGTATGCAAATCAATGCCAGATTGAGGGGCTTCAAAATTGGAATTTCCTATTTCAATGTTCTCAAACCTTTCAGGGTTTTTATCTGCGTTAGGGTCGATAGTATCATCGTCACTACAAGAGTGTAAAAAGAGTCCGAGAAAAGCGATTATCGCTAAAAATTTTAAATTAGATTTCATTTGTTTAGATTTTAATTGTTTTGTTTTCATAATTTTTGATTTTAATTGTTTATTATTTATGTTAAAAAGGAATTGTTAATGATATTGATAGGTTTCTACCAGCTTCAGGTACATCTATTAACCTGTAAAAACTGGTATGGTCAAAATATTTGGTATTGAATACATTGTTTAGTTTTACACGCATTTCAACGGGCATATTATTTTTAAGAAAATTCATTTCTGTTAAAAGAGAGATGTTTAATACTTGATAACCATCCGTTTTTTCTTCTGGAGGCACAATTTCATTTTGTGCTGCTGTAATTCTGTAGTCAGCAATAAATTGCGGTTTATCAAAAAAAAATATTTTTTTGAGTTGATAATTGGCAGAAAACAGCCCTGATAATGGCGGCGAAAAAGGAATCGTAAACCCTTCTTTAGCTCCGCTAGTCTGTCTAGAATATACATATTCAGCAGATGCATCTAGCTGTAGATTTTTGAATAAAGTAGTACTTGCTCTTATTTCTCCTCCAAATCTAAAAACCTTAGCTTGTGTATATTCATAAATCTGTAAGGTTTCATAGTAATTTGGAGTCGGATTCAAATAAATATAGTTTTCAAAAAAATTAACAAAAGGACTAATGCCAACTGAGAATTGTTTTGCTGTATGGTCTATATCAATATCCAATTGATACGATTCTTCGGGGTCTAAATCAAGATTTCCTTTTTCATAGCGGTACATATGATAATTCACCCCATCTGAAGCCAATTCGTTAGCTAATGGCATTCTAAAACTTTTACCTATATTTAGTTTATAAGTAGTATTCTTTTGAATGTAACTAAGCCCTGCCGAGGCACTTATATTCCCAAAATTCAAGGTTTTACCCTGGGCTCTTTGTAAATAAACATACGACGTGGAGCCATCATTATTATTTATAGTGGAAGGAAACCAATCGTAATACGATTTGGTATCTATTAATCCGTAGTCATAACGTATCCCCGCCAAAAAATGTAAATCAGGACAAATTTCAAATTGATCATAAGCAAATGCTCCAATAGTAAAACGATTATATTCTGGAATCAAAAACCCCCAACCGCCAATGTTATTATCTTGATATTCCACATTTATCCCCGCAACAATATTGTGTTGGTTATTTGACTTAAAGGCATCTCTCATATTTAGGGAGTACGTATTCTTATTAAACTCTCGCTCTTTGCTATTCGGTGGTTTTGGCATGTAGCCATGAGGCACAGGCTCAGAATATTCTTCCCTATGATTGTTTTGATAGCCTAAATCAAAATGAAATGTATGTTTATCCATAATTACGGATGTATTATTCATAATTTTAAAATGATTCACCTTATGGAAAGGAAGGTCAATATCTCTATTAGAACTATCGTAATCAATGCTAGAGGTTCTGACTTCTAAACCGTGAGCATTGGCGAAAAATCCGTTTTTTGCATTCACATTGCTAAAAAAAGTTTCCGACTTTATATAATCTGAAACATAGCCTAAACTAAAGCTGGCGTTTGCTTCTTTTCCTGCGGTGTTCCTTAAATTATTGTCATACAATTCAAAAATGTAATTCTCATAATTAATTTTATCTGTGGGTACTTTGTAATCCCCGTAGTCTCTATACGTTAGGCGTCCGCGATAAAACCATTTTTCTTTTCTTGCCTCAATACTTGTAGAAATACTAAATAAATCATTATTACTTTCCCCCAGAATATTTACATCTCCATTAAAGGAATTTTGTAATGGTATTTTATTAGGTTGAATATCTACAACACCTGCAATGGCATCAGAACCATAAACCAAAGATGCCGGACCTTTTATAATCTGTATATTTTCAATACCATATTGGTCTATTTCCAGTCCATGGTCATTGCCCCATTGTTGTGCTTCGTGTTTTATACCATTTTGAACAACGGCAACTCTATTAAATCCTAAACCTCTAATAACAGGCTTGGATTGCCCCGAACCAATATTGATCGTGCTTACCCCAGGAATTTTACTGAGGGTCTGCATAAGGCTATTTTCTCTATTTTTATCAAGAAACTCTTTAGAAACTGTATGAGAAACTATAGGTGTTTCTTTTACTATTCTATGCTTTGATTTACCATGTACTTCAACTTCTTCAAGTGCTGTGGAAGATTCATTTAAGTAAACCTGGACTATTTCCATTTCTGATTCCACAATAACTGTAACTGTTTTGGGTGCATAACCTATATGTGATATGGTAAAGGTGTAGGAGCCTTCAACTACATTTTTTATTGTAAATGCACCTGTTGCTGATGAAATTGAAAATAGACCTTCATCAATAATATTGGCTCCCTCTATAGATTGCAAGGTGTTGGCATTTCTCACAAACCCTTTTATCTGAAAAGAGTTTTGCGCAAACGCTATCGAGCATAAGCTAAAATATAGCCATAAACTCAGTATTTTATGAAACATAATTGAGATACTATAAGATTTAAACAATTGTCCCAAAAAAAGGACCATGACAAAACCTATACATGAATTTATATGAAACTGAAATGGAATCAACCTTTATATATTAACTTTAAAGCTAACGGGAGATTAAATCAATTCACTGATGAACAGACTAAAATATTTATTTCATTTAAATGGACTGTAAATCTAAAGCAAACCATTTAATGACCTATAATGTTAAACTGGTCGAACTCTTAAATTAAATGTATAGGGAAAACTTCTAGTAAAAAGGAGGGGGGCGAGAAAAGAGCTGATCTGAAGTAATAATACTTGAGATAATAAAATTGTAGTTTTTAGTTACCTCTCTCTGAACAATTGGTTCAGTGTTTTCAATTTTGAAATCTTGTAGATCAGGAATAAGTGCTGGAGTCAAGTTATGTGCAATGGCATGATCGCAAACAACACAATGTAACGCATGATCTTTATCGTCTGCATGTAACAAGACATGAAACCCTGCCATTTTCATTGTAAGAAAAAGGGCAAGGAACAAATAAGTGATACTATTTTTTAAGCTACTAACTTTCATTAAAATGAAAAAATCTTAATCTAATTAAATGATGACTCCTACAAATGCGATATATGTGCATTAATTTAATTTTGTAAATATATTATTTATTTATATTATTGCAATACTTTTGCAATAATATATTGCAAATAAATCGCATTAATGACAAAAAGAAGAAATACACCTACTAAAGAAGCTGTTCTAAATGTATTAAAAAAGGAAGGAAAAGCATTGAGTCAAGATTTGATTGAACAGAAGATTTCTATTGATATCAATAGAGCTACAATTTATAGAGTTTTAAATCGTTTTTGTGACGATGGAGTTTTACATAGGATTGTTGCTGAAGATGGTAAACAATACTTTGCTTTAAGCACAAAGAAAAATAAAATAAAATTAGTAGAGAATCATTTGCATTTTATGTGTCTTAAGTGTGAAACATTAGAATGTCTTCCTGCTGAAGTTAATTTTTCAATCCCTGATACTTACCTAGTTGAAAATGTGAACTGTGTTTTATCAGGAACATGTAAAGAATGCTCTTAATAATAAATCAGCCTCTTTTAATTCAAAAATATCTGCCTTTATTAATTTGGTATTCTTGATATTAGCTTCATAATCAATTCACTCTAAATACTGAACACCATAACTCATTTCACCACAGCCTAAAAAAATATATAGCTTTAATTTTTGTTTTTCACTTTCAAATTAAGTTATAATTTTAATTACATAAAGCAACTAAAAATTAAGTGTTAAACCAAGAAATATATAGAAAGAATCTCATTCCATATACATTATCACTTCGCTCCTATCGTCGCTTGGGCAAAGAGTATTCCATTACATTTTTTAAAGAAACATTTGAGAAGAAAAATAGTCGTTTAAACTTCGCTTTTACCAAAGCAAAGTTACATAACGCGGAACATTATGAAATATTTATGTTGTCATAATAAGACATTATATTCGTATCATTATCTGATTATTTTACTGGTTGATATATGTTGGATACAACGTTTCAAGATGTGCCACTATTTCCAGTTTGAAAGTGGTATAAAATTCCGTTTCAAGATGTGCCAATTTAAGGACTGATTTCTATCAAAGTCAAGATATTTATAGAGAATAAAAAACTATAAATAAATGGCTCAAAAACCGATAGAAATTATGAATTTAAAACAGATCATTCAATTAAAGATTCAAGGAACAAGTAATCGACAAATATCCGATCTTCTGGATATTCATCGCAATACGATCAATAAATACATCCGCCTGATAAATGCCAGTGATCTGGTCTTAACAGAGCTTTTAGAGCTGGATAATGCATCTTTATTAGAATTATTTCCCACAACAGATACCATTGATGATAATCGCTATGAAGTATTGCCCGGTTATTTTCCACAATTTGTAAAAGAACTCAGTAAAGTAGGTTGTACCAAAGAGAAACTATGGAAACGATATATTACACATCATACAGATGGATATAATAGATCAAGTCAGTTCAATTACCATTTAAATCATTGGTTAAGAAACAAGAAGGTCAGCGGAAAATTAAATCATGTATATGGAGAAAAGCTTTTTGTTGACTATACCGGTAAGAAGCTACAGATTACAGATAAAAGCACTGGAGAGATTATTGAGGTTGAAGTTTTTGTAGCCATCCTTCCTGCGAGTCATTATGTATATGTAGAAGCAACACTAAGTCAACAAAAAGAAGACTTTATAAGCTCTATAAACAATACAATATCTTTTTTTGGAGGTGTACCAAAAGTAATAGTTCCTGATAATTTAAAATCAGCCGTTACCAAATCCAGCAAGTACGAACCCATTCTCAATAAGACATTTAAAGATCAGGGACAGCATTATGGATTTGCAATCAATCCCGCTCGGAGTTATAAGCCTCAGGACAAAGCATTGGTAGAAGGAGCTGTAAAATTGGTCTATCAAAGAGTCTTCTATGAATTATCGGAACAAATATTTTTCAGTATCAAAGATCCCAATAAAGCCATTTTAGAAAAGGTAAAAGAATTTAATTTACATCATATGAAAACCTATGATACCAGTAGGTTTAAGCTTTTTAATGAATACGAAAAATCAAAATGGTACTGATATATTTCGTTTTTTGTCATGTACTTAGAAACAACACATTAATTAGTTTATTATAAATTCGGTAGTAATTTCTAGCCATTTATTAGTGCTAACGAAATAGAAGTTCATAATTTTAATTCAATGTTCTTTGTCTACACAGCAGTATTGGAAGTTTATTTAGATAATACTCACCCTAACTTTTTTCTTTTTTAATCGGGTATTATTTAATTTAGAAACTAAAGGTTTAGAGATACTCACCGGAACCGCTACAAAAGCACAATCTTGTTTTAATTCAATCAAGCCCAATTGATCTTTGGTAAGGTTTCCCTGTTTTAAAAATAAGCCTGCAATATCTCCTTTCGATATTTTATCTTTTCTACCTCCAGATATAAATAAGGTTTCCCAAAATATAGGCTTCCGAACGGCCTGTTTAGAAATATCTTGTACGGCAGCATTTTTGATAAACTCAGGTAACATTTCATCTTTCCATTTAATTACAAATGCGGTTCCCTTTGCAGCCACACGCGCAGTACGGCCGTTTCTATGGGTAAATTCGTCTTTAAACTTGGGCAGTTCAAAATGAATAATAAATTTCATTTCGGGTACATCAATACCTCGAGCGGCTAGATCTGTTGCAATTAATAATTGATTGGTTCCATTTCTAAATTTAATCAAAGAACGCTCTCTGTCTTTTTGCTCCATACCGCCATTAAAACAGCTATGTTTTATATTCTTACTTTCTAAAAAAGAACTCACTCCTTGAATGCTATCTTTTAAATTACAAAAAATAAGACCCTGTTCTTGACCTATGTAGTTTAACAAATGTAACAACGTATTTAATTTATTTCGACTGGGAGAAATCACTGTTTTTACGGTCAATTTTGAAACAGATGTTCCCAAATAATTAATCTTATTTGGATTTGTAAGACCTACAAAATCTGGAATTTCAATTCCTTGTGTTGCAGATGTTAAGATGCGCTTATTTAAACTTGGTAATTGGTTGATAATCCCTCGCATTTCATATTCAAAGCCTACTTCCAATGATTTATCAAACTCATCTAGCACTAATGTTTTTATGAAATCTTTTGAAAAACGGTTGTTACTAAAATGATCTGCTATTCTTCCTGGTGTACCAATTAAGATTGCTGGTAGATGCTTTAGTTCTATTTTATCTTTAGACATTGATCTGCCGCCATACACCGCATTTACTTTATAACCTGATCCCATGGAGCGAATTACTTGTTCTATTTGAATAGCCAATTCCCGTGAGGGTACTAATATCAATGCTTGTATTTCTTTACAATCTACATTTAAGGAGTTTATTAATGGCAAGGTAAAAGCCAATGTTTTACCAGTACCCGTTGGCGATAATAAGATAGTATTG
This sequence comes from Flavobacteriaceae bacterium, assembly GCA_016744615.1. Lineage (GTDB taxonomy): Bacteria > Bacteroidota > Bacteroidia > Flavobacteriales > Flavobacteriaceae > Lutimonas. The sequence goes on from JADGEA010000149.1 coordinate 9,404, forward strand.
ACATTTGAAACCATACTCGTTAGTGCCTCTTCTTGCATCGGATTTAATGCATGAATATTTAATTTATGTAGTATTTCTTCTTGTCCTTTTTGTTTATTTTCCATGGCATTATAATTTTGCCAAAGCGTTACTAATTTTAGATTAGTAACTAAAGGCTATTAATGATCTTGTTTTTAAGAAAAGAATTAAGCTACCATCTCTGCTTTTTTCGATTTTCTGTAAAGAAAAGAATTGAAAATTTTTCTTTTTCCAAAATTACTCAACGACTTGCTATTCGCAAATTTATTAAAAAGTTTATGGTTTACACCAAAGTACTCGTAGGTATTTCCATCTGTAAAGGTTACCTCTAGGCGCATACTTTTGTGATGAAAATCTGCCACTTGTGATTGTGAAATTGTAACTGCGTATTCCTCTAAATTTGTTTCTTTCGTTTCTGGAGAAATACTTACTAAAAAATGATATCCATCAATAATTTCCAAACTTTTAATGCCTGCCTCCTCTTTTTCACCTTCACCCTGAAATTTATCGGGGTGCCATTCTTTCACCAATCCTCTGTAGGTTTTTTTGAGTTCTTTCAGATTTATTGATCCTTCTACCTTAAAAAGTTTTTTATATTGATTGACGCGTTTCATAATTTTGATTTCAAATTGGGCGCAAAAGTACTCTTATTCTGTGAATTATAACATGAATATTTATTTATATAAATTCACTTAACAATTACTCAGATAGATTACTATTTATTACTCAGTTCATCCACATGAATCATATAGGTAGCGATAGCATTTAATTCTTCATCGGTTATTTTTTTTAAAAAACCATCAATATTAGTTTGCATAATAGCTACTTGACTGGCGGTGCTATCGACTATAGGTTTTGAATTTCCTTTTAAGAATGCTACGATATCGGCATTATTTTTTTTATAAACATGCATGATATCAACAACCGATGGTCCTATTTTTTTGCTATTTACGGCATGGCAAGTAATACAGGTTTTTTCTGAAAACAGCCTGTTGCCAAGAAATATTTTTGAATCATGACTTAATTCCGGACGTTCAGGCGCCCCTTTTTTGTCATTTTTTTCTGTTTTTTTATCTGCATTACAGCTATTCAGCACAAGGATCGCAATAAAAAATATAAATAAACGCATCATATAGTAATTTTTAGGTTTTATCTTAAAAGAAGATTTGACTAAAATAAAGGTAACTAATTAGTTTTGAAAAATGACTACGTTATGAACAAATATTTTGGTTTGTTAACAGGGTTTTTTGGTTATTTTGAAAAAGGGGTTCTATTTTTAAAAAAGGTTAATAAGATTTGTTT
>JADGEA010000360.1 GCA_016744615.1 Flavobacteriaceae bacterium
ATGCTTCTCTCCTCCTCCTACTTTTAGATTTGAATTTGTAGATAAAACTAGTGGCGAAAACCTATTCACCAATAAAACACTAAAAATAGAAGATGTTGAAGTTTACGATGAAAATGAAGAGAAAGTAGAATTTCAATTAATTACCGAAAACAACATAAATATTTTAGACCTTGCCTACATTGGTTGGGCTGAAGGTCCTAAATTGTACACTATAGAGTTAAGTGACGATATTTCTATTTATATTTCTCTAAACATGAAGGAAAAATACTCTGAATGCTGTACGTATTTCGAAGTATTAGATTTTTCAGTTTTAGAATACGATTACGAAAGGTCAAATAATTCAGGATTCATAATAGTTAAATTGTAAAACGTCCTGAGTAGTGACCTAATAAAAAAGTATGAAAAAAGGATAAACTATTGCTAGATTATCCTTTTTTATTTTATAAATTTTGTAATACTATTCTATTATATATTTTAGAGAGAATTAAATTCTTCAATAAACTTATCTGCATTTTTATACAAAGTATTACTAACTTCTTTCATTTTATTAAAGGTATCACAAGATTTTTCAACTTGAAGTTGATCCCATTTTTTTTGATTAGTAAACATAGGTTTTTTAGAAGTCAATCCTTGATAAATTTCTACGTACATATTGTGCAATGTTTCTAGAGGAGTAATGATTGCCTTAAAAGAGGGAAGATCGTGATATTTTCCTGAAACAGCTTGAAAAATTTTGCCAACCCCACTCTGAGTATATGGAACTGGTGTTAAATCTTCAACTTTATAAACTCCTTTTACTACAAGCTCTACCTTTGACATCCACTCAGCATGAAGAGCCTTGCTTTCACCTACACGCTTACTAAATAGTTCTTTACTTACCTTATTATCCATAGTATTGTTCTTTTGTGATTATATCTATTGGCTAAAAAATAAAAATTAACAAGCACATTAATGTTAATTTTATGATTCCAAATATAAATTTAGAAAAATATTAATATATATCTAAATATCAATCTTTTACAATATGTACTATTTATTTAACATGACTAAAATCACGTTATTTTTTATACAAAAAAAACTTATGTACTAATCATAATCAAATAAGCTTTTAACAAATACCTATTAAAATAACAATAGAGCTAATACATACTTATTACTTGTATCGTACTATATTCTTGAAGAAATTATAAAATTTAGGGGGTTAAAACTGAAATCCCTGACTTAATCCTGCACTATATTCTTGAAGAAATCTATCTATACTTTCATACAAAGTATCAGTAACTTCTTTCATCTTAGCATAAGTATCACAAGATTTTTCAATTTGAAGATGAGTCCATTTTTCTTGACCAGTAAAAACTGGCTTCTTTGAAGTCAAGTTCTGATAAATTTCTATATACATATTGTGTAATCCTTCTAAAGGAATAATAATTGCTCTAAAAGTAGGAAGGTTATGAAAATCTCCTGCAAAAGATTGAAACAATTTACCAAACTCACTTTGAGTATAAGGTACAGGTTTCAAATCCTCAGGTTTATAAACTCCTTTCACTACAAGTTCAACCTTTGCCATCCAATCAGCATGAAGAGCTTTACCTATTCCTACATGCTTACTAATTTCCTCTTTGCTTATTTGATCCATAGTCCTATTATTATTATTATTATTTTAGCTAAAGTAATAAAATATAGAAGCTAACAAACACATTATGTGACTTTTGTAACTACCAAAACTAATTTTATCAAATATCTACATATACATATATTTACATATTTTTGAATATCAGACAATTACAGTTAAAGTAAACTATACTACATGACCAAAATCATATAAAAAATAACTCATAATAAAAAAGCTTATTTGATGTGAATCAACAAATAAGCTTCTAATGAATATTTATATAAAAAGTTAACTCTGAGCTATAAGTTCGGTAACTATAGATACCATTTTTGGAGTTGCTTGTTGAGCTACTTCTTGAACTTCTTCATGACTAGCCTCTACTACCTTGCCTGCTACACCCAAATCAGTAATTACCGAAATTCCGAAAACAGTCATGCTCATATGCTTAGCAACAATAACCTCAGGAGCCGTAGACATACCTACTGCATCTGCACCCATGTTTGAGACCATAACGTATTCAGCAGGAGTTTCAAAAGTAGGACCTTGTAGTGCTAAGTAAACACCTTCTTGAGTTTTATAGCCTAGATCTTTTGCAATTATATGAGCTTTTTTTATCATCTCTTTATCGTAAGCATCGCTCATATCAACAAAACGAGGTCCAAGTTCATCTAAGTTTTTTCCTCTTAATGGGTGTTCTGGCATCATCATTATGTGATCATTGATCAACATAATATCTCCTATTTCAAAATCAGGATTTGTTCCACCACATGCATTAGAAACTACTAAATTGTTTATACCTAACATTTTCATAACACGAACAGGAAAAGTCACCTCTTGCATATTATAACCTTCGTAGTAGTGAAATCTACCTTTCATAGCAATCACCTTCTTTCCTCCTAG
>JADGEA010000150.1 GCA_016744615.1 Flavobacteriaceae bacterium
GTTGAATTATTCATCTAATATACTGAAAACCAATGTTTTGCCCTAATCTATTAACGCTTAATTTGTTGAAAATCAGTGAATTGTATTTTTGTCATGTACGAAAGTCAAAATTAATTATCTTTAGCTTGCATATAATTAACACTAACTTTATTTTAGAGCAATATTTTATAGAATTATTCAACTCAATATGAAATGAAAAACAACACCCAAATATCCTGTCCTAATTGTGGAACCCAAATTGATGTAAACGATCTGTTAAAACATCAGTTAGAAGATTCTATTCGTAAAGAATTTAAAGAAAAAGAATTTTCTATAAAAAAAGAACTGCAAGCCAAAGAAGAAAAACTGGCACAGGAAAAACTTGACTTTGAATCAAAAAAGAAAAAAGAAACTGAAGATTTTCAGAATAAACTGGATGCCAAACTCAAGCAGGAGTTACAGAAAAAAGAAAGAGTGTTAAAATCAAAACTACAGGATGAAAACTCAGAACAGTTAGAATTATTAAACAAAGAGCTTAATGAAAAATCGGAAAAATTAAAAGAACTTAATAAAAGTAAAGCAATAATAGAGAAATTAAAACGGGAGAAAGAAGAACTTGCTGATGAGTTTAAAAATCAGCTGGAAACAAAACTTCAGGATGAATTAAAAGCAAAAGAATCAAAAATCAAAACAAAGCTTTTAGAAGAGAATTCTGATCGAATTGATCTTTTGAATAAAGAACTCGATGAAAAATCGGAAAAGTTAAAAGAACTCAACAAAAGCAAAGCCGAAATAGCAAGATTGATTCGTGAAAAAGAAGAGATCACTTCCAAAGCAAAAGCAGATGCTGAAATTGCACTCAATGAAAAATTGAAGGAAGAAGCGCTTAAGATCAAAAAAGCTACGGATGAAGCTAATGAACTAAAATTTAAAGAGTACGAAAAAAAGCTTGCTGACCAAAAAGACTTGATGGAGCAAATGAAACGTAAACATGAACAGGGTTCTATGCAGTTGCAAGGAGAGGTACAGGAACTTGCTATTGAAGAATGGCTAGCCGATAATTTCCCTCTGGATAGTATTAGTGAGATTAAAAAAGGGGCTCGTGGTGCAGATTGCCTGCAAACGGTAAATACCCGTGAGCAACAAAATTGCGGAACTATTTATTATGAAAGTAAACGCACCAAAGATTTTCAACCAGCATGGATTGAAAAATTCAAAAATGATATTCGTGACAAAAATGCAAATATTGGAGTGCTGGTTACAGAAGTGATGCCAAAAGAAATGAAGCGAATGGGCCTAAAAGATGGTATTTGGATCTGCACTTTTGAGGAGTTCAAAGCACTTTCCAATGTGCTTCGCCAATCGGTAATTAAATTGAGTAACGCAATTATTGCACAGGAAAACAAAGGTGATAAAATGGCAATGCTCTACGATTTTTTAACCAGTAATGAGTTTAAGTTACAAATGGAAGGTATTGTAGAAGGGTTTACGCAAATGAATGCCGATCTGCTAAAAGAGAAAAATGCCATGAAACGCATTTGGAAGCAACGGGAAAAACAAATTGAAAAGGTCATTGATAATACCATTAATATGTACGGGTCTATCAAGGGAATTGCGGGCAACGCAATTCAATCTATCAACACTTTAGAACTACCCGGCATAGACGAATAAATAAAAAGGTATTAAACCTAGATCCCGCTAAATAAACGGGGTTAGTTCAACTTATATTTTTGAGCTCGTTTTAAAAACTACTCAAAATTGAGTTTCACTAATGATGGAATGAAATTTGTATTAACAATATTATGTTATCCCAATTGCATTGGATAATTTCATTTTAATAAAAATGACGCGAACCCTACTGGCTGATAGTTAGTGTTTTATATCAATGTTAAACTGAGTTCCTCTATGAAGGAAGAATACTTCAACGACAACAAACGAAAACAATGGAAAATAATTTTTCTACATATAACATGTCAGCGGAAGATTTGACAACCATCAAAGAAGCAAAAGCCAGTATGGAAGATATTGGCATGCTTATGAAAGGATTGAATCATTTGGGTGAAGGAATTGAATCGGGTATCAAATTAATTCCACAAAAGCAGCAAGCTTGGCTTCAAAAGAATGTAAATAATATTTTGATCACACTTGTAAAAAGCAATCTTGCCACAATGGAAAAAGGAAAGGCATTTAAAAACCCTTCTCCAATAGTATATAAAACATTGGTAACAGCAAGTGGAGCTCTAAGTGGAGCTCTTGGAGCTGCAACAGGTATTGGCACCGCTCTATTTGTTTCTGAACTCGCTCTTTCAACTAAATTTATCATGCGGTCTATCATGGATATTGCAAGAAGTGAAGGAGAAGATCTATATGATATTGAAACACAGCTTTCCTGTTTACAAGTATTTTCTTTGGGTGGTAACTCAACAGATGATGACGGACTAGAAACTACTTATTACACTTCAAAAATTGCTTTGGATAATGCACTTAAAGGAGCAGCTTCTTATATAAGCAAAAATGGTATCCATGGTTTGAACAAACTTTTATTACATAGTACAAACCCTTTGATCAAATTGATCAGTACCGTAACCTCTCGTTTTACCATTCAGGTTTCTGAAAAATTTATTGCCCAGGCAGTTCCATTGATTGGTGCGGCCGGTGGAGGATCTATCAATTATTTATTTATCAATCACTTTCAAAAAATAGCCAAAGCTCATTTTACAATACGCAGGCTCGAAAGAAAATATGGAGTAGAATTGGTTAAAACCAAATATATGGAAATTTCCAATTGAGGAACTTAAAATTTGTTTGGTTCTAGGCCAAATTTTCTTTACGAAATTCTAAAAAAAGATAATTAATCATCTTTTTTTTTGAAATCAGGGTTTATTTCAATTCAAACTTAACAAATAAAAAATAACTAAAACATTCATACTCAACAATTAATTATTTATCTTTAGCTAAATTTTTCACATTTACCCTATGAAAAAGTTATACAAAGTAAAGGTCAATAATTCTTCAGAGTTCAATTTTAATCCAGATCAATTAAATAAGCTTAATGTAGTCCAAGCCAAAAAACCCATCTACCATATTTTGGAAAATAACAAAGTCATGGTTGCCGAGGTTATTAACAAAGACTTTGACTCAAAAAATTATACAATTCGAGTAAACTCAAATAATTATACGGTAAAAATTGAAAATCAATTAGATCAATTGATTAAAGAGCTTGGTTTTTCTATTGGAAGTTCCAAAAAACTGAATGACATCAAAGCTCCAATGCCGGGAATTATTATTGGTATTGAAATCAAAAAAGGGGATCAAATAAAAGAAGGTGACACCCTACTTGTTTTAGAAGCCATGAAAATGGAAAATGCTATCCTATGCCCTAAGGACGCAACCGTAAAGTCTGTTTTGATTAACACAGGAGATACCGTTGAAAAAAACAAACTGCTAATTGAATTGGAATAATCCCAAAAATTTATACAATGAAAAAAATACTAATTGCCAATCGTGGTGAAATAGCCTTGCGCATAATGCGTACGGCAAAAAAAATGGGAATTAAAACAGTAGCTATTTATTCTGATATTGACAGAAATGCACTTCATGTAAGATTTGCTGATGAAGCAGTTCATATTGGAGGAAATACTTCCGGGGAATCCTACTTGTTAGGTGACAAAATAATTGAAGCAGCCAAAAAATTGAACGTTGACGGTATTCACCCAGGTTATGGATTTTTGAGTGAGAATGCCGCTTTTGCGGATGCTGTAGAAAAGAATAATATTATTTTTATTGGTCCAAAATCTACATCCATTAAAATGATGGGAGACAAACTTGCAGCAAAAGATGCGGTGAAGAATTATGATATTCCGATGGTACCTGGTGTAGATCATGCCATTACAAATATTGCAGAAGCAAAATTGGTTACCGAAAAAATTGGTTTTCCAATTTTGATCAAAGCAGCTGCCGGGGGCGGAGGAAAAGGTATGAGAATTGTTGAAAATAATGAAGAATTTGAATCACAGATGAAAAGAGCTGTTAGCGAGGCTATATCTGCATTTGGTGATGGCTCCGTTTTTATTGAAAAATATGTGACCTCTCCTCGCCATATTGAAATTCAGGTTTTGGCGGATACACATGGAAATGTGATTCATCTTTTTGAAAGAGAATGCAGTATTCAACGAAGACATCAAAAGGTGGTGGAAGAAGCTCCTTCCTTCATTTTAACACCCGAAATGAGAAAAAAAATGGGCGACGCAGCAATAAACGTTGCCAAATCATGTGACTATGTTGGCGCCGGTACGGTTGAATTTTTGATGGATAGCAAAATGAATTTCTACTTTTTAGAGATGAACACCCGTTTGCAAGTGGAACATCCGGTAACGGAATATATCACAGGTATTGACTTGGTGGAACAACAGATTAAAGTTGCCCGTGGTGAAAAATTAGAAATACAACAAGAAGATCTTAAAATAAACGGACATGCAATTGAATTGAGAGTTTATGCAGAAGATTCTTTAAATTATTTTATGCCCAATGTTGGAACACTGGAAGTATATGAAATTCCGAAAGGAAATAATATCCGTTTGGATGATGGCTATGAAGAAGGAATGGAAATACCAATCTATTACGACCCAATGATCTCTAAACTGGTTACTTATGGCAAAAACAGAATAGAAGCCATTCAATTGATGATACAGGCAATTGGGCAGTACAAAATAGAAGGCGTACAAACAACACTTCCTTTTGGGAAATTTGTATGCGAACATGAAGCTTTCCGAACAGGAAAATTTGACACCCACTTTGTTAAAAATTATTATTCGGCTGATAAATTAAAATCTGAGTTTGATAAGGAAGCAAAAATTGCTGCCTTACTTGGATTAAAATTATATTTAGAAGATCAAAAAAAACTAAGAGTACCTAATCAACTGTTTAAAAGCTAATTCTTATGGAAGAAAAGAAAGATAAATTATTAAAAAGAAGAGGTGAAGCAAAAGTTGGGGGAGGAATTGACCGAATTAAAAAACAACACTTAAATAAAAAATTAACCGCTCGTGAACGAATTGAGTTTATTCTGGATGAGGGTTCGTTTGAAGAAATGGACATGTTTGTTACGCATCGTACTACTGATTTTGGTATGGATAAACAACTTATCTTTGGAGATGGAGTTGTTACAGGTTACGGAACCATTAATAACAGACTAATTTATATTTACTCGCAAGATTTTACGGTTTTTGGAGGGTCATTATCAGAAACACATGCTGAAAAAATTTGCAAGATCATGGATCTTGCCGTAAAGGTTGGAGCTCCGGTAATTGGCTTAAACGATTCAGGCGGTGCCCGAATTCAGGAAGGAGTTAGATCTTTAGGTGCTTATGCAGATATATTTTTTAGAAATGTACAATCTTCTGGTGTGATACCACAAATTTCTGCCATCATGGGACCTTGTGCAGGTGGAGCGGTATACTCACCAGCGATGACTGATTTTACTTTAATGATAGAAGAATCAAGTTATATGTTTGTTACCGGACCAAATGTGGTAAAAACAGTGACCAATGAAGAAGTTACTTCAGAAGAATTAGGTGGTGCAAATTCACACGCTACAAAATCAGGTGTGGCACATTTTACATCTCCAAATGATGTGCAAGGCTTGTTAGATATTAAAAAAATATTGAGTTATATACCACAAAACAATAAAGAAAAAGCTCCAAATATCAATTATGAGATTGGAGAAGAACTCAGGGAGGAATTAGCAGAAATTGTACCCCTAGACACACATAAACCCTACGACATCAAAACTATTATTAGTGGTATTTGCGATGTTGATTCTTTTTATGAAGTCCATAAAGATTATGCAGAAAATATTGTTGTTGGATTTGCTCGTTTGGCTGGAAAAAGTATCGGAGTCGTAGCAAACCAGCCGTTATTTCTTGCCGGAGTATTAGACGTAAACAGCTCTAAAAAAGCTGCTCGATTTGTTCGTTTTTGCGATTCTTTTAACATTCCTCTTTTGGTATTGGAAGATGTGCCAGGATTTTTACCTGGAACAGATCAAGAATGGCAAGGAATTATTATTCATGGTGCAAAATTATTATATGCTTTTAGCGAAGCAACTGTACCCAGAATTACGGTTATCATAAGAAAAGCTTATGGCGGTGCTTATGATGTAATGAATTCAAAACACATTGGAGCTGACATGAATTTTGCGTGGCCAAGTGCAGAAATTGCAGTAATGGGAGCTAAAGGAGCTGCTGAAATTATCTTTAAAAAAGAAATATTTGAAGCTGTAGATCCAAAACAAAAATTAAAAGATAAAGAAGCTGAATATGCTGATAAATTTGCTCATCCGTATAGAGCCGCCAGGAGAGGATTTATAGATGAAATTATTTTACCAAAAAACACAAGAAGAAAATTAATCAAAGCTTTTGCTATGTTAGAAGGCAAACAAATTAATCAACCTGATAGAAAACATGGCAACATACCCTTGTAAGGAATTGAATGAAATGTAGTACTTTTGGTTCACATTTATGCATGACCTAGATAATTTATTTGAAGATTTTCCACCTGTAAGTTCAAAACAGTGGAAGCAAAAAATTCAGTTAGACCTAAAAGGGTCCGACTATAATAAAACACTTCTTACCCACACATTAGAAGGAATTACCATCAAACCGTTTTATCATCCTGACTCATTTAAAAAAGTTGACATCCCTAATACTTCAGATGTATTTCAGATTTGCCAAACACTCTATATTAACAATGAGGAAACAGCAAATTATCTGGCAAAAGATGCTTTAAAACGAGGTGCAGATTGTATTCAATTTATTGCATCAAATCCATTTGATTTTAAAACTGTATTAAAAAACTTAAACCAAGTTAGTATTTACTTTCATTTTTTGTTTTTAGATCTCAATTTTTTTAAAGAGTTAAAACAGGCAAATGAGAATCAATTGATGTACTTTAATATAAATCTTATTGGTAATTTAACGAAAACAGGAAACTGGTTTTACAATAATCAAAAAGATCACGAAATATTAAAATCACTATTACAACAACAAACCAATCATACTCATGTTTTGGGAGTTGATGCTTCACTATATCAAAATGCCGGAGCAAACATTGTACAACAAATTGCTTATACTTTATCACATGCAAATGAATATTTGTGTTTTCTTCAAGAAAATAAGATCAATTCTGTAAAAAGAATTAATTTTAATTTTTCTATAGGTAGCAACTATTTTTTTGAAATCGCAAAATTCAGAGCGTTTCGCTATTTATGGAATATACTTTTAAAAAAATACGATCTGACTATTGAAGCTACTATTTTTGCTCAACCTACTCTGCGTAACAAAACTCTTTCTGATTTCCATGTAAATATGCTACGAACCACAACAGAATGTATGAGTGGTGTTTTAGGAGGAGCTGATGTTATTAGTAATAATGCTTATGATTCTATATCTCGTAAAAAGAATGAATTTGGCGAGAGAATTGCTCGCAATCAATTGATTATTTTAAAAGAGGAAGGGCATCTAAAATCAGGTAATTACACTAACGGTTCTTATTATATAGAAGAGCTTACTTACGAAATATCTGGAAAAGCACTTGCTATTTTTAAGGATATTGAAAAAAGTGGAGGTTTTTTAAAACAACTTTTCAAAGGCACCATTCAAAAAAAAATCATTGAAAATGCACAAAAAGAGCAAGACCTTTTCAATTCTGGGGAACTGCCACTGGTAGGCACAAATAAAATGATGAACCCAGATGAAATTATAGAAAGTAAATTTGAAATATATCCTTTTATCAAAAAGAAAAAGCATCAAACCATCATCCAACCTGTTATTCCAAAGCGATTATCAGAAACAATTGAAATTAAAAAATAAAATCTAATTACACAATGAAACATTTATATTCAATTTTCCCAATATTCTTATTTTTAATTCTTTTCGGATGTAAAACAAGTAAAACAAATTCAAATGCAGAAAAGGTGATATTGACAACAGCACAAAAACAATATGACATTTTGGTGCAATCTTCTCATATCAACTTATCAAAAAAGAACAACATACCAAGGACTATTAAAAATGAGAAAACTATTTTTGTATCTCCATATGACTGGACAAGCGGATTTTTTCCAGGTTCACTTTGGTATTTGCACGACCTTACAGATAATGAAAAATGGAAAATAAGAGCTATTGAATATACAGAAGCTTTAGATACCATCCAATATTGGAAAGGAAATCATGATGTTGGTTTCATAATTGAATGCAGTTATGGAAATGCTTTAAAAAACACGAATTCAAAGTATTATGAAAATGTAATTGTCCAAACTGCAAAATCATTATCTACTCGATTTCACCCAAAAGCTGGAATTATCCAATCATGGAATTCTGGTGAAAAATGGAATTGTCCGGTTATTATTGACAATATGATGAATTTGGAATTGCTATTTCATGCTTCCAAAATCTCTAAAGATTCAACTTACTACAATATTGCTGTTTCCCATGCAGATACAACATTAAAAAATCACTTCCGACCTGATAACAGCTCTTTCCATGTGTTAAATTATGATACAAAAACAGGAAAAATTTTAGATCAAAATACTCATCAGGGCTTTGAAGATGGATCTGCATGGGCAAGAGGACAAGCATGGGGTTTATATGGATTTACAGTTACTTACAGAGAAACAAAAGACCCCAAATATTTACAACAAGCCATTAAGATTGCTAATTTTATAATGACACATCCTCAATTGCCTGCAGATAAGATTCCTTATTGGGATTATGATGCTCCAAAAACTGACAAAACACCAAGAGATGTTTCCGCTGCAGCGATCACTGCATCTGCATTGTATGAATTAAGCATATTTATTTCAAAAAAAGAAAAAAAGAAATATCTCAACTGGGCAGATGCCATCATGAAAAGTTTAAAATCCCCTATATATCTTGCTGAAGCAGGGAAGAACAATGGTTTTTTATTATATCATTCCGTTGGTAGTTTACCTCATAAATCTGAAATAGACGTTCCACTAAATTATGCCGACTATTATTTTTTAGAAGCATTATCCAGAAGTGAAAAATTAAAATAATTATATGAAAACTAAATTAATAACAAATTTGCTTTTATTATTTTTCTTAACTACAGCTTCTTTTGCACAAACAGATAGAGAATATTGGGTAAAAGAACTTGTGAAAATGGCAGATCCGGTACTTGTATCTTTGAGTAATGACCAATTAAAAACCAATATGGTCGTGGAACAGTCAAGTTTTGATTACGGCAACCGAAGTTCATTTGCCCCTTTAGAGGCATTTGGACGTTTAATGGCTGGTATGGCGCCATGGCTTGAATTGGGAGCAGATCAAACAAAAGAAGGGAAATTACGAGAAAAATATATCTATCTTTTTCATAAATCTATTTATAATGCAGTAAATCCTGCATCAAAAGATTATATGAATTTTTCAAAAGGAAGTCAGCCTTTGGTGGATGCTTCCTTTTTAGCACAAGCTTTTTTAAGAGCTCCTACTCAATTATGGGACCCTTTGTCAAAAGAGACAAAGAAAATGGTAGTTAATGCATTTAAAAACTCTAGAAATGTGATCAATATCCCTTATAATAACTGGCTTTTATTTGCAGGGACCATAGAAGCTTTTCTGGTTAAATTTACAGATGAAGCCGATTATGCCCGAATAGAATACGCACTGAATAAACATATGGACTGGTATGTTGGTGACGGACTCTATTCAGACGGGAAATTCTATCATTGGGATTACTATAATTCTTTTGTAATTCACCCAATGCTGATCGATATTGTCAATGTTCTACAAAACACAAAACACTCTTTAAGAAAATTAGATAAAAAAGTGATCAAAAGAGCACAAAGATATGGGGTAATTCTCGAAAGACAAATATCTCCAGAAGGCACATTTCCTGTAGTTGGACGATCCATTGTTTATCGATTTGGAGCTTTTCAGGCATTATCTCAGTTAGCTTTACTGGAACAGTTACCTGAAAAGATATCGGAAGGGCAAGTAAGATCAGGCTTAACAGCAGTATTAAAACGATTGTCGGAAGCAAATGGATTGTATGATAAAAATGGTTGGTTGCAAATAGGTGTAATCGGTCATCAGCCAGATATGGGGGAAGCATATATCACAACAGGTAGTTTATATTTACACTCTTTTGGGTTTTTACCTTTGGGACTACCGGCAAGTCATTCTTTTTGGACATCGCCTCCTGAGCCATGGACAAATGTAAAAGTTTGGAGAGGTGATACTGATGTTAAAAAAGATCATTTTGTAAACTGATAAATTATAATTTGATATTAACCTGGTTAAAAATCTCTTAAATCCTTATGTAACAACTCAACAGGATTATCTGTTTGAATAATATTAACACCTTTCTCAATCAATACTTCGTTATAAAATCAGGCTGCAATAGTACCATAGTATATTAGTTCTTCAGCTTTGCGTTTATTTTTAGTAGAGTGTGGGTTAATACCGAAC
>JADGEA010000361.1 GCA_016744615.1 Flavobacteriaceae bacterium
TTAATGTTTGAAGTATTTAATTGCTTGTTGCCAAATTCATAAACTAACTTTTCTTCTTCCCATAAACCTTTGTGTTTTAAAAATTCCCCGAAATACTGATTATAAGTACTAAGTTCACTAGTTTTAGTTTCTTTTGGCTTATTTGCAAATACATATAATTGCGCCTCAGCTCTTGTTAGGGTTACATACAACAAGTTAATGTTGTCAAGTTCTAAGGTTTCTTTTTGTTCCTGATAAATGGTGGCTCCTTCTTCGCCAAATTCATTAATTTTATTTATTCCACAATAAATTAGAGATTCATCAAAATCGAAATCTTGATCTTTTAAAGAAAACCAGTTTCTTGGCTCTCTTTCTTGATATATATTAAGGTCTGCATAAGGAAATAGCACCACCGGAAATTCCAGTCCTTTTGCTCTGTGGACCGTCATTAATTGCACTCCATTAATTTCTTCACTTATAGGAATACTTGCTTTTTCTTTTTTTAGTTCCCATTCTTCTAAAAAGCTTAGTTTACTTGCATTTGGTTTTAAACTAAAATCAAAAACCATATCCATTGCACCAAATAGATACGCATCTGCATTTTCAGAAAGCTTAAACTTTCTAATACCATATTCAAAACTTTCATAAAGCGGTTTTAATTGCATCTCTTCGAAAGTGAAATCTAATTCATGCTTTAAATAATATAAAAAATCTTCTTTGTTTTCTAAAGACTTAAAATAAGTGTGTTTTTCTTCAGAAACTGATAAGTGATCGTATAAAAACTCTAAAAAATTAATCTTTAATTCTTCATTATTTAAGGACACACTTAAAGCCAAGCAATCCATTAAAAATAATACAACAGTTGAATGTTGTAATAATAAAGTCTCTGAAGAAACTATGTTGATCCTATTTTCTTGAAGATAACTTCCTAATAAAATTCCGTCTTTTTTAGTACGTGTAAGAATACAAATGTCATTTTCATTAAAACCATCCGCTAATAAATCTATAATGGTATTATGAACTTTCTCAGCATATAAATCGTTTGCTTCTTCCTTATACCTGAACTCTATAAATTCAAACTTTACATAACCACCCTCCTCATTTGTACTATTTTGTTGATTCCCCTTTAGGTATATCTTTTGATGATCAGGCTTTCTAAGTTTATTTGATACAAATGTGAAAAAATCATTATTAAAATCTACAATCTCCTTCCTTGACCTATAATTTGTGGGTAAATTATATAATTCTTTGGGTATCGGAAAAGTTTCTTCTTTAGTGGTTAAATCAATAAATTGTTCTGGATTCCCACCTCTCCAACGATAAATAGACTGTTTGGCATCTCCAACCAATAATAAACTTCCTTGACTTCCATCATGAAACTGCTGAGTTATGGCATTTTCAATTAAAGGAATCATGTTTTCCCATTGTAACGAAGAAGTATCTTGAAATTCATCAATAAAAAAATGGCGGTATCGTTCTCCCAAACGTTCATATATAAATGGTGTGGGTTGGTCCTTTATTTCTGAATTAATAAGTTTATTAAAATCTGATATAGGAATCAAGTTCTGATCTTCTTTAATCACATCAATTTCTTGGTTCACTAAATTGATTACTGATAAAGGCACAACACTTTTTTGTAACTCTATTAAAAGTTGAAGCTGAAAAACCAAGCTCTTTATTTCAATATATTGATCAAGTAAAAAAGGAGTGATCGAATCAATTTTAAATGAAATATCTTCTGAGGTTGCTTTTTTATAAAGAGTATTACCTCCTTGTTGTAGATTTTCAAGAAGCTGATTTCCGTAGGCATTAAAATCACCATTTTTTATTTTTTCAAAATGATTCGGAAGTGTTTTTCTTAAAAAATCTTCTGGTTGTAGTCCTTCATTATTTATTCTTTCTAACACAAGGATTGCCTTACCATGAACACTTTCAGAAAGTTGCTTTCTTTTTGAAACTATTTGTCTTTTGAATTCAAGAAAGTCTAATAAACTCTTCTTTTTAAATTTCTCTAAGTGACCTGCATCATTTTCATTAAATATTAATTTTGCAGCTTTTGTAATATCTTTTGAAACGTCCCACGATTTATCTTCATCAATCTTTTCAAGGGAATAATCTATGATTGTTTTGGTAACTGTTTTATTTTCGCCAGCTTTTGAGATTAACAAATCTACCGCCTCCGTTAATAATTTATCAATGTCCAAACTAACTTCAAAATTTCCCGAAAGTTTTAAATCTCTTGCGAATGTTCTAATCAATCTATGATTAAAGCTATCGATGGTTTCTACACTAAAACTGGAATAATTATGTAGTAAATGATTTAGAATTTTTTTGGATTTTTCCTGAATAGTATCCAAACTAAACCCAGTTTCTTCTACAATTTGAATGACCATATCTGTAGGCTCCGTTAGGATCGATTTTTTAGAAAATGAAATAAGATTGCTAACAATCCTTTCTTTCATTTCCTTAACCGCCTTATTGGTAA
>JADGEA010000151.1 GCA_016744615.1 Flavobacteriaceae bacterium
AAATAGAACCCCTTTTTCAAAATAACCAAAAAACCCTGTTAACAAACCAAAATATTTGTTCATAACGTAGTCACTTTCCTAAACTGATTAGTTACAAATTTCCTTTAAATGGGTTGTTTTTTCAAATTTTTCGTGTTTTTTATATATTAGTGTAACCATATATTAGAAATTAGTAAGAATTCTATTTTACTGATCTGAATTTAACAGATGTATTTAGTGCCTTCAACACTGCTGGATCTCTTTTATACACATCTTTAATAAAATAAACATTACCCCTGCGATCAACACCTGTGGTCCAATACAGTAAATAAATGGGGAGTGGTTTAGGTAAATCAATCCGGGTTGTTTCTCCACTATCCAATATTTCATTTATTTTATCCATATTCCATACATCCGGATCATCCATCAAACTCATCAATAATTCCCATTTATCCTCTGTTCGAATACAGCCATGACTAAAAGCCCTATCCTGTTTATTAAAAAGACTTCTAGATGGTGTATCATGTAAATAAATAGCATTTTTATTTGGAAAAATAAATTTAACCTGACCCAAAGCATTCCATGGGCCGGCTTTCTGACGGACAATAAAAGGAAAGTTACCTGCAGAATACTCATGGAAATTAATTTTATTCGGATCTAAAACCTTTCCACTTCTATCCATAATTATCATATGTTTTGCTGCAAGATAACCAGGGTCTTTTTTTAGCTTTGGCAAAGTTTCACTTGTAGCAATGGAATAAGGAAGTGTCCAGGTTGGATTAACGATAATATACTGCATCATACCTTTAAAAATCGGTGTTTTTTTGTGGTATTTACCAACAATTACCCTTGAAGAGAATACTTCCTGTCTATTTTTAATCCTTCTCACTTTAAACCCTGCAATATTTACCATTAAAAAGTCTTCTTCTGTTTGGTGCAGTGTCCATCTTGCTCTTTCTAAATTAATCCTGATCTGATCAATACGATCTTCTATAGAAACATTCATTTGTTCAAGAGTCCCTTTTCCTATTATCCCATCAGTAGTTAAGTTATGTCGCTCCTGAAACTTTTTGACAGCTACTTCCAGTTCATCATCAAACAAGGCATCATCCTCAACTTTTGACAAAATCAAATCTTTATTAATTTTTAAATATTTTCTAACAATAGGTATACGCTCATCTTTATCACCCTTTTCCAATTTATCAATTACTGGAATACTTGGCCATCCTCCATCATTTGCAATTTCTTTATATGTTCTTAAGTTCTGCTTCATTAATAAATAATAATAATGCTGTGGTTTTAGACTTTGAAGTGCCCATTTAACATTTTTATTCTTTATAGTTATAGTAACCAAACTATCAATTCCCTTAGGTCTCTGATTAATATCAACATCCCATTTTGAACGTATCTGTGATTGTTCTACCTTTCCAGAAACCAGATGTGAAGCGTAAAGCATAAATGCATCTGTTAATAACATATCTAAATTAGCGGCATCTGAATCTTTTAATTTTCTATATTTTGTATTTGCAAGTATCCTACTTATTCTTTCTAAATGATAATCGTTTGGAATCAGCCCTTCTTCCTCAGATTTTATTAGACTTTCAATAAGGTCATTTCTATTCTTTTTATCAGCCCAGATCGCTTCATAATTGCTATTGCTATAAATTTTAGATAATTCAATTTGAGAAAACAAAACAATACCATCTGCAGAAATGGGTTTGTTACTAACACTAGATTCTACTCTCTGTTGGATAATTTGTTGTGTAGTTTGAGCATTTACCTCTACACTTACCAATAAAAATATGAGTATTATAAATTTTATTTTAATCATGTAATAATGTGTTTTTAAATGGGTTTCTTACCTAAAGTAGAGAAAATATACATTACCTCAAAATAATATTTTTTATAGCAGTATTCCTATTACCTTAAAATCTGTTAACAAATAAAAGGCATTAAACCTAAATCCCGCTAAAAAAGCGGGATTAGTTCGACTAACTAAAAATTTGAAATTATTTTTTTAGAGTCTCACGAATAAAAAATCAGAATCTACTTTCCAAAATTATCAGGAAGCAAAATAGCTGTAACCTCACCTTTAACTGTTACCACTCCATCAACAATTATATTGATCTGGGTTTTAACTTTTCGTCGGGCTACTACTAACAATTCTCCTTTAATCACTAATTCTTTACCTAGTGGTGTTGGTTTTAAATAATCAATATTTAATTTTCCGGTTACAAATCTGGGGGTATTGCCTTCTTTTAGTTCTGTTTTATTCTCTCTAGCATAAAAAATAGCTGCCGATCCTGTTCCGTGACAATCGATTAGTGATGCCAGCAAACCACCATAAACAAATCCTTCAATTGCAATATGATAGTCTTTTGGAGTAAATTTACTAATGGTAATTCCTCCTTCTAAAGTGGTTTTTAAATGATGACCTTCCTTGTTTAATCTTCCACATCCGTAGCAATGAGAAAATTCTTCATCATACAGATCTTGTATTGGTTTTACTAGTTTCATTCTAAGTGGTTTTAATTAAAATATCCAAATCCTTTTTTAGGATCAACTTCTAATAGTGTTTCATAGATCAATTTGATCACATTCTCCACATCATCTTTATGTACCATTTCAACAGTTGTATGCATGTATCGAAGTGCCAAAGAGATTAATGCAGATGGCACACCGCCATTGGAATAAGCAAATGCATCTGTATCTGTACCTGTAGCTCTTGAAGATGCAAGTCTTTGAAATGGTATATTATTCTTCTCAGCTATATCAATGATCAACTCACGAACATTGTTTTGAACTGCGGGTGCATAAGAAATAACCGGACCATCACCCGATTTTGTTTCTCCTTCTTTCTTTTTATCGATCATTGGGGTTGTTGTATCATGGCAAACATCTGTCACAATAGCAAGATTTGGCTTAATGGTATGCGTAATCATTTCGGCACCACGAAGACCAATTTCTTCCTGAACTGAATTGGTAATGTATAAGCCAAAAGGTAATTTTTTTTCATTCTCTTTTAATAATCTGGCAACCTCAGCTATCATAAAACCACCCATGCGATTATCCAAAGCACGACAAACAAAATTATTCTTATTCAAAATAAAAAATTCATCAGGATAAGTAATTACACAGCCTACATGAACACCAAGCTCTCCAACTTCTTTTTTATTCTTACAGCCAACATCAATAAAAATATTATCTAATTTGGGAGCTTCTTCTTTCCCTCCAATTCTGGTATGAATCGCAGGCCATCCAAAAATTCCTTTTACAATTCCTTTTTTGGTATGGATATTTACTCTTTTAGAAGGTGCAATTTGATGATCACTACCTCCATTTCTGATCACATAGATCAAACCATCGTCAGTAATATAATTCACATACCATGAAATTTCATCAGCATGACCTTCAATCACCACCTTGAAATCTGCATCAGGATTGATCACACCAACAGCTGTTCCGTAATTATCAGTGATAAAAGCATCTACATAAGGTTTAAGATACTCCATCCAAATATTCTGACCTTCAGATTCATATCCGGTAGGAGATGCATTATTTAAATATTTTTCTAAAAAATTAATTGATTTTTTATTCAGAATTTTTTGTTTTTCCATAACGTCTATTTTTCTACGAAAATAAACAAATTATCTTATTGTTTTAATAGAATTTTTGATACATTATCCGGAATATATTAACAAAAATTTATCCTCACAAATTGGTGTAAAAACCTAAAATATAGAATTGTAATTCTTAATTTTGGAGTGATTTTTGATTATCATCATTTTACATGAAAAAGAGTTTATTTATATTACTATTCACCCTTCCATTATTTTTATTTTCACAAAAATTAAAAAAAGAAGATATTGGTAATGAAGATTTTTTTATTATTAAAAATGATTCCCTAACAATACCTCTTGATGAAGTAATTGTTTTAAATAAAAGAAAGTTCGATTCTTCAAAAGAGCGAAAATACTACTACTGGTATACCAAAAAAGTAAGAAAAGCATATCCCTACGCTAAACTGGCTTCGGATAAAATGATGGAATTGAATTTATCACTCGATTCGATCCATTCCAAACGAAAAAGAAGGAAACACATCAAAAAAGTACAGAAATATCTGGAAGGAGAATTTACGGATCAGCTAAAAAAAATGACAAGAACAGAAGGGAGAATATTGATTAAACTAATCAATCGCCAAACCGGAGAGACCTTATACAGCCTTATCAAAGATTATCGCAGTGGTTTAAAAGCATTTATGTATAATTCTTCTGCCAAATTCTTTAAACTTAATCTAAAGAACACCTATAATCCTGAAGAGATTGCTCTTGATTTTTTAGTAGAAGATATTTTACAACGGGCTTTTATTGATGGTGCATTAGCAAAACAGGAACCTTATAAACCAATTGATTATTTTGAATTGCAGGATCTTTGGAAAAATATATCTGTTATTGATGTGATCAACGATTATATTGAAAAATACAAATAATTATTCAGGCAAGGAGGATGCATTTGGATCAACTGTATGATCTACTTCTTTAAACTCTTCTAAAACAGATTCTATCTTACTGTCTATAAATTTTTTATCTGTATTATATTTTACAGCCAAAGACTCTTTACCCGGCATTTGTTCAATCATCAATGTAGAAGAAGGAAATGCAAATTCCACTCCTAGAGCAGCAGCCAGTTTCACAATAGAAATATGCAATCTATGCCTTGAGGATTGTTCATCTCCCCAGTCTAATTTTTTAAAGAATATATTAACCATAATTTCCAGAGAAGATTCACCAAAACCAGTAAATTCCACATTAAAAGACTCGCTTCTGGTATCAGGATGTTCAATTATTATTTTTCTAATACCTTGCACAAAAGCCTCAATCAATTCGGGTGGAGTATCATATCTTATTCCTAGGTCTGTTTGATATCTCCTGTATAACCTTAAGCCCTTATTATTAATTTCCATTTCAGAAACTTTACTGTTAGGAATTTGAAATATAGAAGTATCTGCTGCTCTTACACGGGTTGATCGTATACCAACATATTCCACAGTTCCTTCTATTCCGCCAATCACTACCCAATCACCTATATGAAATGGTTTATCTAAAAATATATTCAAAGTTCCTATTAAATTTTTAACAGAATCCTGTGCTGCAAAGGCCAGGGCGATACCTCCAATAGAAGCACCTGCTAAAACAGTGGTAGGATTTACTCCAAAAAGGGTTAAAATCTTAAAAAAACCCAATAATACGATGATACCATTAATGAATTTATTGACAATTGGAGCCAGCTGCCTGTCTAATCTGCTTCTTGAGTCTTTATTAATATCATTATATAAACTTACAAACAGCTTTATAAAAGTAAGCACAATCATTACCCAAAAAATAGTTTCCGCTACTTTTAGTCCGATAATAACAAAACTATTTAGGTTTAATAATTGCAGTGAAGGAAAGATTATTTGAATAAACCTAACCAAAATAACAAACACAATTGGTCTTGTTAATTCATGTAATATTTCAAATGATTGGTAACTTCTTTTTCTTTCAAACAGTTTTACATTTTTTTTAAGTAAAAAAAGTACTATTGGCCTTAAAATATAAAATAACAAGACGGTTACAATAATCAACAACACAAAAGCTATTGGCTGCCATATCAAAACACCTAAAATAGTTGCTTTAAAAAATATTGGAAACTTTTGTCCTATCCATACCAATTGTGATGGAAAAAGTCTATCGTAAATTGTATCTATTTGTTCAATAGTTTTTTTTGAATAATACCATCTGGTTCCTATTTTCTCCACATAAATACCAGGTAATCTTATAGGGAATGGAGCATATCGATGTAATAATTTTTCAATTCTTTGAGACGAAACCAATACCGTATCTAAATAATTAGCACTGGTTGGAACACTTGTAAAATCTATTACCAATCCCATCCCATCCAGTACAGCTTTAATTTTTATTGCCTTTTCATTGGCTTCTTTTTTAGGCAACCCTCTTATGGGTACTGATGCTTTTGCCACATCATAACTATCTGGAATTAAGAAATATATATGCGTATAAAGAGTTGCGTTTGGATTTCTTAGATCAACTTTTACAGTTCCCTGCGCAAAGCCAAAACCATATACAAAGACTAATAAATATAGTAGTTTTTTCATTTAATAAAAATAACAAAATTAAATCAATTATCTTTTCTTCCTTTTCGGTTTATTTAAAACACTTGTATAACCTTTATTTTGTTTTGATTTTTTATGAATTCGATTAGAATCGGAATTATTCTTCTTTTGAGATTTACCTTTTCTATAAACATTACTTGTGCTTAATAACTTTTCTATCAAATCATTTCGATGTACTTTTTGCAAAGTGTTTTTAATCCAATTGAAATTTTCCCGTTTGTACCAAAAAAAGAATTTATGCTGCTCATCACGATCTTTTTTTGTTTTAGAAACATATACTTTCTTTAAAGTATATGGATGATAACCACTATAATAAATCACCGTAGCAACTGTCATTGGCGTTGGCGTAAAACCCTGAACCTGTTCTAGTTGAAAACCCATATCTTTGGTTTCGGCAGCCAGATTTGCCATATCTTCCAACTCACATGCAGGATGACTTGAAATAAAATAAGGAATTAACTGTAAGTTCAACCTCTTCATTTTATTGATCCTGTCAAAGGTCTTTTTAAATGTATGAAAATAGGAAAATGAGGGCTTTCTCATTAATTTTAAAACAGGATCAGAAGTATGCTCAGGAGCAACTTTTAGCCTTCCGGAAACGTGTTTGGTCATCACTTCTTCTGTATATTCTTCCAGTTCTTTTACCTCTGCATTTTTATTGAATTCCGGTACCAGCAAATCATATCTTATTCCACTGCCTATAAATGATTTTTTAATCTTTGGATGCTTATCTACAGCCTGATATATTTCAGTCAAAGGTTTGTGTGAAGTATCTAAATTATAGCAAATTACTGGTGAAATACATGAAGGAGCAATACATTTATCGCAAATACTTTGAATTTTACCTTTCATTTTATACATATTGGCTGATGGTCCACCAATATCAGATAAATAGCCTTTAAAATCGGGCATATTTGCAACAGCATCTACTTCTTTTAAAATAGATTCCTTGCTACGACTAGCAATGAATTTACCCTGATGTGCAGATATCGTACAAAAACTACATCCTCCAAAACAACCCCTATGGATATTGATAGAGAATTTGATCATATCAAAAGCAGGAATAGGGCCTCGTTTATTATATTTTGGATGTGGTAATCTTGTAAAAGGAAGATCAAAAGATGCATCTATCTCCTTTTCAGTCATTGTAGAAGCAGGTGGATTGATCACTAAAGTTTTATTTTCTACCTTCTGTAAAATCCTTCTCCCAAAAACCTTATTTGATTCCTGCTCTATCGTTTTAAAATTAGTTGCAAAGGTTTTTTTATCTCTTAAGCATGCCTCATGTGAATGAATTTCAATATCCTCCCATTGCTTATTTTCAGGAACCTCTTCCTTAAAATCTGACAAATAAGCTGTTTGCTTCAACGTTTTGATCGAATCAAACTGAACTCCCTTTTGCAAAAGAGTGATTAACTCTCGTAGGGGTTGTTCCCCCATTCCATAAACCAAAAGATCGGCACCAGATTCGGTTAAAATATTTGGTTTCAAAGTGTTACTCCAGTAATCATAATGTGTAACGCGCCTAAGAGAAGCTTCAATTCCCCCAATAACAACAGGAATATCAGGAAATTTCTCTTTCAATATTTTGGAATAGACAGTAGTCGCATAATCGGGCCGAAAACCTTTATCACCATTGGGTGTATATGCATCTTTATCTCTCTTTCGTTTGGAAGCGGTATAGTTACTCACCATCGAATCCATTTCACCGGCGGTAACTGCAAAAAATAAATTGGGAGTCCCTAGTTTTTCGAAATCCTGCAGATTATCATTTACATTTGGTTGTGGTACAATAGCAACACGTAAACCATAACTTTCAAGGATCCTACCAACAACTGCAGGTCCAAATGCAGGATGATCTACATAGGCATCACCGCTAAAAAGGATCACATCCAAACTATCCCAACCTCTAATTTTAACCTCTTTATTGGTTGTTGGAAGCCAGTCTGAAAGTTGTAGTTCTTGTTGCATTTTGCAAAGGTAAGCCTTATTAGTGAAACTCATTTTTGAGAAATTTTAAAATGAACTCAAAAATGTAAGTTGAACTAATCCAGCTGGCTAGGCTATTTTAATACCCATCAAAATTATTTCAATAGTTATTACGCAAAGTAAACACAGAGACTCACAAAGAAAAACATAAGCTTTCAGTAAAAATTATGGACTCATTTTAAAAACATGTATATACTTATTATTATTTTCATTTTTCATGAATTTAATATCAAATTAAAGTTACAAAATTATACGCATCTATAATATTTCAAATACTTAAAATTTATTTAGGATCTATTGGAAGTAAAATCACCTTCCCAAAAACAAACCATTTTATTTGAATATTCTGACCACTTATAAAATTGATCTTTTTAATTTTTGGTGAGAGTATATAGGTGATCCCTGCAGCGAAGAACCCTTTCTTTCCTGCAATCATCTCCGGATAGAAATATTCGAACACGAGCCAAACCAATGCAAAAATCAAAAACGGAATTAAATATCTATATATCAAGTATTTTGTTTTATTATTCATCATGTTATCGTTTCCTAAAATAATTCCTTTCCATAATTAAAATTTGCCGGAAGTCCGCCGGTATGCCAGAAAAGAACATTACTTCCTTGTTTAATTTTTGACTTTTTCAAATAGTCCAGCATTCCATAAAATGCTCTTCCAGTATAAACAGGATCTAATAAGATTCCTTCTGTTTGAGCTAAGGTTTTTATTGCTTCTTTTTCATCATCAGTCAGATTTCCATAACCTGCTTTATCATAATTTCTCTCGAGAGGAATATCAGCAATACGGTACTCTTTATAAAGATGAAAGAATTGCTTACTCTCATTGATCAGGTCAAGAACAATATTCTCTAAAAAACCTACTGTTTCTGCTTTATCAATATTTATGGGAATCAAATTAGCATCTATACCATACATATCCATACCGATCATCATACCGGCTTGTGTTGCTCCCGAACTGGAAGCAAAAAAAATATAATCAATATCTAAATTTTGCTCTTTTAATTGATCCTTTAATTCTTTTACGGCATTGATATAACCTAAGGCTCCCAATAAATTTGAACCTCCATAAGGGACAATGAAAACCTTTTTATCCTCCAATTCTAAATTTATCTTTAAATTTTCAATGTCTTCCCCTTTTCTATTTCCTCCCGTAAAGTGGATCTTTGCACCCAATAAATGAGAAAGCAACAAATTGCCATTGTATTCTTTTGGCTTATCACCTCCAAGCAGTAAATGACATTCCAATCCGGCAATAGCACAGGCTGCTACGGTTTGCCTGCAATGATTGGATTGCTGTGCCCCAGCAGTAATTACAGTATCACATTTATCATCCAAAGTTTTTTGGATCAAATACTCTAGTTTTCTGGTTTTATTTCCTCCAGAAGCAAGACCAGTTTGATCATCTCTTTTGATAAAAATTTGATAATTAAGAAACTTATTGGAAAGATTTTTTAATTTGTGAAGTGGTGTAGGTAAAAATCCTAAATCAAATTTATTTTGGAGATTCATTTATAAATCATTTATCCATCAAAATTACTGAAATTTTCTTAAAAAACCCTTTTGAACCAAACAGATATCAAACTCAATAATTACCAGATTGGCTTTACAAGGAATATGAAGATTATTTTATTCAAAAATTTATTTCCTTTAATACTATGAGTTTCATTTTCAAATTTTTCGGTATATTCAGCAAACAAACAGCAATCTATAGAAAACCTCTAGCCATCATTAAAAATGAAACAACCCAACAGCGTGTTTTACGTCTTACCGGGTTTGATGTATACCAATATCCGTTTTGCAAAAAAGGCCAAATGAAAACCATAGAAATTATTCTCAGAATACGTTCTCCGGTAAAATTTTTTTACCCAAAAAACTAAGAAAATGAAAGAGACCCTTTACAGAAATTTAAAAATCCGCTTTAGTGGATCAGGAAGAATATTGCGTGAAATCTAAAATAATATCGATAAAATAAATCGTAAATGAAGTAATATAATATTTACAACATAAAACAAAAATATACTCTTTAAAAATTAAATATATTCTCCAAAAAAGAGAATTGTAACTCCCTAAAAAATGCTATTGAAAACCCATAGAAGATAATCGCTAAACCCGGGGTGTAGTTCAACTTTGGCTTCATACTTGGCTTTACAAGCCGTATGAAGGCTATTTATTGTAGGTAGTATTTTATTTATGCTTTCCAATGATTGGTTTTAGGATATCTGCTATTTTTTTTTTCAAATATTGGCATTAGATTCTCTGCATCCTTTTCAAATTGAATAGC
>JADGEA010000362.1 GCA_016744615.1 Flavobacteriaceae bacterium
ATTAAAGGATGGTTATTTTCAAGGTTCCTTTAAAAGTATGGTATCCTTTTTTATGAAGAAAAACGATATCAGTGTTTCCGAATTGGAATCAATTTTGCAGGAGATCCATAAAAACGAGAAAAAATGATTCATTATATTCTTCAAATATTAGTTTTTCAGTTACTATTTTTGGTAGCTTATGATGTGTTTCTTAAAAAAGAATTGCATTTTAATTGGAACAGAATTTATTTAATTGTGACTCCAATATTAAGTTTTATTCTGCCTTTTATTAAAATTGATTTCATAAGAAATAGTATTCCTGAAGAATATATCATACAACTTCCAGCAGTCATGTTAGGTGGCTCATCATCTGAGTACATTGCTTCCGAAACCTTAAGTGAAATTACCATTGCGGGGACTTCAGCCATTAGTGCCGCTCTTATTATCCAACTTATTTGGCTATCAGGAATGATAATAGCGTTTAGTGTTTTATGTTTTAAGTTTTATAAAGTTTATCAATTAAAACGAAAAGGAGTTTCAACAAAATTAAATGGAACTAGGGTTATTAGTTTACCTAAAACGGATACCGCCTTTTCATTTTTAAACACCATTTTTATTGGAGAAGACCTTTCAGAAAAGCAAAAAGAAACGATTCTTCTACACGAAAAAATTCATATTCAGCAATATCATTCTATCGATTTATTATTTTTTGAATTTATAAAAATCATCTGTTGGTTCAACCCTTTGGTTTATTTATATCAAAGTAAAATGGTTTTATTACAAGAGTTTATAGCAGACGAAAAAGCTGCATCCTTAAAAGGAAAAAACGAATATTACAATGGATTGCTTTCACAGGTATTTAATACAGAATCCATTTCATTTATCAATACATTTTTCAATCATTCATTAATCAAAAAACGAATTATTATGTTACAGAAATCAAATTTAAAACAAAACAAAATCACTCAATTAAAGTATTTATTACTGGTTCCCATAATCGGAGTTATGTTAACTTATACTTCTTGTACTCAAGAGACCAATGCTCAGGCAGGTACTAATCAAGTTTCAAAAACATCCACTTCATCAAAGAGTGATATCATAAAAAACATTGAAGCTTTAAAAGAATCTATTGCTGTTAAAGGTGAAATGACCAAAGAAGAAGAATTAGCTTTAAAATCATTAATGGTATTAACCGATGGCAATAAATTAGAAAGCCCTTATTACAATGAGGTTAAGGATATTATAGAAATCCCTTTTGGAGTGATTCAAAAAGTGCCAACGTATCCTGGATGTACTGGAGATAATGAAGCTTTAAAACAATGTTTCACACAAAATATTATGCAATTTGTAGGAGCAGAGTTTAATACTAAAGTGGACAATAAAGATATTTCTGGTAAGCAACGTATTGCCGTGAAATTTAAAATTGATAATACTGGAAAAGTAACTAATGTACAGGCAAGATCAGAGTTCAAAGAACTAGAGAATGAAGCTGTTAGAGTAATTAGTAGCTTGCCACAAATGTTACCTGGAGAGCATGAAGGAAAAAAAGTTGGAGTCCAATATTCACTTCCTATTATTTTCGATATAAAATAAAAACTTATCTCAAAATAATTAAAAAGCCAAATTGAATTTCAATTTGGCTTTTTAATTATATGTAATAATCAATTTTGTTATGTTTTAATTTAAAGGGATTTACTATTTTTAACCTATGAAAAATAGATATTTACTACTTACTTTTTTAATCTTGTGTTTGAGCATGTCAAATATAAATGCGCAAGAAATAAATTGGATGACCATTGGGGAAGCTGAGGAAGCTAACAAAAAAGAACCTAAAAAAATATTAATCGACGTTTATACAGATTGGTGTGGCTATTGTAAGAAAATGGATGCTACTACCTTTAAAGACAAAGACATGATTGAATATTTGAATAAAGAATTCTATTGTGTTAAGTTAGATGGTGAGGATAAAAACACCATTATTTATAAAGAGAAGGAATTTAATTTTGTTGATAAAGGAAGGAGAGGATATAACGAATTACCTGCCAGTCTTATGAAAGGAAAATTAAGTTACCCCACATTTGTTTATCTAAATGAAGATTTAGAAACGTTATTAGTGATGCCAGGATATAGAAAAGCTCCAGAAATGCTTAAGATTGTTACTTATTTAGGTGATGATATTTATAAAGATATGGAATGGAATGAATATGTTAGTCAATCTAAAGGGAAATAATCTTTTTTAAAGATGAAAATGAGAAACCTACTTGTTTTAATTGCTTTATCTTTTATAATTCAGTCTTGTCAATTTTTTGAAACCGAAAAAATATCCTCTGAAACATTTCTTGAAACCGAAAGGGAATCTATTAATTGGAAGGATGTAGATCAGTACCCTGTTTTTGAAGTTTGTGAAAATTTTACTGAAAAAGAACAACAAAAACAATGTTTTGAGTCTACATTATCAGCTCATATTTATTCTTCAATAAAT
>JADGEA010000363.1 GCA_016744615.1 Flavobacteriaceae bacterium
AAGATGCTGCAGTAAATAAGTAAGGCATTAATGCTACTAAAACAGTAAGTTGAACAATAAATTCAAATTGTTCTACCAATCCTTCCGAAAAGTTCATTAGCATCACCATCGAGGATAAAATCCCTCCAACTATAAAACCATTTACTGGAGCTCCTTTTTTATTTTCTTTCTTTAAAAAATCAGGAAACAAATCATCTTTTGCAGTGGCCATAGAAATCTGTCCTGTTATTAATATCCAACCATTTAATACTCCTATCCCAGAAATTAAAACACCAATTGCAACAAAATAACCACCATAATCACCACCCATAACCTTAGCAGCTTCTGCAAAAGGGGCTGGAGAATTTTGTAAGATATCCAATGGCAATATCCCAAATAAAACAACAGTTCCTAAAATATATAAAGCTGTAGTAATGATAGTACCTAGCATGGTTGCTCTTGGTATGGTTTTTTCTGGATTTTCTATATTTCCCGCAGGAATAGTAGCGCATTCAATACCCAAAAAAGCGTATAACGTTAAGGTTGCTACAGCAGATAATGTTGAAAAGTTACTTTCTCCAGTTAAATTAAAAGAAGGGAAATTCTCTAATTTAAAAAAAAAGAGTCCAAATACTATAATAAATAATAAGGGTAAAATTTTTATAACTGTGGTAATTAATTGAATTCTCCCAGACTCTTTAATTCCTCTAGAGTTGATCCAAGTAAATATCCAAATAAGTGCCAATCCAAGACTAACAGACAAAACCGAATTAGTTGCTAATTCAGGTATGAAAAAACTAGCAGCTCCTATAATGGCAATTGCAATAGCTCCATTACCAACCCAACAAGCTATCCAGTAGCCCCAAGCCACTAAAAATCCTACAAAATCGCCAAATCCAGCTTTTGAATACACATAAGGACCCCCGCTTTTACTTACAATGATTTTACTGAAATTACTAAATATTTTTGCTAAAATTAAAGCTCCCGTAGCTGTAAATATCCAACCTAACAAACTTATACTACCATAGTTTGATAATACAGCGGGTAAAACAAATATCCCTACGCCTATCATATTTCCAACCACAAGAGAGGTAGTGGTTAGCAAACCAATTTTTTGAGATTTAGCTTTCATATATCTTTATAAATTGGTTAAAAAATAATTGTTTAAATTTAAAGTCGATTCGTGAATATACAATAATCAAAACTAGCCATGTCTAAAAAATTTCATATCCACTCAGATATTACCAAAGCAGAAACACTACCAGCTTCTTTTTATAGAGATAAAGATATTTTTGAAACTATTAAAGAAAAAATATTTTTAAAAACCTGGCAATGGGTTGGAGATGAAAATTTAGTGGCACTTCCTCAATCAGTCTACCCAATAGTACTTTTAGACAATTACCTAACCGAACCTTTGGTTATTGTTAGAAACGAAAAGGACGAGATCAACTGCTTCACTAATGTCTGTACTCATAGAGGAAACCTAGTGGCATTACATCCTGGCAAAACCAAAAAGTTAACTTGTATGTATCATGGCAGACGTTTTAACTTAGATGGGAAATTTGAGTATATGCCAGAATTTGAAGAAGCAGAAGATTTTCCAAGACCTTGTGATCATTTGCATAAATTCCCTTTAGAAAAATGGGGCCCTCTTTTATTTGTTGGTTTAAACCCTGAATTTCAATTTTCAAAAGTTATTAATAAAATGAAAGAACGTATTGGTTTTCTTCCCTTTGATGAGTTTTCTTTAGACACCTCCAACAGTAAAGATTTTCTAGTTCATGCTCATTGGGCTTTGTATTGTGATAATTATCTAGAAGGGTTTCATGTTCCATTTGTTCATGAAGGATTAAATAAAGTATTGGACTACGGAAGCTATAAAACGGAAATCTATGAGCACTGCAACCTTCAAATAGGCTATACCAATGAGGCAACTGAAGTTTTTGACTTGCCAGAAGGCCACATTGATTACGGTAAAAATGTAGCGGCTTATTACTATTGGGTTTTCCCAAATATGATGTTTAACTTTTATCCTTGGGGACTTTCCTTAAATATTGTTAGACCTATTGACATCAACAGAACTAAGGTTTCATTTATTTCCTACGTTTACGATCCTACCAAGTTAAATAAAGGAGCAGGAAACGATTTAGAAAAAGTAGAAAGAGAGGATGAATTTGTGGTTGAAAACGTACAAAAAGGAGTGAATTCTTCATTTTATAAAGCAGGAAGGTTTTCACCAAAAAGAGAAAAAGGAGTTCATCATTTCCATAGTTTATTGGCAAAGTATTTGAATAATTAATTTGTATAATTTTTCCAAAGATTAGGTGCAAATTTGCAAGGCATTAATTACTTTTGAAAAATAAATTATACACTATGAAACCTGATTTATTTGAAGCTCCTGATTATTACAATCTTGACGATTTATTAACTGACGAACATAAATTAATACGTGATGCTGCCCGCGAGTGGGTTAAGCGTGAT
>JADGEA010000364.1 GCA_016744615.1 Flavobacteriaceae bacterium
TGATAAAACGGAATGGTATTGCGGGTCGTGAGGTTAAAAATTATTAATCTGTTTTCATTAGAGATCACCACGCCGTTCGTACCTCTCTCTGGACTAATTAAAAATTTGAAATTATTTTTTTAGAGTCTCACGAATAAATACCGAT
This sequence comes from Flavobacteriaceae bacterium, assembly GCA_016744615.1. Taxonomy (GTDB): domain Bacteria; phylum Bacteroidota; class Bacteroidia; order Flavobacteriales; family Flavobacteriaceae; genus Lutimonas. Next base: position 146 of record JADGEA010000364.1, read on the forward strand.
TTTGTTTGGATTAGTCTTAGAATTCGGGAATGGAAACAGAAAAAAACTCAAAATCAGGTGGTTTATTTCCAGAAAATGAGCTTACCTTATAGGTACTTTTATTCGCAAAATACTCTTCAACTATTTAACGAATACTCAAAGTTAATTTGTAATAGCATATAAACAAAATTATTTACCATTAAATTATTAATTAGTACCTGCCAAAAAAGTTATTTATACTGATTGCTTTTTTCATTTATTCCCTAAAAATATAACTTAATTAATAAAATTATTGGTATTGAAATATATTTAATTTTTAGACAAAACATCACTAATGTAGTTGAATTCATCACTCACAATTCATAACTATTTATCCAAATACCACTCATACATCCTTTTAATCCCCTCCTCCAATTCAACCGTATATTTCCAACCTAGTTTTTCTAGTTTGGAAGAATCTGTTAATTTACGCATGGTACCATCTGGTTTAGAAGTATTAAAATAAAGATTTCCTTGATAACCTATTGTATTCTTGATAGTTTCTGCCAGCTGTTTTACCGAAATTTCTTTACCTGTACCGATGTTGATATGGGTATTTTGAATCTGTTGTTGAGATTCCTCGACTATACTCGGAATGACACCTTCACCAGAAACAACATCTTCGAAATCTACATGCTCCATCAAATAAACACAGGCATCTGCCATGTCTTCACTCCATAAAAATTCACGCATAGGTTTTCCGGAGCCCCATACTTCAATTGAAATTTTGAATTTCAACTCCTCTGCCTTCAGCATCTCCCCTTGAAAAGGAGAGAAGTTAATACCGTACTTTAAAAGAATATTTATGATTTCTTCTTCTGAATTTGCTCCATTCACTCCTTCAATAGGTAATTTATTCAGGTCTTTTCTTATCGTTTCCCAATCCTTATTTTCCAAAGCTTTCCCTAAATGGATCTTTCTTAATAGTGCTGGTAAAACATGCGATTTTTCCAGATCAAAATTATCATGCGGACCGTACAAATTGGTAGGTTGTACTGCAATAAAATTAGTACCATATTGAATATTATAACTCTCACACATTTTGATTCCTGCAATTTTTGCAATAGCATAAGGTTCATTGGTATATTCTAGTTCAGAGGTCAGCAAGTATTCCTCTTTCATGGGTTGTGGACAGTTTTTTGGATAAATACAAGTACTACCTAAAAACAATAGTTTTTTTACCCCATTAATATAACTTTGATGGATCACATTGTTTTGTATCATCAAATTGTCATAAATAAATTCACCTCTATAGGTATTATTAGCAACGATCCCTCCTACTCTTGCTGCGGCAAGAATCACATAATCGGGTTTTTCCTTGGCGAAGAATTCAGCTACTGCTTGTTGATTGGTTAATCCTAATTCTTTATGGGTTCGGGTGATGATATTGGTATACCCTTTAGATTCCAGGTTATTTTTTATGGCTGTCCCCACAAGTCCGCGGTGACCTGCTAAATATATTTTAGAATTTTTATTCATTATTGATAATTATTTCTTCTTTTAATATAATTTTAAATCCTTTAAACAGACAAAATATCTTTTCTTTACACAACTACCTGATCACCGCAACTTGCTATTTATTACCAACATTTTCATTCCTCCTTCTCTCCCATTCATCATTTTAAACTTCGAGTCTTCATTATTTATTAATATCATTCTAATAAGTACTTAATCCTCTCTGGGTCTTGATAATTATTCCAAAACAAATGTAAATAAATTCTTTTTTCTAAAACTTCATAAAACAAAGTTATTTGTTTTACAATGACCACTTTTCTAATCGTTTTATTAAATTCCCATGGAGGAAATAAAACAGGATTAATCTTTAATATATCAACAATATCCGAAGTTTTTTGAATAAAATTTCGAATTTCTTTAATTGTCCAATTTTCGTCTAAATAAAGTATATTTTGCTGAAAGGATTTTTTAGCTAAGGGAGTATAAATTATTTTAAAGGCCATATTTCTTTTTTTGTTCATTTAAAAACAAATGAAAATCTTTACCTTTATTTTTTTTGGTTTGCTCCTTTGATTTACGAATTAATTCATTGATTGTTTCAACTTCATATTCTTTATATTCTTCTGGGAATAAAGATTTGGATAGTAATTTCATTTCCCCAGATGTAAATCTCTTTTCTTTTAATTTTTTATAAAAAAAACCTCTTTTTAATTGAAGCAAATTCAAAAAATATTGAATTTTAAAATTACTGTTCTTAATCTCCTCATCAAGCCTGTTCATTATTCTATCATATTCATATATAATCTGTACTGCGTTCATATTTATGATAATTTATTAC
>JADGEA010000003.1 GCA_016744615.1 Flavobacteriaceae bacterium
AATTTCATTGTTTGCCAACCATTCTGTGACCAAATTAACACCTTCTCCCGAAGCTCCCTGATTACCCATCTGAGTTGCAACTTTATGCTTTTCAGTAAGATTTGTTAAAAGTCGAGATTCATATACGGTATGCGTTAATGGTTTTTGTAAATAAACATGTTTACCCATTTCTATTGCCTGAGCAGCAACAATAGCATGTGTATGATCGGCTGTAGCAATAACTACTCCATCTATGGATTCACCCATTTCTTCATACATTTTTCTGAAATCTTTGTATTTTTTTGCTTTTGGATAATGTTTAAAAACTCTGTCTGCATATTTCCAGTCAACATCACAAAGCCCAATTATATTCTCAGACTCCATTTCTTTAAGGTTAGAAAAACCCATACCTCCAACACCAATTCCTACAATATTTAATTTATCACTTGGTGCCTTATGACCTAATCCTGCCACTGCAAATGAGGGTACAATACTAAATCCGGCTGTTGCCGCTAATGATTTTGATACAAAACTTCTTCGCGACATGGAATTTTGTTTTTTGCTTTTACTCATAATATTAAATTGATATTTATTAATTAAATTCTATATAAACGATCTGTTTAAGATAACTGTTTCCCTACCTTAATTAAGAGATCTCTTGTTTGTTTGATTCCCTCTTCCTCAACAGAACTAACTCCTTCGAACTCAACACCTACAAAACCCTTATAACCAACCTCTTTCACCATTTTCATGATTCGGTAATAATCTATATTTTTTTCATTGCCTTCCTCATCGAAAAAATTCGATTTCGCACTTACCGCTTTAGCATAAACTAACAACTGCTCCATTCCTTTATAGCGATCGTATTCATTAATACATTTGTCTTCTTTTCTCTCTATGCAAAAATTTCCAAAATCAGGTAATGTTCCTATATTTTTATCACTTACCTGTGAAAAAACCTTTGTCATCCAATCTCCATCAGACGAGAAACCTCCATGGTTTTCAACAAGAATATTAATATTAGATCCTTTAGCAAAATCAGACAATCTGTTTAAAGAATCAATACTTGTTTTCATCGCCTCTTGCTTATTTTTTCCGCCCCTTAGGTTTACTCTAATAGCATGGCAGCCTAAAAAATGAGCAGCCTCCACCCATTTATAGTGATTCTCAATACCTTTTAGCCTAAGTTTATTATCTGTCTCTGCAAGATTCCCTTCCCCATCTATCATGATCAACACATTTTTCACTCCTTCTAAAGCAGCCCTGGAATTCATTTCTTTTAAATAAGACATATTCTTTGCCTTATCTTTAAAAAAAATATTTACATATTCCAATCCCTCAAAACCAAAACTTCTTGCTTTTGCAGCAAAATCTAAATTGGTAATCCTCTTTTCAAACAATGCATTATGAAGTGACCATTCAGCCAAAGAAAGTTTAAAAAATAATTTATTGGCTTCTATTAATTCTAAATCGTTTTTGGTTCTAGCCAAAATGTTATCGAACCCATAAAGGCCTATAGTTGAAAGTGCCAATCCAGATTTTGTAGTTTTTGAAATAAAATTTCTTCGATTCATACTTTTAAGTTTTTCTAAATTAGTTTTGTAAAAATAGTAAATCATACAATTAAATTAGTTTTTTTTTAATTAAATTCTGTAGCAGATAAACTATTTTGACCTATTTAATTAAAAAAAGATTAATAAATCATTTTAATACTACGATTTCTTGAGCCGTACGATTTCAATTTCTTACTTTTGGAATGAATTATCAAACACTTTACTTAAAATTTATTGTTTTTTTATATGAGTAATAAAAATATTTATGATGCAATTGTAATCGGAACAGGAATAACTGGCGGATGGGCAGCAAAAGAACTTTGTGAAAAAGGTTTAAAAACGCTGGTGTTAGAAAGAGGAAGAATGGTAAAACATGTTGTTGATTATCCAACCATGTACAAAGATCCTTGGGATTTTAAATTTAAAGGAAAACAAACCAGAAAAGAAGTATCCCGACAAAAAAAACAAGCCAGAACGGGTTATGTTACTAATAAAGAATCCAGTCACTTTTTTGTTGACGATATCAAACATCCATATAATGAGATCAAACGATTTGATTGGATCAGAGGTTATCAGGTTGGTGGAAGATCTATTACCTGGGGAAGACAAAGTTACCGACTGGGTGATTTGGATTTTGAAGCTAATAAAAAAGATAATATTGCTATTGACTGGCCAATACGATACAAAGATATTGCTCATTGGTACGATCATGTTGAAAAATTTATTGGAGTAAGCGGAGAACCATTGGGATTGCCTCACTTACCTGATGGAATTTTTGAGCCACCTATGCAAATGAATTGTGTAGAAAAACATTTTAAACACAAATTGTCTGAAAATTATGACGATAGGGTGATTACCATGGGGAGAACTGCTCATTTAACCAAAGGAGAAGGGTTTAAAGGCAGGAGTAAATGTCAATTCAGAGATCGATGTATGCGTGGTTGTCCTTACGGAGGATATTTTAGTAGTCTTTCTTCTACTTTACCCGCAGCAGAACAAACCGGCAATATGACATTGAGACCAAATTCTATTGTAAGCGAAATTGTATATGATGAAAAGACAGAAAAAGCAAGTGGGGTAAAAGTAATAGATGCCTTAACAAAAGAAGAGTTGTTTTTTGAATCGCCTATTATATTTTGTTGCGCTTCTACCGTTGCTTCTACAGCCATATTACTACATTCTAAATCAAAACGTTTTCCAAATGGCTTAGGTAATGATAGCGGAGAGTTGGGTCATAATTTAATGGATCATCATTTGGGTGCAGGTGCTTCAGGAGAAATTAAAAATTTTGATGATACGTATTATAAAGGAAGAAGACCAACAGGAATTTATATCCCTAGATTTCGAAATTTAGAAGATAAGGAAAGTACCAAAAAGAAATTTTTAAGAGGTTATGGTTATCAGGGAGGTGCCGGGCGCTGGGGAGGAATTCCAAACCATATTGAAGATCTGGGTTATGGTGCAGACTATAAGGAAGGATTATTAAAACCAGAGAAATGGAAAATGGGACTAGGAGGATTTGGTGAATGTTTACCAGATCATGAAAATAAAATGACCTTAGATTATGCTAAACTTGATGAGTGGGGATTGCCAACTGTCACCTTTGATGCCGAATGGAAGGCAAATGAGTTGGAAATGCGCAAGGATATGAAACAACAGGCAGCTGAAATGTTAGAAAAAGCGGGGTTTAAAAATATCAAAACTTTTGATAATTTAGCTGCTCCAGGAATAGCCATTCATGAAATGGGTACAGCTCGTATGGGACGAAATCCAAAAACTTCCGTTTTAAATAAACACAATCAAATTCATACTGTTCCTAATGTTTATGTAACTGATGGCTCATGTATGACCTCATCTGCCTGCCAAAATCCATCATTGACCTATATGGCTTTAACAGCAAGAGCTGTAGGCCATGCCGTTGAACAGTTTAATAAAAAAACCATTCAAAATGGATAGAAGAAAAGCCTTAAAAGGAATAGGATTATCATTAGGCTTTATGGTTGCAACACCAACGGTACTAAGTATTTTGCAGAGCTGTCAAAAAGATGCAGAAATCAAATGGAAACCATTATTCTTTTCCAAAGAAGAAAGTATAGTAATTCAAAATTTGACAGATCTTATTTTACCTTCTACAAAAAGTTCACCAGGTGCAATTGATGTGGATATCCCGAAATTCCTGGATATTTATTTTAAAGATGTGGAAAGTGAAATCAAACAAAACTTTATGAAAAAAGGGTTGCAAACGATTCTTAAAAATTTAGGAGGCTCTTTGACCGGTATCACTACAGCTGATTATGATAAATTACTAAGTAGCTTTTTACGGCCTTCAGAAAAAAGAAAGAGCAATAAAGAGGATAAACTTATTTATGGAACATTAGTCAAATTAAGAGAATTAACGGTATGGACATATCTTAAAAGTGAAAAAATTGGAAAAGAATTTTTAGCTTATGACCCTGTTCCTGGAGTTCAAATAGGATGTATCTCTGTAGAAGAAGCAACAGGAGGTAAAAGATGGTCCTTATAAAATAAATTATCAATGATAAGAATTATAAAACTTCTTATTAGGTGGTAAACGTGGTAAAGACCACTCCATTGCCTGCTATCAGGTATTTGAGAATAATAAGATATTTTATACAACCATGGGGAGCTTTCAAGATGATACCTATTTAAAGCATCTGTTAGGAGGATTTTTCTACGTTCTTGATGAAAATTAACCAATAAAAATATAATTATGAAACAAATTTTTTACCCTTTTATTTTTATCATGTTAAGCTTTTTTATTTTTTTCAGTTATAAAAATAAAACAAATGTTCCACCAGATTCTAAAAACAAATGGATACAATTGTTCAATGGTAAAAATTTAGACAACTGGGTTGTTAAAATTAAAGGTCATCCTTTAGGTGATAATTATAAAAACACTTTTCGTGTGGTAAATGGTGTAATGCAAGTAAATTATGATGAATATAATGGAATTTTTAATGCATCGTATGGACATATATTTTATAAAAAAGAGTTTTCTAATTATAGAATGAAGTTACAATATAGATTTACCGGAAAACAAATAAAAGATGGAGCAGGATGGGCAAAAAGAAATAGTGGCGTTATGGTTCATTGCCAAGCCCCTGAAAGTATGGAATTAGAGCAGAATTTTCCGGTATCTATTGAAGTGCAATTATTAGGAGGATTGAATGATGGTGAACGACCTACAGGTAATTTATGTACTCCAGGTACGCATATTGTAATGAATGGTAAATTACAAAAAAATCACTGTTTTAACTCCAGTTCAAAAACCTTTAACGGAGACCAATGGGTGAGTTTGGAAATATTGGTCAGGAATGACTCTATTATTTCTCATATGATCAATGGAGAAACCGTTTTAACCTATGGCAAGCCCCAAATTGGAGGTTCGGTTGAAAATGTAGATCCAAAAGTATGGAAATCCAAAGAAGGAAAACCTTTAAAAAAAGGTTATATTTCGCTTCAAAGTGAAAGTCACCCCGTTGAATTCAAAAATATAGAAATATTAGAATTGAATTGATTGATTCACAATATATAAACGCATGAAATTAAAAAAATATTTAAAACTAATTGCCTTTAACGGAATTTTAATTCCGTTTTCAGTATTGAATGCTCAGAATTTTAAAAATTATAAGCAAGATGTTAAAGGTGAAGAAATATCCATTGAATTAGTAGCAGTTGAGGGAAGGGTTTTTTTGATGGGAACAAAAAATGCTTCACGTGATGCTGATGAAAAACCTGCTCATCAAGTGGAAGTAGATGGGTTTTGGATGGGAAAATATGAGATTACCTGGAAACAATACGATACTTTTGTGTATGATCAATTAAATGACGGGCAATTTGAAGACTCTTCAAAATTAAAAAAAATGGGTATAGATGGGGTAACTGGAGCAACTGCTCCTTATACTGATATGAGTTTTGGTATGGGCAAAGGATCTTTCCCGGCTGTAAATATGACCCAATATGCAGCACTTATGTTTTGCAAATGGTTAACTGCAAAAACAGGTGTTTTCTATCGATTACCCACAGAGGCTGAATGGGAATATGTTTGTAAAAAAGGAAAAACAGATGAAGTAAGTAATCTTAAGGAACATGCTTGGTATGAAGATAATTCTGACGAAACTTATCATAAAACTGGATCAAAAAAACCAAATTCTCTTGGGATTTATGATATGTTAGGTAATGTTTCAGAATGGGTTTTGGATCAATACAGCTCTACTTATTATACTAGTTCTCCAAAAAAGAACCCATGGAATATCCCTACAAAACTTTATCCACTTACTATACGAGGAGGATCTTGGACAGATACAGCTGATAAGATCTGCTGTACCAACAGAGGTTTCTCAAAAATAAACTGGAAACAAAGAGATCCGCAAATACCTAAAAGTAATTGGTGGTTTACCGATGCAGAATTTGTTGGATTTAGGATTGTACGCCCAAAAGTACAACCAACTGGCAATGAAATTGAAAAATACTGGTTGGAAGCTATAGAAGATTTTGGCAATTAATTATAAAAATTTAATTATATGAAAAACTTATCGAGACGCAAATTTGTAAAAGGCTCTGCTTTGGCTACCGGTGGAATATTCTTGACTCCTTCAATACTAACATCACAATCCATGTTCAAAAAGGAAAAAGTTTTAAAACTTGCAGTTGTTGGTTGTGGAGGAAGAGGAACCGGAGCAGTTAGCCAGGCTCTTAAAGCAGATGAAAATGTAAAATTGGTTGCAATGGCAGATGCGTTTAAAGATCGTCTGGATGATTCTTATACAAACTTATCCAAGATGTTTCAATCTGATAAGATAAATGTAAAAAAATCTAAAAAATTTGTTGGATTTGGCTCTTACAAAAAAGCCATTGATGAAGCTGATGTGGTGATCTTAACTACTCCTCCAGGTTTCAGACCTCAACATTTTGAATATGCTGTGGCACAGGGAAAGCATGTATTTATGGAAAAGCCAGTTGCTACAGATGTTGCTGGTATTAAAAAAGTACTAGCTTCAGCAAAGATCGCGAAAGAAAAAAAACTAAATGTAGTTGTTGGTTTACAAAGGCATTACCAAACAAGTTACAGAGAAGCTTATAAACGTATAAAGGATGGAGCTATTGGAAATATTGTTTCTGGTCAGGTGTATTGGAATGGTGGTGGAGTTTGGGTAAGACCAAGACAGGAAAACTGGACTGAAATGGAATATCAAATGAGAAACTGGTATTACTTCAACTGGCTTTGTGGAGATCATATTTTAGAACAACACATTCATAATATTGATGTTGCCAACTGGTTTATTGGAGAATATCCTGTTAAAGCACAAGGAATGGGAGGAAGAGAAGTACGAAACGGTAAAGATCATGGTGAAATATTTGATCACCATTTTGTGGAATTTGAATACCCAAGTGGGGCTATTATTTCGAGTCAATGTCGTCATCAACAGGGGTGTTTAAATCGGGTTTCCGAAACTTTTCAAGGCACAACAGGAACTGTAAACACCAATGGTGGTAGTATTGCCAGAATTAAATCTTATTCCGGAGAAAAAATATACTCCCACAATAAGTCTGAAGATAAAAACCCTTATCAAATTGAACACAATAAGCTATTTGCATCAATTAGAAGTGGAGGCTTGATCAGTGATGGTGAAATGGGAGCTAAAAGCACCATGTCGGCTATTTTGGGAAGAATGGCTACCTATTCTGGCAAACAGATAACTTGGGAGGATGCAATGAATTCTAATCATGAATTAGTCCCTAATGAAGATTTACTCAACTGGAAATCTGTCCCTCCGGTAGTTCCAGATGCATCAGGTAATTATCCAATACCTGTTCCAGGTGTTACTTTACCATTTTAATTATGAAACAGTATCTTCAATTTTTTAGATTTAGCTGGGTCATAGCAATATTTGTGATTTTTAATGTTACGGCACAAAAAACTGAAAGCGTAATGGTTTTTTCCAAAACGGAAGGTTTTAGACATGACTGTATTGAGATAGGAATCAAAAGCATCCAATTATTAGGAAAAGAAAATGGTTTTAAAGTGGATGCTACCGAAGATTCCAATGTGCTGATCTCTCGTTTAAAAAAATATGATGTCATTATTTTTTTAAACACTACAGGTGATATTTTAACCGATTCTCAACAAGAGAAATTTGAAAATTATATTAAAAAAGGTGGAGGATTTGTTGGAATTCATTCTGCAACAGACACCGAATATGATTGGCCTTGGTATGGTAAATTAGTTGGTGCTTATTTTTTAAATCATCCTAAACAACAACAGGCAAGTATTAAAGTGGTCAACACAGAACACTTATCGACTTCTTTCTTAGGATTGAAATGGAGTAAGTTTGATGAATGGTATAATTACAAGGATATCAATACTGACATTAATATTTTGATGAAACTTGATGAAAAATCCTATGAAGGTGGTAAAAATGGAGATAATCATCCTATTGCCTGGTTTCATGAATATGATGGAGGTAAAGTTTTTTATACGGGACTTGGCCATACAAAAGAAAGTTACCAAGACGAAAAGTTCTTAAAACATATTTTAGGTGGTATTAATTATGCCATTGGAAATTCTAAAAAATAATTAAAAAATGGAAAGAAGATCATTTCTTAAAAAAGGAGCAGCAACAGCATCATTAATGGGATTAGGTATTTCTGGTATGAACGCCATGAATAATTATGAAGATTCAAATTTAGTGAGTAGTAAAAATTTTAAATTAAATTATGCGCCTCATATTGGTATGTTTAAAAATCATGCAGGAAAGGATCCTATTGACCAGTTAAATTTTATGGCTGATCAGGGGTTTTTAGCTTTTGAAGATAACGGGATGAAAGATCGCTCTGTTTCTGTTCAGGAAAAGATGGCACAAACCATGGTTAAAAGAAACATAACAATGGGTGTATTTGTAGCTCATAAAATTTATTGGAAGGAGCCAACTTTAACAACTGGTAAGGAGAAAAGTAGAAAAGAATTTTTACAACAAATTGAAGAATCTGTAACAGTTGCTAAGCGAGTAAATGCAAAATGGATGACAGTAGTTCCTGGCCATGTAGATATGAGATTAGATATCGGTTTTCAAACGGCCAATGTTGTAGAATCTTTAAAATATGCAACGGATATTCTTGAGAAACATGGGCTAATCATGGTACTTGAACCTTTAAATTTCTATAACCATCCCGGATTATTTCTATCTAAAATACCACAGGCATACGAGGTGTGTAAAGCTATAGATAGTCCTTCATGTAAAATTCTTTTTGATATTTATCATCAGCAAATTCAAGAGGGGAATTTAATTCCGAATATGAAAATGGCCTGGGATGAAATTGCCTATTTTCAAATAGGAGATAACCCAGGAAGAAAAGAGCCAACAACAGGTGAGATCAATTATAAAAATGTTTTTAAGTACATTCATGATAAAGGATTTAAAGGTATTCTTGGAATGGAGCATGGGAATTCTAAAAAAGGAAAAGAAGGTGAATTTGCAGTAATTGAAGCCTATAGGATTTCTGACAATTTTTAAAACTTAATTCTGGCAATCGAATATTTTATGTCATACCCTAAAAATGGGGTTTCATTTAAAAAAATAAAACTCCATTACTCAAATAGAATAAACTCAAAAATTAATTACTATTTTTCCATTTAACTGTTCCACCATTGCATTTGTTAAGTTTGTAATTAATGCATTTACAACTCCTGACAGATGATCTATAAACATGGTTGCAACTTTACTTACTTCTTTAATTTGCTTATTAATTGAAGCCCGTGGCAATCTGCAACTTATATATATCTTATACTGCATTGTGTCTAAATGTCGCCATGTTCGATTGGAGGCATGGTCATAGATCATACAATTCTCTAATGTATCAGGACATTTTGCTTGATTCCCAATATAATCTATGTTGATTTTTATCTCTGATAAGTTATAATCTGCGTCAACAGATTTTACTTGCCATGAGTCATCTAAATTTAACAGTAAATCAAAAAATTGATGGGTAAACATATATCTTCTTCTTGGCTAATTTAACTTTTTCCATTAAATTCGTGGTAGAACTAAATAAGTTAAACGCATCCGATAAAATCGGTATAACCTAAAATGCCTTCACATTCAATATCTCATAAAAAAAAAGGATTATATTTAATAGGATTCATCCTAATCATTTGGTTTTACTTTTGCTTACCCAATCCTTTATTTAAAACACCTACAAGTACAGTTTTAGAAGATACCGAAGGAATACTACTGGCAGCAAAAATTGCTGATGATGGTCAGTGGAGGTTTCCAGAATCAAATAATATTCCAGATAAATTTATCAAAGCCATTACCTATTTTGAAGATGAGTATTTTTATTATCATCCAGGGTTTAATCCTATTTCAATAGCTAGAGCTTTTAAACAAAATATAATTGCAGGTAAAATAGTAAGTGGTGCAAGTACTATTTCTATGCAAACCATTCGTTTATCCCGAAAGGGGCAGAAAAGAAATATCCCGGAAAAAATCATTGAAATCTTTCAGTCCATGCGAATGGAAATCTCTTACAGTAAAAATGAAATAATAAATCTATATGCTTCACATGCTCCTTTTGGAGGGAATGTGGTTGGATTAGAAGCTGCTTCATGGCGATATTTTGGCAGAGAACCGGCACAATTATCCTGGGGAGAAATGACAGCTTTGGCGGTTTTACCAAATGCTCCGGCATTGATTTATCCGGGTAAAAATCAGGTAAAACTTAAATCGAAAAGAAATCGTTTATTAGATAAGCTAAATCAAAAAGGTATAATTGATAATGAAACTTGCAATTTAGCTAAGTCAGAACCTTTACCCGGAGCTCCTTTTGCAATTCCGCAATTAGCGCCACACTTGTTAGAAAGAGTAATCAAAGAAGGAAATAAAGGCAAACGAATAATAACTACTATTGATTATTCTCTGCAAAAAAAGGCAAACAAGATCGTAGAAAACTACCACGGTATTTTAAGCGAAAATGAAATCCACAATATTGCTATTTTGGTTTTAGATGTTGAAAAAGGAACCGTTCTTTCCTATGTTGGTAACAGCAATTGTAAGCATGGAAATTCAGGAAAATATGTTGATATTATCACTGCTCCAAGAAGTACCGGCAGTATTTTAAAACCATTTCTTTATGCTTTTATTCAGCAGGATGGTGCCATTTTACCCAATACTTTGATACCAGATATTCCCACGCAAATTGCAGGATATTCACCCAAAAATTTTAATGAATCCTTTGATGGTGTGGTACCCGCAAGTGAGGCTTTGGCACGATCGTTAAATATTCCTGCGGTAAGAATGTTGCGTGATTACAGCATCGAAAAGTTCCACACAAACCTAAAAAAACTTAATCTGCACACCATAAATCAACCTGCTTCTCATTATGGCTTATCTATTATTTTGGGCGGTGCAGAGGCAACCTTATGGGATCTTTCAAATGCATATATGGGTATGGCGCAGACGTTAAATGATTCGGATGTTTTCGCTTTCGCGGAATTTTTTAAAGATCAACCTAATGTTAAAAGAAAAGTAGAAAATCCCCCCTTTGAACCCGGAGCAATATGGAACACTTTTAAAGCATTAACAACATTAAACAGACCATCACAGGAAACTGGTTGGCAGGAATTTCAATCTTCCCAAAAAATTGCCTGGAAAACCGGAACAAGTTTTGGTCACAGAGATGCCTGGTCCATTGGAATTACTCCAAAATATGTTGTGGGAGTATGGGTTGGCAATGCCGATGGAGAAGGAAGACCCGGTTTGACCGGAACCCGTGTTGCAGCACCAATTTTATTCAAGGTTTTTAAACAATTGCCTCATAATAATTGGTTTCAAAAACCCGACTGGGATCTAACAACCGTTACCGTTTGTAAACAAAGTGGTTATTTAGCTTCAGAAATATGTACGAATACGAAAGAAATTTCCATTTCTAAGAATGGATTAAAAACGATGACTTGTCCATATCATCAAATAATAAAATTAAATAAAGAAAAGAAATTCAGGGTAAACAGCAATTGTTATTCAGTGAATGAAATGCAACTGGAGTCATGGTTTATATTACCCCCCATTCAGGAGTGGTATTTTAAAAGAAAAAATCCTTTTTATAAAATACTACCCCCTTTTAAAAAAGGTTGCAATCAGGAAATTTTTAAAAATATGGATGTGATTTACCCAAAAGATCTTACCAAAATATTAATTCCAATTGAATTAGATGGCAGCAAAGGAAAAGTCGTTTTTGAAATAGCACACCGAAATACAAATACTATAATTTTCTGGCATTTGGATAATACCTATATTGGTCAGACAACAAACACACATCGTATGGAAGTTGACGCTAAGCCGGGTAAATATAAAATGACCCTAGTAGATGATCAGGGAGAGACTTTAAGTTTTAATTTTGAAATAATGGACTGATAATGACGCCTTTTAAAGAAACATTACAAGAACGTTTGGGTGAAGCCATTAAAAGTATGAACTCCATTACCGGAGGAGATATCAATGATGTTTATAAAATCATTACCAACCAAAATTCTTATGTTTTAAAGGTAAATCGTAAGGACTTATTTTCTGAAATGTTTGTAAAAGAAAAACTGGGATTAGAAATACTTGCAGGAGCCGGTGTAAATTCACCCAATGTTATTTTTACTTTTTCAGATGCAGAATATCAATATTTATTGTTAGAATTTATTGAAGAGGAATCCATAAACTCTGTTTTTTGAAAAAATTTCGCAGAGGATCTTACTAAAATTCACAAAACAACTAATGCAAACTTTGGCTTGGATCACCACAATTATATAGGTTCATTACATCAGGATAATTTTAAAAAAGATACATGGGAAACATTCTTTATTGAAAACAGAATAAAACCATTGGTAAAAATAGCATTAGATAAAAACAGATTAGATAGAAATCATTTAAACCATTTTGAAAATCTTTATAGTAGATTGAATGAAATCCTCCCAAAAGAAAAACCATCATTATTACACGGTGATCTATGGAGTGGAAATTTAATGAAAGGAAAAATCCAAACACCTGTTTTTATTGATCCAGCTGTTTATTTTGGTCATCGTGAAATGGATATTGCCATGACACAAATGTTTGGTGGATTTGATAATTCATATTTAGATCATTATAATGAGATCTTCCCTTTAGAAAAAGGCTGGAAAAAGAGAATTGCAATACATAATTTGTATCCAAACTTGGTTCACCTAATTCTTTTTGGTAGAAATTATTTAGGTGAAATTGAAAGAGTTATCAGGCAATTTTAGATTAGAAGTTGAAAATTCTATCTAGATTTCCAACTTCTATTTTCCTACTCTATTTTACTTCTTTAACCGATTCGGTCTTGGTTCTAAATCTGTTAGTTCCGCTATTTTTATAGGATGACCACTTTCAATACTTTTTCTTGCTGCAACTCCGATAAGGATAGACATTGCACCATCACGTACTCCTGCTGCTCTTTCATACGGATCTTTTGTGCCGGGATTTTTAAATATTTTATTATGAAGTTTTTCATCACCTCCTCCATGACCTCCACGAGTGTAAGCTACTTGTTCTGTTTTATAATCTTCCCACAATTTATGCACAATAATCGGCTTGTATTCTCCCACTTCCTTTCCTCCCTGCTTCATTTCAAGTTCGTGAAGTTCTTCTTGACTTAATTTTCCCTGTTTGTTATATGGAATCTCTAACGATGCTTCAATTCGTCCTTTTTGACCATTAAAAGCAACTCTCCACCCTTCAAATGGAGAATAAGTGGTTAGTGAATAGTTTACAACCACATCATTCTGATATTTTATTTGAGCAGACATTTTATCATAAATATTAATCTCTTTTCTGAAAAGGCAATTATCTCTGATATAGCCATCATACTTCTCATTATTTACATAAAGATCCATGTCTCTTTTCTTTTTTGTAATATCCCAATAGTATTCACAGGATTCGGTATGTTGACAATCTCGACAATTATTTCCCCGAAAGGGACCGGCACTTCCATAATGTTCTAACGCTCCGTAAGCGAATACTTCTTTAGGATCAGAATCTATCCACCAGTTTAAAAGATCGAAATGGTGAGTTGCCTTGTGCACCCATAAGGAACCTCCAATTTGTCTCAAACCATGCCATCTTCTAAAATAAGAAGCCCCATGATGAGTATTCAAATACCAATGAAAATCAACAGATGTGATTTCACCAATAGCATTGTTCATTAAAAGTTCCTTGATTTTGGTACTATACGGTGTCCATCGATAATTAAATCCAACAATCAAATTCTTTTTATTTCTTCTCTCTGCATCCAGTATTTGCTGACATTTATCTTTATCTGTAGTCAAAGGTTTTTCCGTTAAAACGTCACATCCATAGTCAAGACCTTTCACAATGTATTTATGATGGGTGGCATCCGTAGTGGTGACAATTACAAGGTCTGGAGAATTCTCTGCAATCATCTTATCAAAATCGGTATACGTTTTACAACTCACTTTCATGTATTTTTTTGCATAAGCGAGACGACCAGGATTGATATCACAAATTCCAACAAACTCCAAAATATCTGAATAAGATTCCACAAGTCTTCTTCCCCAAAAGGAGGTGCCACGAACACCTGTACCAACAAGTACTACTTTTAATTTTTTATTGCCAAGTCCGAAACTTAATGAGGAAGCACTCAAAGTTGTTCCAATAGCTAGCATTGATACGGAGGTAATAAATGACCTCCTGGAATAATTAGTTTTCATATAAAATGTTTTTGTTTACGAATGATGATAAATAGATATTTATCCAAATTTAGTAATTGATCACCAATAAACAAAGCAATTTAATAAAGGAAGTAAAGAAATTATTGTCAATTGTTTAAATCAACAAACCAAATTGAAATTTAGATAATAAAAGTAGGTATAATAGAAGTTCCTTTTAGTCTTCAATAAATAAAGATCTCAATTCGGTAGCGTCAGCAGGTTTCATTTTTTTTGACAAAACCAGACTCATTTGTTTTCTGCGTAAAGCACCTTCAAATCGCTCTTTTTCAAGATCGGTCTCAGGTATTAATTCTGGAACTTTTACCAGTGTTCCCATTTCATTAACAGCAACAAAAGTATAGATTCCTTCATTCACTTTTGAGCGTTCACCTGATTCTCTATCTTCAATCCAAACATCAACAAATATTTCCATAGAAGATCTAAATGCTCTTGAAACTTTTGCTTCAATGGTCAAAACACTTCCCACAGGAACTGCTTTTGTAAAAGCTACATGATTTACCGTTGCAGTTACAACAATTCTTTTGCAATGCCTCCGGGCAGCAATACTGGAAGCACGATCCATTCTTGCCAATAATTCTCCACCAAAAAGATTCTCTAATGGATTGGTTTCTCCAGGTAATACAAGGTCGGTCAATATGGTTAAAGACTCTTTAGGAGTTTTTGCATTCATAAGTAAAGTTGATTGTTATTGAATTGATTAAAACTTTTGAACCAGTAACCAGGCTTTATCGTCTTTCTTTTGTTTGATACTGTTCAAACTGTTGATTGCATCCCTTTCAGATTCGTAGCTATCAAAAGAAACAATGGTCAAGCCCCATTTGTTAACCCCCAAAATTCTGGAATGATATCCTTCAGACTTTAATTGATTCAATTTATTTTCGGCATTTTCTGGAAAACGAAATGCCCCGGCAATTACATGAAAACTCTTATTATCTACGGTATTTATTACCAAATTTAACGTTGGAAGAGGTTTGCTGATAACGAAAGTTGCATTTTCTATTTTTTGATCAATCCTCTTTTGTTGCTCCTTTGCTACAACAATTTGTTGCTTGTTCTGATGATTTTTATACAGTTTACCTCCTATGCCAATAGCAGATAGCCCCAAAACAAAGATTGCAGCGTATTTTAAATAATTTGGTGCTTTTCTACGTTCGGGAGTAATTAAAATAGGAGCCTTTTCCTCTAGTTTTTCAACTTCTTTTTTATAGACTTCCCTTTTAATTTCAGGAATTACCACATTTGTCAAACCAAATGAAGAAGTGAGGTAATTTAATTTTTTCTGTGGCTGAAAATGCAATTTATTATCAACCATCGAAAAAGACCCAAGGGTTTCTAAATAAATATCCTGATCTTTTATTTTATCTAACCATGCTTCAATCTCAAACTGGATAAAATTTAAAGCCGATTCATATGGAATTTTATCCGCGGAAGCGATATAATTAGCCAACAAACCATCATTATTTGTTAAATGACTATTAAAAGTTATTTGTTTATAAGGCGGATGTAAAGTATTGTTGTCCTTCTCAATTCTAGCAGATTTATTATTGGTTACAAAACCTCCAAATTCAGGAACAATAACACACTCGTAACGGTAGAGTAAATCACTTATGTAATTCGCTAATTTCAATAGATCAGGGAGCTTTAATTTATATTAACAAATCTAAAAAAAAACCAAGAGGTTTTACAAAAAGTATTTGGTTTTTATTAACAAATGTTTTGTATATTGAATTTCATAGTTTTAAGTTGCAATCCTTATGAAAAGTGAGCATATTTTATATTATTTAGCCCTTCAATCTGCTGAAGGAATAGGTGATATTAATGCTAAAAAATTGATTGCAAAGTGTGGAAGTGCGGAAGCTGTTTTTAAAGAAAAATCGAAAAACCTAGAAAAAATTGACGGAATTGGTTTAAAAATAATCAAGACCCTTCAAAATTCTGAACAAATGCATAAAGCAGAAGCAGAACTGGAGTTTATCAACAAAAATAATATTCGGGTAAGTGCTTTTTTAGATAATGATTATCCGGAAAGGCTTAAACACTGCATTGACGGTCCGATTTTATTATTCCAAAAAGGGAAGATCAACTTCAAAAAGCAGAGAATAATCAGTATTGTTGGTACACGAATGATCACCAATTACGGAAAATCTTTTTTAAAAGAATTTATTGCAGATATTAAAAAATATAACCCTGTAATTATTAGCGGACTAGCTTATGGAATAGATGTATTTGCACACCAACAGGCAATGGAAAATAATTTACAGACCATTGGAGTTTTGGCACATGGTTTGGATGTTGTTTATCCAAAAATTCATCAAAAAGAGACTGAAAAAATGCAGGAAAATGGTGGATTATTTACCGAATTCTGGTCGAATACAAATCCCGACCGGGAGAATTTTGTTAAAAGAAACCGAATTGTTGCTGGATTATCGGAAGCTACTATTGTTGTGGAATCTGCTTCCCGTGGAGGGTCGTTGATCACTGCTGATATTGCAAACTCATATAACAGAGATGTTTTTGCCGTTCCGGGAAGAACAACCGATCAGTTTAGTGCAGGGTGCAACCAATTAATAAAAAGTAACAAAGCAGCCTTGATCAATTCTGTGAAAGATCTGGAATATATTTTGAACTGGGAAACAGAAGATAAAAAACCGAAAAACATTCAAAAGCAACTTTTTGTAGAGTTGAGTGATGACGAACAAAAAATTTATGATTATCTGTTAAAGGAAGGCAAACAAAGTCTGGATCTGATCGCCCTTTATTGTGAATTTCCTATACAAAAAACAGTAACTATTTTGTTTAATTTAGAAATGAAAGGAGTTGCTAAACCTTTACCAGGAAAGATTTATGAAGCCGTTTGAGATGGAGAGATTAGGAGATAGTGTAACAAAGAAAACCTAATAGTTCATTCTTTCACTCCTTCTCTCAATCATTCTATCTCTATATCTCACTTTTTATCTTCAAAATACATCACGATCGCCTCTTTCATCAAAACAGATTGTTCACCGGGTTTTAAATTTGGCAATTCATCAATAACTTTATAATGAGGCCAGCCATCTTCATCAAAATATTCAAATTCATAAAACCCAAAGGGTTCTAATAATTTACAGATCGCAATATGCATAATATCCAGTTTTTCATCTTTGCTAAAAGTTTTATAACCTTTCCCAAGCTCCTGAATTCCTATTAAATAGATAATTGCATCAACATTTAAAGTTTCTCCTCCTCCAAATTGCTTTGAAATATTTTGCTGAACTTCTTCCCAGCTTTTTTTTGTTTTTTCGTCTCTTGACATATCTTAAAAATAAATAGTTGACAAAAATACCAATTTTAAATATCAAATTTTAAATATCAAATTTTGAATTCATACTTTTGTACAATTCAAATAACAAAATAATGTACGGCAAAATAAAAGAACAACTGCAAAATGAACTTACTTCTATCAAAGAAGCTGGTCTTTATAAAAGTGAACGAATTATTACCTCTTCGCAAGATGCTGTAATCAAGATCTCAACAGGTGAAGAAGTAATCAATTTTTGTGCAAATAATTATCTGGGATTATCCAACAACCCAATGGTGATTCAGGCTGCCAAAGAAGCTATGGATACCCATGGTTACGGAATGTCATCCGTAAGATTTATTTGTGGAACTCAGGATATTCACAAAGAACTGGAACAAAAAATAGCCAATTTTTATCAAACAGAGGATACTATTTTATATGCTGCTGCCTTTGATGCCAACGGAGGAGTTTTTGAACCCTTCTTAAGTAAAGAGGATGCTATTATTTCCGATTCATTAAACCACGCATCCATTATTGATGGCGTGAGATTGTGTAAAGCGGCAAGATATCGTTATGCCAATAATGATATGGCAGATCTGGAAAACCAGTTGATCGAAGCTAATAAGCAAGATCACCGATTTAAAATTATTGTAACCGATGGTGTTTTTTCTATGGATGGTATTGTAGCACAGCTAGATAAAATATGCGATCTGGCAGATAAATATGATGCTATGGTTATGGTTGATGAATGTCATGCTGCGGGATTTATCGGTAAAACAGGAAGAGGAACGGTGGAACTTAAAAATGTGATGGGAAGAGTAGATATCGTTACCGGAACTTTAGGTAAAGCCCTTGGCGGAGCAATGGGAGGTTATACTACTGGCCCAAAAGAAATTATTGAAATTCTACGTCAGAGATCAAGACCTTATTTATTTTCAAATTCTTTAGCCCCTTCAATTGTTGGAGCTTCCTTAAAGGTTTTTGAAATGATTGATACTGATACCTCTTTACGTGATAAACTGGAAGAAAATACCAACTATTTTAGATCTAAAATGGAAGAAGCTGGTTTTGATCTCGTAGGAGCAGATGCAGCCATCGTACCAGTTATGTTGTACGATGCCAAATTAGCTCAAAACATGGCAAATGCTTTATTGGAAGAAGGAATTTATGTAATAGGATTTTTCTTTCCGGTAGTACCGAAAGAAAAAGCTAGAATAAGAGTGCAGCTAAGTGCAGCACATAATAAAGAACATTTAGATAAAGCAGTTGCTGCTTTTATTAAGGTAGGGAAAGAATTAAAAGTAATATAATCTATTAAATCTTCCAATTTTTGAATCTTTCAATTATGAAAATAAGAATAACCAAACATTTTGATTTCGAATCAGCTCATGCTTTATATGGCTACGATGGGAAATGCAAAAACATTCACGGTCACAGTTATCATTTATATGTAACGGTAATTGGTGAACCAATTGATGATGGAGAAAATCCAAAGAACGGAATGGTAATGGATTTTGGAGATTTGAAACGTATTGTAAAAAAAGAGATTGTTGATGTATTTGATCATGCTGTTATTTTTAATGCAAATTCTCCACACAAAAAACTTGCAAATACAATCAAAGAAAATGCACATCGAATTATTTTAGTTCCTTATCAACCAACCAGTGAAAACATGTTGTTTGATTTTGCTAACAGGATCAAAGTTCTTTTGCCAAAAGAAGCTGCTCTGCATTCATTAAAATTATATGAAACAGCAAATTCTTATGCAGAGTGGTTTGCAGATGATCAAAATTAATATATACCAATGTCTTTTCCTGAAGAATCAGGAATCTCAAACATGAATAAACAAAAGAAAATATACTTTGCTTCCGACCAACATTTTGGTATTCCCTCTTTTGAAAAAAGTAGGGAAAGAGAATTGAAATTTATACAATGGCTGGATAAAGTAAAAGAAGATGCAGAAGCTATTTTTTTATTGGGAGATCTTTTCGATTTTTGGTTTGAATATAAAACGGTTGTCCCAAAAGGTTTTGTAAGAGTCTTAGGTAAACTTGCTGAAATTAGAGATAGTGGAATACCTATTTATTTTTTTGTTGGAAACCATGATCTTTGGATGAAAGATTATTTTGAAACTGAGTTAAACATTCCTACTTATCGCAATCCAAAGGAGTTTACTTTTAACAATAAAACTTTTTTAATTGGTCATGGAGATGGATTAGGACCAGGAGATAAAGGTTATAAACGAATGAAAAAAGTATTTACCAATCCGCTTTCAAAATGGTTATACAAATGGTTACATCCGGATATTGGCATGTGGCTGGCGCAATATTTATCAACCCAAAATAAATTAATTTCCGGTGAAGAAGATGTGAAATTCCTAGGAGAAGAAAATGAATGGTTGGTACAATATGCTAAAAGAAAACTAGAAACAAAGCATTATGATTTTTTTGTTTTTGGTCACCGTCATTTACCTATGGAAATTGAAGTTGGTAAAAATAGTAAATACTTAAATACAGGCGACTGGATCAATTATTTTACTTATGCAGTTTTTGATGGTAATAATTTGGAATTGAAAAAGTATAAAAGTTAAGACAAATTTTAAAAATGGCTAAAACCAAAACTACTTTTTTTTGTCAGAATTGCGGAGCTCAATTCCCTAAATGGGTTGGAAAATGTACTTCCTGTAATGAATGGAATACTATTGTGGAAGAAATAGTTCAAAAGGAAGAAAAGAACTCCTGGAAACAATCTGCTACCAAGAAAAAAACATCCAAAGCTTTAAAAATAAATGAAATATCTATTTCAGAAGAAGATAGAATTCCTACTAATAATGAGGAATTAAATAGAGTTTTAGGTGGTGGATTGGTAAATGGTTCTGTAGTTTTATTGGGTGGTGAACCCGGTATAGGAAAATCGACTTTATTGCTTCAAATTGCATTATTGATGCAAAATAAAGTACTGTATGTTTCCGGTGAAGAAAGTCAGTCGCAAATAAAATTAAGAGCGGAAAGATTAGCAGGAAAGAATGAAAATTGTTTGATATTGACCGAAACAAAAACCCAGAATATATTTAAGATTATTGAACAAACCATACCAGATGTTGTGGTAATTGATTCTATTCAAACATTACATACCGATTATATAGAAGCATCTCCCGGGAGTATCTCCCAAATAAGAGAAAGCGCTTCCGAGTTGATCAAATTTGCCAAAGAAACCAATACTCCGGTGATTTTAATTGGTCATATTACCAAAGAAGGTGCCATCGCCGGACCGAAGATCTTGGAACATATGGTAGATGTTGTCTTACAGTTTGAAGGAGACAGAAACCATACCTACAGAATACTTCGAGCACAAAAAAACAGATTTGGATCAACAGCAGAACTGGGGATTTATGAAATGTTGAATACCGGCTTGCGGGAAGTTTCAAACCCATCAGAAATATTGATCTCTGAAAAGGATTCCGACCTTACCGGAACTGCCATTTCTGCAACTTTAGAAGGAATGCGTCCTTTGATGATTGAGGTACAGGCATTGGTAAGTACAGCAGTTTATGGAACACCCCAACGATCGTCAACGGGGTATAATATCAAACGATTGAATATGCTTTTGGCAGTTTTAGAAAAACGTGCTGGTTTCAGACTGGGATCGAAAGATGTATTTTTAAATATTGCCGGTGGACTCAAAGTGGAAGATCCTGCGATTGATCTTGCTGTTGTTTGTGCTATCCTATCTTCAAATGAAGAGGTGGCAATACCCCAAAACGTTTGTTTTGCTGCGGAAGTTGGATTGGCAGGAGAAATTAGAGCAGTCAACAGGATAGAACAACGAATAATTGAAGCAGAAAAACTAGGTTTTGAAAAGATCATTCTTTCTAAATTCAACAAAATAGCTAAAAAAAATTATCGTATTGAAATTATAAAAGTTTCAAAAATTGAAGATGTGGTAAGTGTTTTGTTTTGATAACAATAAAATTATTAGCTTTGAAGAAGTTGATCCAATTCAAAATAAAATAAGGCTATTTTAATATGTTTTTTAAAAAATAGTATATCCAAATATTAATGATGTGTTTTGTATTTGATAGTGGTATTCATTACTATTCGCAAAATTTTTATTTTTATTAAGGAAATATTTAATTTCTAATCCATACCTGTCTTTAAAGCAATATCCAATACCAAAAGCAATATTTGTATTTCTTTTGACAAACTCTAAATCTCTTGAATATTCATATTCAAAATCAACATTAGAATTTAAATCAAATATCAAAACATAGGAAGCGTTTATGAAAATTTTTGATTCTTGATTCAAATAGAAATAATGCTTTATTCCAATAGGTACTTCTAATGTTTTATATAAAATATCAACCTTTCCCTTTTCATAATTTAACCTTTCACCTGTATCACTAAATTGATTGTAAATGGGTTCTAAAAAAAATGACCATTTATTATTATTAAATGGCATAAAAAATTCTGTTTCAATTCCAATCCTAAAACCTAAAACATTGCCAAAATCAACCTCAATATTAGAAGGATTAGTTACTCCATCTCTATTGATACTAAATTTTGTTATATTTAATCCTGATCTAATCGTTAAACTAAAAAGATCCTTTTTTTCTTTTTCTTTATACTCAATTTCAGAATTCTCACATGTATTATATTTTTGGAAAAAACTCACCAAATCATTCTCCAAATATTTGAGTTTCTTAATTTGTTCAACTGTAATCCTATCACATTTTAAAATATTGAATAATTGTTGTTTGTAACTTTCATTTGTCTTAATCTCGGTTTCTGTTGATTTATATTTTTTATAAACTAACTGTTTTGCACTAACATCATCTATACTGTAAAAAAATAGTCTATTATTTTCTCCTGAATATCTATACAAATTAACATTCCCTTTAACTAATAACTTTAAAAATACTGTTTCAGATTTAAACACAGGTCTTTTAGAATAGCTATATTGAATAAGATAAGTACTTGATTTATCTACATCAACTGTAAATCTTTTATATTTTATATTACTGAAACCAAATTCTTTAATAGTTTTAATAGTTGCCGTATTTAATTCGCTAGTTTCAGATTTTTTATATTCAATTTTATTTGGATTTTTATTCCAATCTAAATTTTTAATGAAACAAATAGTTCTAATATCGTTATCATCAATAAAATAGCCCTTTTCAAATTGAGTTTGCGAATAAAGACTTAAACTTAATACTAAATAAAATATAAGAAGAAATGATTTTTTCATAGTTTAATTTTTTTCTTATTACTAATTTATAGTTAGTAAAAGTATGCTATTCTCTCTAACCATTTCCATTCTAGTTATTAATAACTCCTTTAGGATTATCTTTAATATCATCATAAAATTTTGCTATTGTTACATACATATAAGGAAATAGCCATAAGAAACCAATCCCTAAAGTAAGAATACACAGTAAGGCAAGTCCGAAGAAACGAAGGCTTAAATAAAACAATTTTAATTTATAACCATCCATCATTTTTTTACTTTTATCTAATGCCTGCATAGGTTCAATAGATTCATCATCAACAATAATAAAAAAGGTCATTGTATATGATAATGCAGCAATAATTCCTGGTATGATCAATAATAAGGTCCATAAAAAAATAAATATTACCATCAATAAATAAGCAACAAAAGAGGTTTTAAAATTTCTAAAACCATCAAATAACTGCTCAAATCTGGCTTCCATATTTCTTGACAGGTTCAATGAAAAAAAGGCAATTCCCAAAGCAAACGGACCTGCAACTATTAAATATATCAAAGACGCAAAAGAATATGCAAAAGAAAAACCTTGATCAGAATCTGAATTAAGCTGATATCTATAACCTCCTTGTAAAGAACTAATTATTATCATATATATAAGAAATGTTCCAATGGCGATTCCCCATCTACCTGTTAGAGATTCTTTTGCTGATCTTAATAATTCTGAGTTACTTTTAGCCATAATATTGTGTTTTAATTTTAATAAAGTCCATCCTATTTAAATCTTTAATAAAGATATGCTATTCAATTTAAAGGCACTTTATTTTATATTCATTTTTTATATAATTATCTTTCAACCAAATATTGGATTATATTTGATTTCAGAATATCAGGAAGTATGACCATAAAAGAAAATCTTAGCAACCAAAGAATAATTTCAATAGATGCATTTCGGGGTATAACAATTTTTTCGATGATCTTTGTTAATGAATTGGCCGGAGTAGCAAATGTACCCCAATGGTTAAAGCATATGCCCGCCGATGCAGATGCAATGACTTTTGTGGATGTTGTTTTTCCTGCATTTTTGTTTATTGTAGGCATGTCAATCCCTTTTGCATTTAATGCAAGGCTGATCAAAAAAGATTCAACTAAAACAATTTGGTACCATACACTCAAAAGATCTTTTGCTTTGATTATCATGGGTGTGTTTATGGTAAATGCCAGTTATGGTTATGATGAATCTAAAATGGTAATCTCCATTTCTTTTTGGGCTTTTTTAGCCTATTTATTACCTATTCCTATTTGGAACAGATATACCAAAACATTTCCGAAAATGCTTAAAAAAATATTACAATATGGCGGAATGATCACTTTTGTGATACTATATTTTTTATATATTCAGGATAATGGTACAAGAGGAATGACACCAAAATGGTGGGGAATTTTAGGCCTTATCGGATGGGCTTATCTTTTTACCGTAATTTATTACTGGTTTGTAAACGGAAGATTAGGAGCAATAATCCTGTTTTTTATGGTAAGTATTTTAGCAAATGCCCTCAATCAAACAAAAGGAATTGACCTTTTGAATATAGGAGGCTTTCATTTTATTGCAGATCATTTAACACATGCTACCATTGTTAGTGCCGGAACCATTGTCTCACTCTTTATTTTTGATACAAAAGGTTCTAAAAATAATTATTGGAAAGTGATTGGGTTCGGTATTCTTGTTCTCCTATTAGGGTATATATTACAACCTTATTACGAAGTCTCAAAAATAAGAGGAACACCTTCATGGGCATTATATTCTATAGCCATATGTATAGCTATATTCTATTTTTTATATTGGTTGATGGATATCAATAAAAAATCAGAATGGAGTGAATTTTTTATACCTGCCGCTGCAAATCCTCTTTTAATTTATATCCTTCCGGGAATCATTATTTATTTCAATAAAGCTTTGGGAATTAAAATTCTTCCTGAATATTTTGATAGTGGAGTCCCAGGAATTATCTGGTCCTTATTTTTCTCCATTATGATGCTATTTCTTATGAAGATCCTAAACAGATATAAAATTCAGCTACATTTATAAACTTAAAAAAAGTACTATTTAACAGCATTTTTAAAAGCCTCTTCTCCCCCAACTACAGGAATCATCAGTGTTGTTGCATCTATATCAATGGTTAATTCTGTTCCGGGTTTAGGTAAAAGTGTAAACTCACTATCACTTGAAAATATCATCAGACCTATTTGTTGCCCTTTCGGGATGATCTGATCATCAGGCATCAAATCAAAGGAAACTTCATAGAATTTACCTAGTTTTAAAGGGTCACTTTTTGTTAATGATTTATAATTCTGAGGATCTGCCCAACCTCGATTGATAATGTTTTCGGTTATTTTAACTTTTTCTCCTTCCTTCCATGGCAATGAAACCAACCAAACAGAAAGATTAGCAGCTGGTTTGCTACTACTCAATTTAATGGTAACTCTTGGAATTCCTGAAATATGAACTTCCTCTTTCAAAATAGGGGTAACATAAATCAATCTGTGATTGGTATGTTCAGCTTTTGCTAATGAAGATCCTGAAAAGGAATAATTATCAACTAGAGTTTCCTTTCCTTGTTTTTTTGGTTTGCTCAAACTCATTTTACCTTTTTCCGGTGCACCGGAAATCAAATGAAGTTTAACAGGAGTAGCATCTGGATTTGGAAAATCTTTATAGGAAGTTGGATCTTCTCTTTTATCATTTTCACGAACAATCCATGCTTTTGGATCATTTTCAACACCATTTTCAATTCCAAACAAATAACGTGTAAACCACCTATTCATCATTTTCATTGGTGGAGGTCCTCCATGTCCGTTTTGATGATAAAATATCTGAACTGGTAAACCTTTTTCTTTTGCAGCTTTATAGATTCTATAACTATGTTCAGGCATTACATTCCAGTCATTAAAACCGTGAGACATCAACAAAGCAGCTTTCATCGGTTTCATATCATTTAAATAATCACGACCTGCCCAAAAATCATTATAATCTCCAGTAATTCTATCCATACCATTTTTCATTTCTGTGTCACGAACCGTTTTATTGTTATAAGCTCGTTTAGATTCATCACCACTATGGATAAAATCATATAGAACATCCACATCCTCGCCCAAATATCCTCCGGGAGACCTAACCAAACCATTAGAACGATAATAGTGATAATAGGACGTGTTAGGAGCAATAGGAATGATTGCTTTTAACCCTTCAACTCCGGTAGTTGCAGCTGCTAAAGGAAGTGTTCCATTATAGGAAGTTCCGGTCATTCCTACTTTTCCGGTAGACCAAAATGCTTTTACCTTTTCATTACCATCAATAGAAGTATATCCGGGAATTCTTCCACACAACCAATCGATCACAGCCTTTGGAGCAAGTGACTCATTATCACCACCAATAGTTGGGGACCCTTGTGAAAGTCCGGTACCAGGTGAAGAAGAATGCACTACAATATACCCTCTTGGCACCCATGTTTTGATATGTGAACTAGAAATAATTGGTCTTTCACCTCTTCGTGTAACTTCAGGGTGTACACGTTCTTGTGGTGTTGGCTCTCCCAATTCGTGTTTAACATCCCAAAATAAGCCTTTAACATTAGGGGCAACACCTGCAAAATACGGGCTGGAAATATATACAATCGGAAGTTTTAACCCTTCAGTATCTGTCTGGTACGGACGAGTAACATCTACATGCATTCTGTCCAATTTTCCATCACCATCGGTATCAAACTCAGTTTCTACCCAAAGATCTGTTCTGATCCATTTTTCAGGATCATTAAATACTTCTACTATCTGGGCTTCACCATCTTTAAAAACAGGAACAGCTTTTTTTATTGATTCTTGTGCAATTATTGAAGTTGGTCCAACTATAAAAAGAAATATAAGTGAAATAAATTTGATAAATCTATGCATAATACATTAATTTTAGTTTGAATACTTTAGTTTTAATGGAGTATTCATTATTAAAAACGATAACCAAAGGAAACTCCTAATCGAGGGACAAATTCATAATTATAACGACTGTCACTTGTAAATAAATTACGACCAACACCTCCATAAAACTCAAAAGCAAATCCATTTTGGCTTACAAATTTTCCTCCAATGGATATTCCTAGAGCAAAATTATTTGTCTCCTCATCTACACTATTAGTTCTGTATGAATCATCAACAGAAGAACTATAATCATATTCATAATAATCATCCTGTTGTTTATTATACATTCCAAATGCTTCCATAAAAAAACCCCAGGCATATTTTCTTGAAAAAAAGCGTCGGTAAAATGGAGTTATTGCAAATGTTTCAGCGTACTCAGGGCCTTCATTAAATTCGTCATTAAGGTTAACCATCATAGAGATTCCTACAGAAGATTCTTTATTAATTAAATATTCATAGGAGCCTTCTAGAGACTTAAATATTAAGGTGTTAAAAGCATTTAATTTGAATTCATGTGATTTCTTTTTTTGTTCTGTTTCCTGAGAAAAAGAATAAACTGACAATAACAATAAAGGAATTAGGATAAGTTTTTTCATAACGGCTGTTTCAATTGTAAAAAATATTAATTAGTTGATAATAAGCTTTCTAATATAGTTGTTTTTATAATATTAATCCTCTGTTTTAGGATCAAAACCCCAGCCTCCATAAATTGAATTGTAATAGTAAATCCTGTTCTGAATTTTATTTGTAAGATCAATAATTGAATATGGATCAACTGCACTCTCTTTTGAAAATTTCAAATGATAAGGATATTTGTCTTTCTTATCCAAGAATATAGTATCAACCTGATATGCAAAATCTTTTAGGTCTTTTATAAATTTCTCTCTCTTTTTTCTACTTTTAAAATATGCCCAATGTATCACCAGTCTTTTATCATCTAATTTATCTCCAGCATTGGCTAATTCAATAAGATATTCATTCGCTGTAAAATAATTGGATGATAAGTTTTGTGGGAAAAGATTGCTATAATAGTATTTCTGATTTTTATCTTTTTTAAGATAGATATAGTTTTTATCATCATTAAATTCTCTGATATATAAGTTTTCTAGATTCTTCCTTATATTTATTGTGTCTTTTATATAATATACATCAAGTGCAATACAATTATAGGTAATAATTCCGACCAGTTTATTCTTGGTCATTTTATTTAATGCATTTTCTGTTGCATCTGAAAAAGTATATATTTCATTTAAACCAGCTTCATTTGGAAAGCCGTTTTTAAAACAACCATTATACTTTTTACCAACAATTAAAAGATTTTTATAATTAGGTCTATTGTAATCAAATTCCATATCAACCTGAATTGACATTAAATTTTTGTTTTTTCTAGCAAGATATTCGGCCCATTCTGCCTGTGCATAGGATTTGCTGAAATTCAACAAAACAAAGGTCAAAACAAGGCTAACTCTAATAAATGATTGAAAATTAAACAATACAAACAATTTTTAAATGGCAATAAAAATAATAAAATTTTTGCACAACAAATCAGGTATTTCAAATTGTTTACCATAAAAAAAGAATGTCCACAATTAATAACTGCAAACATTCCCTATAAAAAAACTCAAAATATTTTTATTTTTTTCTTTTTCCCAGTTGAATTTCAAACTCTTTTCCGTTACTGTTTCCTATAGCAATGTTATCACATTCACCATTTCCATAATCAATAGTTGTAATTACAGCTTTTTTATTAATTTCAACTATCCCGCTAACAATAAATCTACAAGCAGCTTTACGAATCAAAGGTATAATT
Source organism: Flavobacteriaceae bacterium (assembly GCA_016744615.1). GTDB lineage: Bacteria > Bacteroidota > Bacteroidia > Flavobacteriales > Flavobacteriaceae > Lutimonas. The sequence continues at coordinate 28,578 of JADGEA010000003.1, forward strand.
ATTTTTGCAGTTTCAATGGTACCATTTCTTTTTGTAATAGTCCATGTTCCAGTAATTGAAAACACATTATCTCCCCAAATTTTATTACCAAAACCTTCTATCCATTCTCTTTGTCTTTCTCCTTTGATAGTAATAAATTCACCATTTTCCCAGGTGATTTTTATATCTTTTGTTATTGTGATTACAGGATTACCACTATCATTCATCCTTATTTTACTTTTATTCATTTCACCTTCTACCTGTTTACCGTTAAAGTAAAAATCATCAAACGTATAATCGATAGAAATTGATTTTTCACCAATATTAAGACCAATAGCCAACATTATTTTTCCACTCAAATAGTTTTCATTTTTGTTTAAACAGCCGTCTCCATAATCAAGTGTTATATTTATTTTATCAAATGTGATAATCTTGGTTATGGTTAAACATTCAGGTAATTCTCTTCCTTGCATTTCATTTTTAGGATTAGAATCTTTTGAGGCTATCGTGCTTCCATACATTAAATAAATACTTTCACCAATTTCATTGATCTCTTCACTAACATTATCAATTTCAGTTTGTGTAATTGCACTTTCAATATTTTGCTCGTTTGCTTCTGTGTCAAGTTTTAGATTATCAGATTCGCAACTTGTTAGCATTAAACTGGTAATTGTAAACATTGCAATTCCTGTAAAGATTTGTTTAAGCTGTTTCATTTTTTAAAGTTTTAGATTAATAATTCATAACAATTTTATATAAACAGATAATTCTTTGACTTATTATAAATCAAAAGGTTTAAAATACAGGGAGAGATTGTAAAAGTAGTAAATTTAATTTATTGTCAATCAAAATAATAGCGCTATCTTTGCCGCCTATTAAAATAATAGTACATAAAAATTATTAATCAAAATTTAATGTTAGCATGTATTTAACAGCTGAAAAAAAGAGTGAGATTTTTACAAAACATGGAAAATCTCAAAAAGACACTGGTTCTTCTGAAGGACAAATTGCTTTGTTCACCTACAGAATCAACCATTTGACTGAACATTTAAAAAACAATCGTAAAGATTTTAATACACAACGATCGTTGGTGAAATTAGTAGGTAAACGACGAAATTTATTAAACTATTTAATTAAAACCGATATTACAAGATATCGTGCAATAGTTAAAGAATTAGGTTTAAGAAAATAAATTTTAGAGAGGCTTTATGCCTCTCTTTTATTTTTTAAAAAAATCAAGTAAGTTCAAATTGAGTAATTTATTTGATTAAATTTGTAAAAAAATACTCAAATCTTAATAAATATTCTGTTAAGAAACTAAGTAATTCATTGGCAAACAACAACACAACTACAAAGTTTAACCATGAATTAACAAATTTACTTATGAAAAAGTAAATTCAAAAAACAAATTATGATTCCAAAAGTATTTAAAGAGGTTATTGACCTCGGTGATGGAAGACAAATCTCCATCGAAACAGGAAAATTAGCAAAACAGGCACACGGTTCTGTTGTTGTTCAATCAGGTAACTGTATGTTATTATGTACAGTAGTATCTAATTACAAACAAAGTGACCTTGATTTTTTACCTTTAACCGTAGATTATCGTGAAAAATTTGCGGCAGCAGGTCGTTATCCAGGTGGTTTTTTCAAAAGAGAAGCAAGACCAAGTGATGGCGAAGTATTAACAATGAGATTGGTAGACCGCGTTTTACGTCCACTTTTCCCTAAAGATTATCATGCAGAAACACAGGTGATGATTCAAATGATGTCTCATGATGAAGATGTAATGCCTGATGCAATGGCTGGTTTAGCAGCATCTGCGGCAATTCAATTATCAGATTTCCCATTTGAATGTGCTATTTCTGAAGTTCGTGTTGGTCGTGTAAACGGAGAGTTTATCATTAACCCATCAAGAGCACAATTAGCAGAATCTGATATCGAAATGATGATTGGTGCTTCTGCTGATTCAGTAATGATGGTGGAGGGTGAACTAGATGAGATTTCAGAAGAAGAAATGGTAGAAGCCATTAAGTTTGGACACGAAGCCATTAAAGTACAATGTGCTGCGCAAATAAAATTAGCAGAAGCATTTGGAAAAAAAGAAACTCGTGAATATACAGAAGAAAGAGAAGATGCTGATCTTGCTGAGAAAATTAAAGGAATGGCTTACGATAAAGTATACGCTATTGCTAAAAATGGATCATCAAAACAAGAAAGAACTAGTGCTTTCGCAGAAATAAAAGAAGAAGTTAAAGCAAATTTTTCTGAAGAAGAATTGGCTGATTTTGGAGACCTAGTTTCAAAATATTACCACAAAGCAGAAAAAGCAGCGATTCGTAACCTTACTTTAGACGAAGGTTTACGTTTAGACGGTAGAAAAACTACAGAGATTCGCCCTATTTGGTGTGAGGTTGATTATTTACCATCTACACATGGTTCGGCTATCTTTACTCGTGGTGAAACACAAGCATTAGCAACTGTAACTCTTGGAACTTCCAGAGAAGCAAATAAAATAGATATGCCTTCTTTTGAAGGAGAAGAAACTTTCTATTTACATTATAATTTTCCCCCATTTTGTACAGGTGAAGCAAGACCTTTAAGAGGTACTTCACGTAGAGAAGTGGGACATGGTAATTTAGCACAACGTGCTTTAAAAGGTATGATTCCTTCTGATTGCCCTTATACGGTAAGAGTAGTTTCTGAAGTTTTAGAATCTAATGGTTCATCATCTATGGCAACAGTTTGTTCTGGTACTATGGCTTTAATGGATGCAGGTGTGCAAATGAAAAGTCCAGTTTCAGGTATTGCAATGGGATTGATTTCTGATGCAGAAACAGGAAAATATGCAGTGTTATCTGACATTTTAGGAGATGAAGATCATTTAGGTGACATGGATTTTAAAGTAACGGGTACCGAAGAGGGTATTACTGCTTGTCAAATGGATATTAAAGTAAAAGGATTATCTTATGAAATTCTTGTAAATGCATTGAAACAAGCTCGTGAAGGTCGTTTACATATTTTAGGTAAAATTACAGATACAATTTCTCAGGCAAATGAAGATGTGAAATCACATGCTCCAAAAATGGTTACAAGAACTATTCCTGGAGAATATATTGGTGCTTTGATCGGTCCTGGTGGAAAAGTAATTCAGGAATTACAAAAAGAAACAGGATGTACCATTGTAATTAATGAAGATCCTGTTACTGAAGAAGGTATTGTTGAGATCTTAGGAACAAATCAAGATGGTATTGATGCTGTATTGGCTAAAATAGACTCTTTATTATTCAAGCCAGAAAAAGGAAATGTATACGAAGTTAAAGTAATCAAAATGTTAGATTTTGGTGCTGTTGTTGAGTATGTTGAAGCTCCTGGAAATGAAGTTTTACTTCACGTAAGTGAATTGGCATGGGAACGTACCAATAACGTAAGCGATGTTGTAAATATGGGAGATATTCTTGAGGTAAAATATTTTGGTCTTGATCCAAGAACCCGTAAAGAAAAAGTATCTCGTAAAGCTTTATTAGAGAAACCTGAAGGTTTTGTTGAAAGACCTCCACGTGAACGTGATAATAACAGAGGAAGAGACAATCGTGGCCGTGATAACAGAGGAAGAGATAATCGCAGAAGAGATTAATTAACTTTGGCACAATAAACGTAATAGAACCACCTGAAAAACAGGTGGTTTTTTATTTTTCTCACCTTTTTTGTAACATTTACTCTAGATTATACGTATTAGCTAATGCAGACTTGATAAAATAAATTTAAAATTCTTAAATGAGACAGCTAAAAATAACAAAACAGGTTACCAACCGAGAAACAGCATCCTTAGATAAATATCTTCAGGAAATTGGAAAAGTAGATTTGATCACCGCAGATATGGAGGTTGAATTGGCACAACGGATTAAGGCAGGTGACCAGATAGCTTTAGAAAAATTAACAAAAGCAAACTTACGATTTGTAGTATCTGTTGCAAAACAGTATCAAAATCAAGGCTTAACCTTACCGGATTTGATTAATGAAGGTAACTTAGGTTTAATAAAAGCAGCAAAACGATTTGATGAAACTCGTGGATTTAAATTTATTTCCTATGCCGTTTGGTGGATTCGTCAATCTATTTTGCAGGCATTAGCTGAGCAATCCAGAATTGTAAGGTTGCCATTGAATAAAATTGGTTCTATCAATAAGATCAATAAAACTTTTGCAAGATTAGAGCAAGAAAATGAAAGACCACCTTCTGCAGAGGAAATTGCAAAGGAACTGGATATGACAGTGACAGATGTAAAAGAATCCATGAAAAATTCTGGTCGTCACGTATCAATGGATGCTCCGTTAATTGAAGGAGAAGATTCAAACTTATATGATGTTTTAAACTCAGGAGAATCTCCAAATCCAGATAGAGCTTTATTACACGAATCATTAAAAGTAGAAATTTTAAGAGCATTAGAAACATTAACTCCAAGAGAGGCAGATGTTGTTAAATTATATTTTGGACTAGGTGATGCACATCCAATGACCTTAGAAGAAATTGGGGAAACTTTTGATCTTACACGTGAACGTGTTCGCCAGATCAAAGAAAAAGCAATCCGTAGATTGAAACACACTTCAAGAAGTAAAATTTTGAGAACCTATTTGGGTTAATCTATACTAGATTAGACAATTTAAAGCTCATGATTTATCATGGGCTTTTTTTTATTATCAGAATGTGATAATTTTAAATATTGAAATATTGAATTTTAATATTGAATTTATTCTATTTTTACCAAAAAGAAAAACCATGTCACACCTCATTGCTCCTTCAATTCTGGCAGCCGATTTTGCCAACCTTCAAAAAGAAATAGAAATGGTTAATCAAAGTGAAGCCGACTGGTTTCATATTGATGTAATGGATGGTGTTTTTGTACCAAATATTTCATTTGGAATGCCGGTTATTTCCGCTATTAAAAAACATGCAAAAAAACCGATGGATGTTCATTTGATGATCGTTGATCCTGATAAGTTTATCAAAGATTTTAAAAAAGCTGGTGCAGATATTTTAACTGTACACTATGAAGTCTGTAATCATTTACACCGAACGGTGCAGACAATAAAACAAGAAGGAATGCAAGCAGGAGTTTCTTTAAATCCGCATACTCCTGTTGCTGTATTGGAAGATATTATTGCAGATTTGGATATGGTTTTGATCATGAGTGTAAATCCTGGTTTTGGCGGACAAAGTTTTATTGAAAATACGTATAAAAAAATAAAGCAGCTACGTGAGTTAATTAAAAAAACAGGGTCAAAAGCATTAATCGAAGTAGATGGTGGTGTAAGTGATCAAAATATTGAAAAACTGGTTGACACGGGTGCAAATGTTTTGGTTGCAGGAAGTTTTGTTTTTAAGAGTAAGAATCCGAAAGAGACTATTAAAAAATTAAAGAGACTTTAAAACTTTTTACATAGAAGGAATAATCATCAACTATGAAAATTTATAGCAGTAATCATTTTTTAATTCTAAAAACAATAATGTTTAAATCATTTGCTGCTTCTATTTTATTTTTAGTTGTTACTACTAATATTCTGTTTTCACAAAAAACTCAAGAATCGAATGATCTTGATGTCATAAGCTACGAAGTTCAATTAGAACCAAACATCAATACTAAATATATTAAGGGGAAAACGAGAATCAATTTCCAAATACCTGCATCCGAAAACCAAGTTCATTTTCAGTGTGGTAATCTTAAAATAAGTAATGTTATTGGAAAATCACTTAAAAGCTATTCTCAACAAAAAGGAGTGTTAACAATTTACATTCATAAGAAAAGAGATCGTTTAAATACTGTTGAAATTGAGTATGAAGGAACACCTGCAAAAGGTTTAATTATCCAGCCGGAAAACAACTTAGCATATACGGTGTTTCATTCTAATGAATGGATGATTTGCAACTTTCAACCACATGATCGAGCAAGTATTTTGATAGAACTTACAATTCCTGATTCGTTAAACTGTGTTGCTAATGGCGACTTATTATTCAAAAAACAATATGGAAATAAGCAATTAAAATATTTTTGGAAGCAATCTCAAGAAACTTCAAGTTATACTTATGGGTTTGCTATTGGTCAATTCAACAACAGCGAACAAATGACTGATAAAACAAAGCTTTCCTATTATTCTACAAATTACACCAATCCTCAACTCGATAGTATCTTTCAATATACCCAAGATATGATGAATTTTTTTGAAGAAAAATCAGGGGTTAAATATTTTCAAAATACATATTCTCAAATTTTGATAGGAAACCATTACCAAGAAATGTCAGGCTTTGCTGTATTAAGAGACTCTTATGGAAAACTTGTTCTTAAAGATAGTACAGAAACCAATCTAATTTCACATGAATTAGCCCATCAATGGTGGGGTAATATGATTACCTGCAAAAACTGGAATCACTTTTGGCTAAATGAAGGATTTGCAACATACATGTCTGCCGCATACAATCAACATCGCTTTGGAGAAAATAAATACCAAGCTGATATTAATTCTTACTACAAAGTTTACCAAGATATTAAACATAAAGGATTTGATAAACCTTTAGTTTTTAGTAATTGGGACAGTCCAACTAAGAACGATAAAAATTTAGTCTATTTTAAAGGAGCTTATGTACTACATAGGCTACGAATGGAATTAGGTGACAAAACTTTTTGGAAAGCTATAAAATACTACTCGCAAATGTATTATGGAAAAAGTGTAACAACACAAATATTTAAAGATGCAATTGAACGGTCAAGCCAACAAAATTTAGATTCATTTTTTAAAAAATGGATTAACTGATTGATTATGTCATTATTGGTGTTTCACACTAAATAGAACCTTCTGTTCTATTCAATTTTTTAACTTTTTAAATCCTTAATATTCAGCTGTAAAGAGGTAATTCCATTCCAATGATTTTCTTCAATAGTGAATACCGCATCAAATGATTTTCCATTATTGATCTCGTCAAATTTTTTACCCAGACCAAAACCAATAGCGTTATATGTTTTTTGATCAGCACCGGAAATGATGTTCAGTTTTAAGTGTTCCTCTTCTTTCCCAACTTTTTTACCATAACCATTATCTCGCAAACCAGTTGCTTTAAAAATAGGTTTCATATTCTTTGGACCAAAAGGACCGAATTGCTTGATAATTCTATTAAATTTTGGAGTAATATCTGATAAAAAAAGGTCTGCATCAATGGCAATTTCAGGAATAAGCAATTCTTTAGGAATGCTTTCCTTTACTACTTTTTCAAACAGATCTTTAAATTTTTGATAATTCTCTGGTTTTAAAGTAAGTCCGGCAGCATATTTATGTCCGCCAAATTGTTCAATAAATGAACTGCTTTTTTCCAGAGCATCATATATATCAAATCCTTTTACAGATCTGGCGGAAGCTGCCAAAAAATCACCACTTTTTGTAAAAACCAAAGTAGGTCTGTAATAGGTTTCTATCAATCTGGAAGCAACAATTCCGATCACACCTTTATGCCATTCAGGGTCAAAAACTACACTGGTAAAATTTTGCTCCTCCTTGTTTTCTTTAATTTGTTGCAGAGCTTCTATTGTGATACTTTTATCAAGATCTTTTCGTGTTAAATTGAACTGTTCAATATCCGATGCATATTTTTGCGCCTTTTCAAAATCATTTTCAATTAATAATTCGACTGCATACAGTCCATGTTTAATTCTTCCTGCTGCATTGATCCTTGGAGCTATAACAAAAACCACATCTGTTATGGTCAAAGCACCTCTGTTTATATTATGTATCAATGCTTTGATTCCCGGGCGTGGTTTTGAATTGATCACATCTAAACCAAAAGATGCAAGAATTCTGTTTTCACCAGTAATAGGTACAATATCTGCAGCAATGGCAGTTGCAACAAGATCCAAATATGGAATAAGATCGTCAATAGTTTGTTTTTTCTTTTCGGCTATAGCCTGAATTAATTTAAATCCAATCCCACAACCACACAATTCATCATAAGGATAATTGCAATCTTCACGTTTTGGATCTAAAACTGCTATGGCGTTTGGAATTTTATCTCCCGGACGATGGTGATCACAAATAATAAAACTAATGTTTTTTTCATTGGCGTAAGCAATTTTATCAATTGCTTTGATACCACAATCCAAGGCAATAATCAAGGTAATATCATTATCACTGGCAAAATCAATACTTTTATACGAAATACCATACCCTTCATCATATCTATCAGGTATATAAGTAGTAATATGAGGATAAAAAGTGATTAAATAAGAATAAACCAATGCTACTGAAGTAGTGCCATCTACATCATAATCACCATAGACCATAATATTTTCCTGTTGGAAAATTGCTTTTTCAATTCTCTGCACAGCAAGATCCATATCTTTCATTAAATAAGGGTTGTACAGATCATTCAAGCTAGGTCTGAAAAAATATTTTGCCTGCTCAAATGTTTCAATATCCCGTTGTACTAGCAATCCGGCAATAGTACGATCAATACCCAGTTCTACACTTAGTTTATCAATCTTCTTTTTTTTAGGATTATTTTTATTCTTCCAACGCATATTCAAATTTAAGAGGTATATTGATATTTAATTATTTATGCTTTCTATTATCAAAAGTAAACAATATTATTCCTAAAAAAAATAAGAAAATAGTGAAGATATAACCAATATTTATAAACTATTACTTGATTAGTGTTAAAAAATGCACGTTTTTATGCATTTTTGTGCAATTATTAACAATTATACTTTATATTAGCTTTATTATCAATTCAAATAATATTAATTATTAACAAAAATTCAATCAAATTATGAGAAACAAGTACTTGTTTTCTTTATTGGTTTTATTTATTTCGGCCTCCCAAATGTTGTTTGCACAAACAACTGTAATGGGGACAGTTACAGATGAATCTGGAGCTGTATTACCGGGAGTAAATATTCTAATTAAAGGAACGAACGACGGGACTGCAACTGATTTTGATGGAAAGTATGCAATGGAAGCTTCGCAAGGAGACGTATTGATCTTTTCATTTGTTGGGTTTGCAAACCAGGAAGTTACAGTATCAGGGAATACTGTAAATGTGTCTTTAGTGGAAGATGCAAATGAACTAGACGAGGTTGTAATAACAACAGCCTTTGGTATTGGTCAAAAGGAAAAACAATTGGCTTATTCTGTATCACAAGTTAAAACGGAAGATCTTGACCTATCAGGACAAACCAATGCCGTTTCTGCATTACAAGGTAGAGTTGCAGGTTTAAGTGTTGCACCAAGTTCTGGTACAGCAGGGGGTAGTGTTGATATTTTGATAAGAGGGGTTTCTTCTATGAACCCAGGTCAAAATAACCAGCCATTGATTATTGTGGATGGAGTTTCTGTCAACAATGACACAGGTGCAACCAACCTAACACCTTCAGAAGGCGCTGGATCATCAGGATCTTCATCAACTGCTCAATTTGGTCTTTCCAGTAGAGCTGGTGATATCAATCCGGATGATATTGAAACCTACAATATTTTAAAAGGTACCGCAGCAACAGCTCTTTACGGAATAAGAGGCGCAAATGGTGTAATTGTGATTACGACCAAAAGAGGTCAACAGGGTAAAGCTAAAGTAAATATTTCGATGGCAACTACTTTTAGTAAGGTTACAAAAACACCTGACCAGCAAAAATTATATCGTGAAGGTTATACCCAAATTCCTGAAGTATTATACACTCCTGAAACGGAAACTGGTTTTACCAAAGTAAGTACAAGTACACCATTTCATACATGGGGTCCTTTATATTCAGATGATGAATATATAAAACCTGACGGAACTGTAGTAGATCTATCAAACGATCGTTTTTATGATCCTTATGAATTGTTTAGAACTGGGATTAACAATACCATAAACTTTAACATTGCAGGTGCAAATGACAAACTGGACTACTATTTTTCAGTAGGAAATGTTGGGTCAACCGGTACAACACCAGGAAATGAATTCGACAAAACATCTATACGATTTAAGGCTGGCTACGAGGTGTCCAATACTTTTAAAATCAACTCATCTGTCCAATATACAAATTCAGATAACAGACAACCCGCAGGTGGTGATAAATCAGTAATGAGTGCGTTGGCATATTATTCTCCAACTTTCCCAATTAATGATTACAAAAACCCTGATGGAACTCAGCGAGTTTTTACACCATGGATTGATAACCCACGTTATAATGCTGAAGTTAGTGGTTTGACACAAGATACCAATCGTTGGATAGGAACTCTTAATTTAAACTGGGCTCCTGCAGAATGGGTAAATGTAAATTATACCGCACAAGTGGATAATTATACGGAATTAAAAAATCGTTTTGTTGCACCTGAATTAGATCTGGGATCAAAAGTAAACGGATCTATCATTAATCAGGCAAAAGTATATTTTGGATTAGAATCTAATCTGATCATTTCTTTTAGGAAAGATTTTTCTGATAAATTTCACAGTTCTTACTTAATTGGTAATCAAATTACTGATTTTAAACGAGATTATCAGTGGCAAAGAGGAGAAGGATTTAATATCCCTCACTTTAATAATATGAGTAATACAGCAAACAGAACCGCACAAAACTGGACCACACAAGAACGTTTGATTGGTTTGTTTGGAGAAGCAAAATTTGATTATGACAATATTTTATTCTTAACCATTGCAGGCAGAAATGACTGGGTTTCAACATTACCAAAAGATAATAATAGTTTTTTCTATCCTTCTGTAAGTTTAGCATGGGATATGTCTAGACTTTTTGGTGAGAATGATTTCTTTTCATTTGGTAAATTAAGAGGGTCTTATGCTGAGGTTGGAAATGGAACATTATTTGGGAAGACAGGATTATTAGGAGAACATTTTTATCCTGCCAGTAATTTTCCATGGGGTAATTCAGGAGGCTTGAGTACGGCTACTAAAGTTGGCCATGCTGACCTTAAACCTGAACGTACAAAAGGCTGGGAAGTTGGTACTGATTTGCGTTTCTTTAGAAATCGTTTGCGTGTTGATTATGCTTATTATGTATCAGATACTTATGATGCTATTTTTAATGTACCTTTAGCTCATTCAACAGGTATTGAGGAGTATACAAGAAATGCTGGACATTACCAATCAAAAGGACATGAATTAATGATTAGCGGTACTATAATTCAAAATAAGGATTTTTCATGGGATTTAATATATAATTTCAGTACAAATGAAGGTAAAGTAATTGACTTGCCGGAAGATGTAAGTAGCATGTATTTTTATGGAGATGGTGCTCCTGAAATATTCTTAGATCTAAAAGAAGGAGACAAAATGGGTACTCTTTACGGATATAACTGGGAGTATAAAGATGGTCAGCGCTTTATTGATACGGATGGTTATCCAAATCTGGAATATGATAGTGATGGTAATGGCGAAAATAATTACTCCAAAGTAGGTAATGCAATGCCAGATTTCAATATGTCCATAGGTTCAGATTTAAGATGGAAAAATTTTAGATTTAATTTCTTGGTGGAATGGCAAGAAGGAGGCGATAAATACAGCTGGGCTCGTCGTACAATGATTAGAAACGGTACTAGTGCTGTAACTGAATTGAGAAATATTGATGACTATGTCTTAGATGGTGTGATGGAAGACCCTACCAATCCTGGCGCATATGTTAAAAATACAATTCCAACTGCCTATGGTTTAGATGAAAGCTACTATAGAAGCTGGAATAAATTTACAGGTGCTGCAGAAGTGTATTTACAAGATGCATCATTTGTTAAATTAAGAAATATTGGTATATCTTATGATATTTCAGGTCATTTCTTACAAAGAGTTGGCGTTAGAAACTTTATTATTAGTGCAAATGCCTCAAATGTTTTATTATGGACAGAGTATGACGGATTTGATCCCGAAGGAAGTGCATTTAGTGCAGGAAGTAATATCTACGGATTTGCGGGAAGAAGTTTACCATTAACCGAAAATTATTCTTTTGGAGTTTCCATAGGATTTTAAAAAATGATGATAAAGATGAAAAATTTAATTTTAAAAACGATTATAATAGCATTGATAGCCGTAGGATTTACGAGTTGTGATGACTATTTAGATGTAAATACTCCTTCAGATGCAGTAAATGTGAAGGATGTTGATATGGCCACATTAATGGCTCCTGTATTACAAAAAACTGTATATGCAAATTATTATACAGAAGCTACTTTTGGTAATTATTCGCAGTATTTTGGTGGGTATGGTTACAGTGCAGCAGGAAAAACGCAAAACTCTTCTACCTGGAATACTATATATTTAAGTATTCTTCCAAATGTTAGGGTTATTCAGGCAAAAGCTGATGCTGTAGGTGCAAAAAAATACAGAGCTGTTGCTGAAATAATTGAAGCTATAAATATGGGCTTAGCTGTTGACAATTGGGATAATGTACCTTATTCTCAAGCTACTGATCCACTTGAAACTGTTTATCCTGAGTATGATTCCGGACAACAGGTTTATACAGATATTATTACTTTATTAGATAAAGCTATTGCAACTTTGCAAGGTTCAGATGATTCAGGATTTAGTTTAGGTTCAGAAGATTTGATCTATAATGGTGATTACGACCAATGGACTAGAGCCGCTTATACTTATAAGGCTCGTTTCCAATTGAGATTAATGAATAAAGGAATGGCAAGTCCATCTGATGTTCTAGCCTCTATCGAGAATGGATTTACATCAAATTTAGATGATTTTCAATTAGGAATGCCTAGTGATAAGATCAATCCTTGGTACTCAGGAAATGTATTAACTGCACAAACAGGAAATTATTATAAAGGCCCAAATGATCAGATCGTTAGTATGTTAAATGGTACTACTTATCCGTTTGAAAGTGGAGCTGTTTTAGTGGATCCTCGTTTATCTAAATTATATGTTAGATTGATCCAAAATGATTATGCCAGAGCTATCGCTGATGATGAAGCTACAACTCCATGGAGAGGTGGTATGAATGGTGGTGAAGGAGAATCTTCTGATGGTGAACAAAGAAACGTATTTTTTAAAGATGGAGGTTTTCTTACTTCAAATGGTGCTCCGTTAATTTTAATTACTTATGCGGAGGCAATGTTTATCAAGGCAGAAGCACAATTTTTGAAAAATGGAGGAAATGAAACAAGCGTTGGAAGTACAGCAGATGCATATGTATCATATATGAATGGTATTTCTGCTAATATGAGCAAAGTAAAAGCAAATGGTTCTGATTATATGGCAGATACTTCTGTAGATGTTGGCGAAGCAGGCTTAATGCTAAATCATATCATGAAAGAAAAATATATCGCAAATATTCATAATACAGAAACTTATGTAGATTTTAGACGTTATAATTTTTCAAGTGATGTGTTTAAAGGACTTGCATTGCGTTTAGAAGGTGAAGATGATGAAAGCGAAATGGTTGGCAAATGGTATGTAAGAGCTATTTATCCAACTTCAGAAAAAACTGCTAATGCAGATGTAGTAGGGAAAAACTGGCAAGAGCCAGATGTACCAGTATGGTGGGCTAACTAATATGAATTAGTTTTGCTAGATATTTTAGAAGCCTCAACGAAAGTTGGGGCTTTTTTTATCAGATAAATATAAACCGGAAAATGATCACTATATCCACTCGAATAATGGTTATTTTGAAAGCTTCTAAAAGGGTAGCCTTTATATTTACCTTTTTGTGTAATAACGAAAGGAGGATTATAAATACCAGCTTTAAAAAACTTATAAGTATCATATTTTTTATTTGTAGAAATATAATTTGAACTCAAAATAATTTGATCAAAAAGATTTATTCCATCCCTGTAACCCAGAGTGTTTAAACCTTGTTTGTACATTTTTTCCATTGGGTTGAATAATGAATTTTGATCTATCTCTTTAACCTTTCCAACACTAAAAAGTCCATTTTTTATACTATCATCTATTGGATCATCATTAAAATCACCCATCACAATGATCTTTGCATCCATATTTTCCAAGTAAATATTTTCAACTATTTGATTGACTATATAAGCAGCTTTTGCTCTTTTTGATTTACTTCTTTTTTCACCTCCGCGTCGCGATGGCCAATGATTTACAACAATATGTATCGGTTCATCCTCTAAAAGTCCGTAAGCCACAAGAATATCACGCGTAAAGATCCTTTTCCCTTCTTCATCCCATAGTTTCACTTCATAATTCTTTTGATATAAAGGAGTAAAATATTTTTCTTGATATAATAATGCCACATCAATACCTCTTCTGTCAGGTGAATCAAAATGAATAATATTATAACGCTTATTTTTAAGATATTCTGAATGGATTAGATCTTCCAGTACAGGTCTGTTTTCAATTTCTGCCAAACCAATGATCACCGGTGAATTTTTGGTTGTTTCATAACCTATATTAGAAATTACTCTACCAGTCCTATTAATTTTTTCCCAATAAATTTTTGAAGTATATCCATTTTTTCCATTTGGTGTAAAGTCATCATCAAAAGTATCAGGATTATTTATCGTATCAAACAGGTTTTCTACATTATAAAAAGCAATCGTTCTTATCTTAAAGTTGGAATTCTGACAATGAGGGATTTGTATAATGAAAAGCAGAAAAAATAAGAACGATATGTAGCTTTTTACTGACAATCAAATATGGATTGTTTGTCTATTAGTAACATTCAATTTAAAAGGTTAACATTTTTTTTAAACTTTTTTTTATGTTAACTTTTTTCTTTTCATGGCATTAAAAAAATAACAACTAATCTTTTCATCTTTAAAAAGTTATGAAAAACAATTTTGCATTTATTTTTTTTCTAATAGTTTCTTTTCAAAGTATAAAAACACAAATTATTCCCTCAATTGAAGGTAGAATAATAGACGATTATTCTGGAAAATCACTTGTAAATGCTCAAATTTTACTTTTGAAAGAAGTAACCAAAACCTATTCAGATCTTGATGGAAATTTTAAATTAAATGAAATTAAACCAGGAGATCATATTTTAGAAATTACTTTTTTTGGATACAAATCAAAGCGATTCCCTTTCTTTATGGATAAAAGCACAAAAACATTACAATTAGGAGCTATTCGCTTAAAAGAGAATCATAAAGAACAGGTTGACCAAAGTTTTATCATGCTAAATGAGGAAGATCTTTATGAAAATGAAAAAAGTGAATCTAATTCTATTACCGGACTATTGACTTCATCCAAAGATATATTTTTAAAAACAGTTGCTTATGAATTTAGTCCAACATTTTTTAAACCTAGAAATTTAGGAAGTGAATATTCCGAGGTACTACTCAATGGTGTAAAAATGAATAAATTATTCAATGGCAGACCACAATGGAGTAACTGGGGAGGTTTAAATGATGTGTTGAGAAATCAGGAATTTTCAAAAAGTATGACTCATTCAAATTCCACTTTTAGTGGAATAAATGGCTCTACAAACCTTTTAACCGATGCCTCCAGTTATAAAAAGGGAATTAAAATTTCATATGCTGCTTCTAACCGAAGTTACAAAGGAAGAGTCATGGCAAGTTATAGTTCCGGACTTTTAAAAAGTGGCTGGTATTATACATTTTCAGCATCTAAAAGATTTGCCAAAGAAGGTTTTAGAGAAGGAACGGTTTATGATGCAAATTCTTTTTTCACTTCTATAGAAAAGAAGATCAATAATAAACACAGATTAAATTTTACCGGAATATATGCAAGCAACACCCGCGGAAAATCTTCACCTAATACACAGGAAGTTTATGATCTTAAAAATTTAAAATACAATGCTTATTGGGGTGATCAAGAAGAAGAAATTAGAAATTCCCGACTTAAAAAAATTACAGAACCCATTTTACAATTGAATCATTTATGGAATATAAGCGATGAAACCTCACTGCAAACAAGTATTACTTATCAATTTGGTAAATCTGGAAACAGCCGATTAGATTATGGCGGAGCAAGAATTATTGGAGATGATGACAATCAAACGGTTATTGGTGGAGGGACAAATCCCGATCCAAGTTATTACCAAAAACTCCCCAGTTATTTTTTGCGTGATATAAATAATCCTGATTATGAAAACGCATATTTAGCAGAACAAGAATTTATTAAAAATGGCCAAATCAACTGGTTAGATATGTATCAAGCAAATCAAAATGTAAGCAACAAAGGCAATAGTATTTATGCTTTGTATGAAGATAGAAATGACGATAAACAGTTTATGATTGGCTCTATATTATCAAAAAAGATCAATAAAAATTTCAAAATAAATGCTTCTGTCCAATATCAAAAATTGAAATCTGAAAACTTTGCTTCTATGTTGGATCTTTTAGGAGGAAATGGTTTTTTAGACGTTGATATCTATGCAGATGATCTAGATGAAGCACAGAGTGATTTGCAAAACCCAAATAGAATCATTTCTGAAGGGGAAAAATTTAAATATCATTTTAATTTTGATATATCCGTATTAAATGGTTTTGCACAGATTCAATATGCAACCAGAAAAACAGATGTTTTTTTTGCTGTTAATTTTAACAATACAACTTATCAAAGAACTGGTTTGTATGAAAATGGTGCTTACCCTGGCAAATCTTCTTTAGGTAAAAGTGAAAAATTACAGTTTCCTAATTTTAGTGTAAAAAGTGGTGTAATCTATAAACTTACCGGAAGGCATATTTTCTCAGCAAATGCTGCCTATTATACCAAAGCTCCAACTTTGCAAAATTCCTTTTCAAATGCTCGAGAGAATAATGATATCGTTATCGGTTTAACCGATGAAAAAATTGCAGCAATTGATCTAAGCTATAGCTTACGACACCCTAAAATAAATGCCCAAATAACTCTTTATGGAATTGATCTAAAAGATCAAACAGATATTTCATTTTATTTTGCTGACGGTTTAACTGGAATTGAAAATTCTCAAACCACAGCTTTTGTTCAGGAAGTTTTAACAGGAATTGATAAACAAAATTTTGGGCTTGAATTAGGACTTGAAATACCCATCATTGCCGGTATTAAATTTAAGGCTGTTGCTGCTATAGGTCAATCGGTTTATAGTTCAAATCCAGACCTCTATTTAACATCTGATGATTTTACAGAACCCTTAAATTACGGTGAAGTTTCTTTAAAGAATTATTTTGTTTCTGAAGGCCCACAACAAGCTTATTCTATTGGTTTTGAATATAATAGTCCTAACTACTGGTGGTTTGGGATTACAGGAAATTATTTTGATCATTCCTATATAAATATTGCACCCATAATGCGAACTAAGAATTTTTATTTAGATAATGACGGACTTCCAATTCATGATTATGATGAAGGAGTTGCTAAAGAACTTCTAAAACAAGAAAAATTCAATCCATACTATTTGGTCAATATAGTGGGCGGAAAATCATGGAAGATCAATAATTACTACATCGGTTTTTTTGTAAATGTGGGGAACCTTTTAAATACAGAGTATAAAACCGGTGGCTTTGAACAATCACGAAATGCAAATTATAATACCCTGCTGGAAGATAAAACAAGAGAAAAACCTTTATTCGGACCAAAATATTGGTTTGGATATGGTACGAGTTATTATACCTCAGTCTATTTTAGATTTTAAAAAGAAGAACTAAAAATGATATAAACTATATCGCAAAGAACAGCAATAAGAAACAGACCATGAAAAATTTAAAAACACTCATTTTCACAATTATCTTATTATCAATAATTTCCTGTGTTCAAACAGATGATTTTGATATCCCTAAAATAGAAAATGAAATGCCTAATATTGTTTCTACAACAAGTATAAAAGCTTTAAAAAGTGCCCTGGATCAATCAGGAGAAAAAATGTATACTTTTAAAGAAAACGAGAGCTCAATAATTGAAGGGTTTGTAATTTCAAGTGATGAAGCAGGTAATTTTTACAAAGCATTAATCATTCAGGATAATTTCGAAAATCCAACCATAGGAATAGAAATCATGATCGATCAAAAAGCATTATTTACCAAATATAATTTTGGTCGGAAAATATTTATAAAACTTGCCGGACTAAGTATTTTCAATGAAAGAGGAAAGTATAAATTAGGATATTTATTAAAAAACAATATGGAAGAAATTCCTTCTTCAAAGGTAAACGACTTTATCATCCGTTCAACGGAAACAATGGAGATCTTACCTTTAAAAGTAGAAATTGACGATTTTTCAGATCAACTTATTGGCACCTATGTTCAAATCGAAAATATACAATTTAAAAAAGATGAAATTGGAAGAACATATGCAGGAGAACCCTTTGATGAATTTAACGGAGAAAGAATCATTGAGCAATGTTCCAGTCAATGGAATGCAATTTTAAGTACAAGTACCTATTCAGATTTTAAGTCTAACTTGATTTCTGATAAAAATGGGACAATTAATGCAGTATTAACCAAAGATTTTTATGGTGAGAAATTTGTTTTGCTACTCAATGATCCTTCCGGAATTGAACTCCTGAATACCAAACGTTGTGATCCTGAATATTTAACCTGTGAAGGAAATTTGGAAAGTGATCAAAACATTATTTTTTATGAAGATTTTGATCATATGAAAAACACAAAAGATTTGAAAGAAATGGGGTGGTTGAATCATAATGTAAATTTTGGAAATGGAAAATTTAAGAAACGTAGTAAAAATGGTAACGTTTATATGCAAATATCTGCCTATAATTCAGAAGAATATTTTATGGAAGTCTGGTTGATTACACCCAAAATAAATTTAGATAAATCAAGTGATGAAATTTTGACCTTTAAAACAAGAAGTTCTTTTGAAACCGGAACAATTTTAACGGCTTGGGTTAGTAATAATTTTGATGAAAACATTCAAAATGCAACATGGATACAACTGGATGTTGGTATTTCGAAAGGATCAAAAGGAAGTGAAAACACCGATTTTATTTCTTCAGGAAAAGTTAGTTTAGATTGTTTGCAGGGTAATGTACATATTGCTTTTAAATATCAAGGAAGTGACCCAAATAAAACTACAACTTATGACATAGATCATGTTTTGGTTGTAGGAAATTAAGTTTCTTGTTGGCAAAATTTATACTTTCTGTTGCGGTTTAAATAAATTGGTTGTTTCTTTATATTCTTAATTTTTTTTATGAAGAAATTACTCTCTTTGCCGCCCAATTTAGTTCGTTTTTTTTATGATATTGAAGAAAAAGATCCCGATCAATGGTTTTGTGCGTCTGATCCTCCGGGAAATCGTATAGGATCAGGTGGGGGAACTTCATGGATTCTAAAAGAAAATTGGAAAAATGAAAATGATCAAAAGGATTTTTTAAACTGGCTGTCCAAAGAGAAGCGAATTATTATTCATGCTGGTGGACAAAGCAGAAGGTTACCCGCTTATGCTCCTTCCGGGAAGGTACTTACACCAATTCCTGTTTTTAGATGGGAGCGTGGTCAAAAAATAGATCAAAACCTTTTGGATCTACAAGTAAAGTTATATGAGAAAATACTTAAGAATACGCCTGACAATTTAAATACTTTAATTGCCAGTGGTGATGTGTATATACGTTCAGAAGGAAAGATAGATACATTACCTAAAGCAGATATTGTTTGTTATGGAATCTGGACAGATACTGAACTAGCAAGCAAACATGGAGTATTTGTATGTAATCGAAAAAATCCCGAAGAGTTGCAATATATGCTTCAAAAACCTTCGCGTGCTGTTTTAAAAGAATTGTCACAGGAGCATTTGTTCCTCATGGATATTGGTATCTGGGTTTTAAGTGACAGAGCCGTAGAATTATTAATGAAACGATCTGGTTATAATTTTAAAAATGACGGGGATGTAACACTCCAAGACACATTGGATTTTTATGACCTTTACTCAGATTTTGGTCTTAATCTTGGAACAAATGCATCAAACCATGATGCTGATCTAAACAAACTTACAGTTAGTATCAAGGCTCTTCCAAAAGGTGAGTTTTATCATTTTGGTACAAGTAAAGAATTGATTTCTTCCATGGTTTCTGCTCAAAACAGGGTGATAGATCAGCGTTCTATATTGCACAAAGACAGTAAACCTAACACTTCTATGTTTACCCAAAATGCAATTGTAAGAACAACTCTACATCCTGATCAAAAAAATTTATGGATTGAAAATTCATTTGTTGGTGAAAGATGGAAACTACAATCAGATCATATAATTACAGGAATTCCTGAGAATAACTGGTTACTAAATTTACCTACTGGAATTTGTATAGATATGATACCTGTAGGTGATGAAGAATATTGTATTCGTTTTTATGGATATAATGATGCTTTTAAAGGCCCAATTCTCTCCGATGAAACGGAATACTTAGGAAATTCTTTTGATCAATGGTTATCATCACATAATTTAGACTTTTCTTCCTTAAATTTTAAAAAGAATACTGATATTCAGTCTGCCAGAATTTTTCCGGTTCTAAAGAAAGAGGATATCCATGAGGATTTTTTAACATGGATCATCAACCCTTTAGAAACATTAAGTTTCTCTCAGGAATGGCTAAACTGTAAAAGAATTTCTGCTGATGAAATTGTAGATCAAGCCAATCTGAAAAGATTATACAGGCAAAGGAATCATTTTCTGAATTTAAATATTCCTATGCTTCGTAAGAATTATAATAAAAGTATTTTTTATCAGGTAGACCTTGATGATATGGCCAAGTGTATAGCAAAAAGTAAAATCATCATGCCACTGGAATTATCAAGTAAAGACCCATATCGTCAAATGCATGAATATATGTTTCAGGCGAAAGTGAAACAATATAAAAATCTGGAATATAAAAATGAAGAGAAAAAAGCATTTCAAATATTGCAGGAAAATATTATTGAAACATTGGGGTACCATAATATGCAGCCAAAATTAAATGTGTTTCAGGATCAAATTGTATGGGGAAGAAGTCCTGTAAGAATTGATGTTGCAGGAGGATGGTCGGATACACCACCATATAGTATTATTCATGGCGGTGCAGTTGTTAACATGGCAATAGAGTTAAATGGTCAGCCTCCATTACAGGTATATATCAAGCCATCAAAAGAATATAAAATCATTCTACGATCTATTGATGTAGGTACAAGAGAAGATATTACCACCTATGATGAATTGGCTAATTTTATTCAGGTAGGATCTGCTTTTTCTATACCCAAAGCTGCTTTAAATTTAGCCGGATTTCATCCAAAATTTTCTTTGGAAAAGTATAGCAGTCTACAGGATCAATTAAAAGAATTTGGATCAGGAATAGAAATTTCTACCCTAGCTGCAATTCCTAAGGGATCAGGGTTGGGCACAAGTTCTATCTTAGCGGCAACAGTTTTAGGAGTTTTATCAGATTTTTGCGGTTTTAAGTGGAGTCAAAATGATATTAGCAACAGGGCTTTGGTGTTAGAACAGCTTTTAACAACCGGTGGCGGATGGCAAGACCAATATGGAGGTGTTTTACCAGGAATTAAATTACTTACCACAACCAAAGGAGGTAATCAAACACCTGAGATCAAATGGGCTCCAAATTTTATTTTCACCAAGCCAGAGAACAAATCTCGTATGTTGTT
>JADGEA010000365.1 GCA_016744615.1 Flavobacteriaceae bacterium
CTTCGGTACAACGAATCGCCCTTAGCCTTCTTTCTGCGTTTGTAAAAGTAATGAATAATAAATTAGAAAGTATTGGGAATTTAACACAGTATCTACCACCCCGATAACTATCGGGGTGGTAGTACCTCTTTTTTTATGTTTTCTTCAATGAATAATCATAGATAAATTACTCTTTAGATAAATTATCTAGTATAGATTGTATGTTATAATTAAATTGATTTAATTACAATTCTAATTTCTTTAAATGACGTATTACTTCACGTAAAACAGTTTCAAAGTCTGGCAAATTTTTAATTTGGTCTGTCATAGATTTTTGCCAACGTCCTTTGTACTGTGGCAATCTGTGTTCTAGTTTGGTATGAAAATCTATTGGATTAATATCTTTATTTTTACATTTCTGTTTAAACTCTGAAATGTAAAAATCAACATCCATTTTATGTGTTTCCAATAAATACCAAATATCATAAAAATCACGAGCTTGCATTCTTTGCATTACTGAGCGTAGTTTTTCAACCAATACTTCTTCCAAAGAATAACAGAGTAATTGGTGTTCTTCTTGGTCTGTATAATCAATAAAAACATCATTTAGTACAGGCTCAAAAACTAATTTTTCGCTTCTAGAAATATCTACTTTCACTTTTTTATTTGCACCCAAACCTCCAAGCGGACCAATATAGCTGATATAAAAATTAATTCCGCCATCTTGATGTTCGTTATTGTTAATAATCTCTAGTGGAATATTTGCTTCTTCTTTAATGTATTCAAATATTTCTGTAAACCATTCAAATATTTGTTCATTGGTTACAGAATCATCAAGTAAGGTAAAATCAAGGTCTTCCGAAAAGCGGTAATCTTTAAAATAAACCTTCTTTAAAACTGTTCCACCTTTAAAAACAATTGCTTTTGAAAGATAATAATGTTGAGATACTCCTTGAATAATCCAAGAAAGCATATAATCTTTTTCAATTTGTTGGTCACGCACACCTACTGCACGAGCTTTGTTTTGTATTTCTCCTGGTTTTATCATGTGTAAATGGCAGATTTAATGGTTTCGGTTTCTAAATTTTGTTGAATGCTCCAACGGCTAATCATTTTTCCTGATTTAGGTAATTCGGTATCTAAAAGCACATAAGATGCTGTTTTTAGTTTGTTAAGTTTTGGGATAATGTTAGTTTTTATTTCCAATATTTCTAATAAAAACCCCAAACGCTTAATAACTGCTTGTGATTTGAATTGCTCTGCATATTCAAAAAGTTTATCGAACTTAATTTTATCTTTAGAAGTATAAATTGCTCTTGCCACTTCAACAATTCCACCTGCATAATCAGGTTTAAATAAACAATCAATAAATGTTTTTTCTAAATCAGAACAAAGGACTTTGTTAAAGCTATCAATCCATATTTTTTTAGCTCCAAAAAAATGATTTTCGTTATGGTAAATAAATTGAAAATCGACATTCTTTATTTTAATTATTGAAGGTCTAAATTGTTTTGGAACAACAATTTGTTCTTTAAAAGAAGGTTGAGTAATTAAATTATGTATTTGCAATGCTGAGTAATAACCAATATAGTGATTGCCTCCTTTTGTAAGGTGTCCTGCAATGATATGCCAATCAGGCATAAAATATTCAGCCTCTTTTTCATAGGGGATTATAAAGTATAACCCTTTTTTCAAACGCATTAAAAGACCTCTTTTTACCATATCACTCAATAATTCTTTTAAGGCACTATTGCTAGAATTTGGTAATGCATTTACTGCTTCAGCATAAACAAAACAATCTTGCTCTAACTTATTAAAATAAGTCAAAATATGGTTCGATTGTGTTGATATATTTTTTATTCTCATAGTTTATATGTCAGTTTAAAACTGACCACAATGATACAAATAATTATTTAAAGTCATTTATAAAACTTATGTTTTAATGTGTTTAAGTCAGTTTAATCCTGTCTAAACTAATATAAAACATAAGACATTGGGTTTGAGTGGTGCGGAAAAGTGAAAGCTCTCTTTATTTTGTGTGGTACTAGCAAAATAAAATGTGCTTGAACGTGCGGTGGTTTTTCTTTTTTTGCTTGTGGCTAACTTGGTATAACCTCAATATACATATGGTTCTACCCTGAATGTTGTGGAAGTTTGAATAAATTATATCCTTAAGAAAATAGAAGATTAAGGGTTTAAAGGATTACTGTATCTGTTATCTTGACTATGTAATCCTCTAATCTTATAATCTGTTTTTTACTCTACTACTTTATTGTTTTCCACACAAATCGAGGTAGAACTATACATATAATACATAACTCAATCCTTACGCTGTAACAATTACACAATCGATTGTCTCCCAAAATTCCATCTCAAGTAATAGATTTCCTACTTTACATCTTAAAGATTCATTTAATCTTTGTCTTAATGAGTTTTATATTTATTGCCTATTCATGTTTT
>JADGEA010000152.1 GCA_016744615.1 Flavobacteriaceae bacterium
TCTAATATACTCATATTTAGTTTATTAGTTTAATAAAATGCTACTTTTTTTATAAATCAAATGAAGTATTTATAAGCCTCTCAGACATGCGAAACTTGAAAACTTTATTTAAAACTCTACTACTTTTTATTCTTAATGTTTCTGCAATCAATGCCCAAAATGATAGCTTTTCCAAATGGGCTGTGCAATTAAACGCAACAAATATATTAACTAACGAAAATGACCCTATTAAAGGAGGTGATTTAGTAATGGGCAATGCATTTGGATTTGAAATTGGTTTAAATTATTTCTTTACTAAAAATATTTCAACCGAATTAAGTTTAGGATACTCAAATCATGAAACCAAAATACAATACTCTGATTTTGAACAACACAGGTACAGTATTGGTGATGTTTATATGCTTCCTTTAAATCTAAATTTTCAATACCACTTTATTTTAAACAATTTTCAACCCTACGTAGGAGCAGGAATTAATTATACACACTTTTACGTAAAACAAGAAGAGCTTATTGGAGGAGTAAATGGTGCTGAATTTGACAGCACATTTGGTTTCGCTTTACAGGGAGGTATAATTTATGATATCAATAAAAAATGGTTTGTTAATTTTGATATCAAACAAATGTTCATTTCTACAGATATGACAACTTATCACGGCTGGTGTGGAACTCCTGCAAAATCTACATATACTAAAGTGGCGATTCCTTGTCCTGATTATAATGTGAAAGATGTAGTAAATAAAGTAGACATAAATCCTTTATCATTAGGGTTGGGAATTGGTTATAAGTTCTAGAAAAACCATTCTTAATTATTATCATTTAATCAAATATGCCAAGGTCAAAAAAAATGTATCTTTGCCTTAGTATTTGATTAAGCAATGGAGAGTAAAAAGAAAAAAAATTATCTTAAAGAAAAACTAACATTTAAATATAGAATTGTTGTATTAAATGAAGATACTTTTGAAGAGCGATTTTCATTTAAACTCAATAGATTAAATGTCTTTGTTTTTGGTGGCCTGTTTTCTGTTTTTTTGATAGGTCTTACTTTCATGATCATTATGCTAACGCCTTTAAAAGAATATATACAGGGTTATTCTTCCACTGAACTAAAAAAAGAGGCAAGTAATTTGGTTTACAAGGTTGATTCTTTAAATCAGGCTCTTGCAGTTAACAATATTTATATCGAAAATATCCAAAAAGTATTAAAAGGGGAAATTAAAAGGACAACTTTTAACAAAGATTCTGTATTCCAACAAATGAAAATTGAAAAGATCGATTTTACTCCTTCTCCATTGGACTCTGCATTTAGGCATGAAGTTGAGTTAGAAGATAGGTACAGTGTTTTTGAGGAGGCCACCAGAAGTAATGATATTGTTTTTTCGTCGCCAATAAAGGGTGAAATAACCCAAACCTACGACTCAAAAGAAAAACATTTTGCTATTGATATTGCTGTTGATAAAGATACTCCTGTTAAAGCTGTAGCAGATGGAACCGTTATTTTTAGAGGTTTTACAGCAGATACTGGATATGTTATTTTAATTGAACATAATCAGGGGTTTATTTCGGTGTACAAACACAATGCTTCTTTGTATAAAGAACAAGGTGATTTGGTGAAATCTGGTGAGGTAATAGCAAGTGCAGGATCTACAGGTTCTTTTTCAACAGGGTCGCATTTACACTTTGAACTATGGAATGGTGGTTATCCTGTGAATCCTATCAATTATATAAATTTTAATTAAATCTAACTCTGCTGAGTTTTTAAATATTTCTATACCTCGTGTTAAAATCATTTTTTGCTAAAATATATGCTCGTCAAATTGCTAAAAAAGTTAATAAATGGGTTAATGATCCTGTCAAATCTCAAGAGAAAGTATTTCAAAATTTAATTTCTAAAGCAAAACACACGGCTTTTGGTAAAGATCATCAGTTTGATCAAATTAGCTCTTATACTGACTTTAAAAAGAGGATTCCGGTAAGAGATTATGAAGATTTAAAAGATTATGTGGAGCGAATCAAAAATGGTGAAAAAGATATTCTTTGGAAAGGGAGTCCTTCCTATTTTGCAAAAACCTCCGGTACTACTTCCGGAGCAAAATATATCCCAATTACAAATGAATCTATGCAATATCAGGTGGCAGCCGCAAAAGAAGCACTTTTGCTTTATATTGCCAATACCGGTAATGCAGGTTTTGTTAATGGAAAAATGATTTTTTTACAAGGAAGTCCGGTTTTAGATACTTCTAGCATAGTTAAAACAGGTCGCCTTTCAGGAATTGTTGCTCATTTTGTACCTTCTTACTTGCAAAAAAACAGAATGCCAAGCTGGGAAACCAATTGTATTGATGACTGGGAAACAAAACTCGATGCCATCATAAAAGAAACCATTGTAGAAGATATGCGTTTGATTAGTGGTATTCCATCATGGGTGCAAATGTATTTTGAAAAATTACAAGAAAAGGAGGGTAAAAAAGTTGGAGAGATCTTTCCAAATTTTAACCTTTTTGTATATGGAGGAGTGAACTATGAACCTTACCGACAAAAAATGGAAGATCTTGTTGGTGAAAAAATAGATTCTATAGAATTATTTCCGGCATCAGAAGGTTTTTTTGCCTATCAGGATACCAATTATGACAATAAGAATTCTAAGAAAAAAGACGGAATGCTACTTTTGCTAGATCATGGAATTTTTTATGAATTCATTCCTGCAGATGATTTTTTTGATAAGAATCCGACCAGAATTAGCCTTAAAGATGTAAAAGTTGGTATAAATTATGTGTTGATCCTCTCAACAAATGCCGGGCTTTGGGCATACAATATTGGTGATACGGTTGAATTTACATCCATTAAACCATATCGAATAATTGTTACCGGCAGAATTAAGCATTATATCTCTGCTTTTGGTGAACATGTTATTGCAAAAGAAGTGGAAAGTGCTTTACAGGAAATTGTTCAGGGAACAACTATTAAGATCAATGAGTTCACTGTTGCTCCACAGGTAAATCCTCCCGCCGGAGAATTACCTTATCATGAATGGTTTGTTGAGTTTGAAACAGAACCGGATGATATCCCTGCTTTTGCAGAAAAGATCGATCAAGCAATGCAAAATCAAAATGCCTATTATTTTGATCTTTTAGATGGTAATATTTTACAAACTTTAAAAATAAGTAAGGTGGTAAAAAATGGCTTTCAAAATTATATGAAATCTGTTGGTAAACTGGGCGGACAAAATAAAATTCCTCGTTTAGCAGATAACCGAAAAATTGTGGATAAACTAAAGGTTAAATAAATATATGAAAGTAATATCTGTAAATATTGGAGAAAAAAGAACCATTAAATGGAAGCATAAGATCTATGAAACAGGCATCTTTAAACATCCTGTTGAAGAATCCATTTTTTTAGGAGAAAAAGATGTAGTAAATGACCATGTAATTGACAGAAGATACCATGGTGGTATTGATAAAGCTGTTTATGCCTATGGCGAAAATCATTACGCCTATTGGAAAGATCTATACCCTGATCTGGAATTTAGTTATGGTATGTTTGGTGAGAATTTAACGATTGATCATTTAAAGGAAGAAGAAATATTTGTTGGTAGCATTTATCAATTAGGTGAAACTACTATTCAGGTGACTAAGCCCCGTGAACCTTGTGTAAAATTAGGAATCAGATTTCAGGATGCAAAAGTGATCAAGCAATTCTGGAATACCACAAAAAGCGGTGTGTATTTTAAAGTTTTAAAAGTTGGTAATGTTGCAAAAAATGATTCCTTAATCCTTTTGGAAGAAGTAAAAAACACCTCAACTATTGCTGAGGTGTATATTGGTAAAAGGAATTGAAAAGGCGATTTATTATTTTGATAAAAATCGTTTTTTTAGATCCTATTATTTTACCTCTACATTTACAATTACTCCTTCAGAAACAAAATCAATACTTGTTCTGCTTTTTGGAATTTTAAATAACATCAAAGCTCCAGAAGTGAAAGTTTGTTCTTCTCCAACTTCATTAGCAAATCCAACAATAGTTTTGACTCCTTCTGAAGTATAATTTTCAATCTTAATCTTTTTTACCTTTTTGGAAGGTTTAACTAATATTCCGGCTATATTAAATTTATCAAAATCTAATGCTGTGACTTTATTGTCCATTGTTTTAGCAATACCAAAATATTTATTAAACTAATCCTGGTTAGATATAACAACAAATTTGTAATCGTTATCAAATGCTACGTCATTCTTTACAAAATACCCTTTAAGTTCTTCAAATCTGGTAGCTCCCATTTTTACGGCTTCTTTTTTTTCCATTGCAGACTCTTTTAATTCTTTCTTTTTTGGAGTATCACATGCAAATAATACTCCTGCTAATAATACTATACTTAATATATTTTTCATTTTTGTTTTCTTGTCTTAAAACTCATCAGATGAGTCCGTTTTTATTTTTTATAAACCGATTTACCTTCCTTAATCGTTTCCACAACTTTAACCTCTTTTACCTCATCCACATTAGAAAGTTTTAAAGGGTTTTTATCCAAAATAACAAAATCAGCAAGCATTCCTTTTTTGATTTTCCCTTTTCTATTTTCTTCAAAGAATTGATACGCAGAACCCGTGGTTATTTGTTGTAAAGCGGCATAAGCATCAATAACCTGATCTGCTCCTAAAATTTTACCACTTCTTGTTTCTCTTTTCATAGATGTCCACATTACAAAAAACGGATCTAAAAGAGTAACATTAAAATCGGTATGATTTGAAGTAACTAATCCAAGATCATTTGCTGCTTTTATTGGACTAATAAATGATGCTTTCTTTTCTCCAACATTTCTAATATGCACATCTCCCCAATAAAAGGTATGGTTTGTAAAATATGTTGGAGTAATACCAATTTCAACATATTTTATTAAATGTTCTAGTTTTTGAAATTGTGAATGGATAATTACAGGACGTTTGTTATCTCCTGCTTTGATTCCTGCATTTTCAATGGCATAAATCGCATCTTCAATGGCACCACTTCCATTGGCATGGAACATAATTTGTACATTATTATCTACCATTGTTTTGGCTAATTTAGCTAATTCTTTCCTTGGAATAGAAGTATTACCAACCCAGTTTTTTTCACCATTTGGCCCGGAAACTTTATAAGGTTCTGCCATATATGCAGTTAAACCTTGGGGAGATCCATCTAAAGTAAATTTACCACCTTGGAATTTTAAACGATTATTATATTCCCCGAAAGGGTATTCTGGATTGTTTAACCATTTATCCATTTCGGTAAAACCGGGAAGTGAAGCAATATCAATAAAAAACCGACCTTCTTTTGCAGCTCTTTTTAGGGTGTTCATATCTTTAATATGTGTAAATCCCTCAACAGCATGTGTATAACCATTACTTACATATTGCACTTGTGCAGCTTTCATCAAATCCATCATTTCATCTTCCGATGGTTGTGGTAACTTATCAAATACCGGCATATATGCCATTTCCATCAACAAACCTGCTGGCTCATTTCCTCCAGGTAAACGAGCAATTACACCTCCATCTGGTGTTTTTGAATTTTTATCGACACCTGCCCATTCTAACGCCTTTGAATTTAAAACAGCGCCATGCATAGAGATATGGATAACAAGTACTTTATTATTTGGAAAAGCCTTGTCTAAATCTAATTTAGTAATGTGTCTTTTTTCTGCTAATAAATCTTGGTCATATCCCCAACCAACAATCCACTCGCCATCTTTTATGCCTTTCTCTTCTTTAAAATCTTGTAATTTTTTGATCATTGAAGCAATGTCTGTTATCGTACCCATTGGAGGAGAAGCAACATTTACTTGAGTTACCATTAATATTGCCGACATAAAATGTCCGTGAGGATCAATAAATCCGGGGAGCATAGTTTTTCCTTGTAGATCATGCTTCTTAGCACTTGAAAATTGTTTCTCAGCATCACTCTTTTTACCAACAAAAATGATTTTACCTTCTCTTTGAACAACTGCTTCTGCATATTGTGGGGTATCACCATCCATAGTAATGATGTCACCACCAAAGTAAATTATTTGTTGTGTTTGATTTTCGTCATTAGAAGCTTGAACAGCTTCTTTTTTTTCTATTTTACAGCTTATTAAAACTGAAAAAACAAGTGCTAATATTGAAATATTTTTTATCATGATTTTTATTTTTAGTAGTTTATTATAGAGAGATCAATAATATATCTTTGATTTATTTTATTCTCTTTTAGCAATTAGTTATAATTTATATAGAAGTTATTACTACATAATAATTTTAAGGCTCTATTATATTAAACCAAAATCCAAAATTATCAATTTTAGATAAAAAATTAAAATATGCCTCTTTATCCCCATCAATTTTTAAGGAACCATCTCTTATTAAGTCTTCAAATTTTACTTCACCTAGACTTATTCTATCTAAATCACTTCTTTTAATATGGATAGTAGCGGTAACATCCTTTTTTATAAATTGCCCTATTCTAGGCATTACGGCACCATTACTAACAACAAGTCCAACTTTTTCTTTAGTATCCAACAAGTCAAAGTTAAAATTATATTTTAAATCGGCATTTTTTGTTCCGATAAACCTCATTCCTAAATAATTAAAATACAAATCAGCAGTCATCCCTTTAATCATATCAGGTGTAGCAGTACTTTTCATATCTACATTAGGTGTACCATATCTCAATTCTTGAGCACCAGTTAGGTAAAAATTTCTCCACGGTCCAGATTCCGACTGATATCCTAATTGCTCATAAGCATCGGCCAATAAGTATCTTGCCTCTTGATTTTTTGGTTCAGCAAACACCAATTTATTCATCACTTCGGCAACCCATCGATACTCTCCTTTGTCCAATGATTTTTTTACTTTAGAAATTACATTTTCTGCTCCTCCCATAAATTCAACAAATTTCTTTCCAGATTCTGTTGGAGTAAGTGGGTCTAGGTTTGCTGGGTTACCATCAAACCAACCAAAATATAATTGATATTGTGCCTTGACATTGTGTTTTACCGTTCCATAATAATCTCTATTATAGAATTCTTTACCTAAATTATCAGGTAATTTAAGCATTTCGGCAATCTCTTTAGGGGTGTATCCTTGATTAGCCAATCGCAGTGTTTGATCGTGAATAAAACGATAAGTGTCTCTTTGTTTTTCCCAATAAGGAACAATATTTTTATTGCCCCAAGTTGGCCAGTGGTGAGAGCCAAATGAAACTTCAACTTCATCTCCCCAATTAGCAATTGTTTCATCTATATATTTACTCCATTTTTGTCCGTTTCTAACTTGTGCACCTCTTAATGTATATAAATTATGAAGCGTATGACTAAGATTTTCTGCTTGACACATTGCTTTATATTGAGGGAAATAGAACATCATTTCTGCAGGAGCTTCAGATTCTGGTGTATAGATAAAATCAATTTTCACACCATCTATCGTTCTACTTTCTCCTTTAAGATCTGAAATAATATCAGTAGGTTCAAAAATCCCAGTTTCTCCTTGACCTGTAGTTGTACCAAGTCCACTTCCATAAGTTGCTTTTTCGTTTTTCTTTAGAAGTAGTCCATACATATAAGTTGCTCTTCTTGTCATTGCATTACCAGCCATTACGTTTTCACTAATAGAATGATCGAAAAATCCTTCGGGTGCCACAATTTTTACACTGCCTGAATTTACTTCTTCTTCGCTAACAACTCCTTTAACTCCAGCAAAATGATCGATATGTGAATGTGTAAATAATACAGCTTTAACAGGACGTTCTCCCAATTGTTCGTTAACTAATTTTAAAGCCGCTTTCGATGTAGCAGGAACCGTTAATGGGTCGATAATAATCCATCCTGTTTTACCTTTTATGATGGTCATATTGGCTAAATCAAACCCTCTTATCTGATAAATGTTTTCTGTTACTTTAAAAAGCCCATTAATAGCGTTTAATTCGCTTTGTCTCCATAAACTTGGGTTGGCTTCATTAGGAGCATCTCCTTTAATAAAATCAAATTGTTTCATACTAAAAGAAGGCTGCCCATTGTCTTGATTTATTATTCCTTCATCAATGGTTGCAATAAAGCCTTTGTTTGCATTTTCATAGTCCGTTTTATTTTTAAAATCTAAATATTCATATAAAGCATTGTTAGATTTTTGAGTAAAAGAAGTGGCTTCTTTTTGTGTTTTATCTGTTATGACTTTAGCATTCTTTACATTTTGACCCCGACTTACAGAAGTGAATAGTATTCCGACTACAGCTAATGCTAACATTATTTTTTTCATTATTTATTTTTTTAATAAATTAGTAAAATTTGGTTTTAATTAATTATTAGGTTCTAATTAGTTTTTGGTTTTTTAGGAAACAAAAGAATCACATTGGCTCTTATACCCCATGTTGGATTAAAAGGGTTATTTCCATAATAAAACTTTGGACCAGCACCCAATTGTACCATTTGGCTTTTTACTTTTAAAACATGTGCATAAAGAACGGTTACAAAACCTCCAAAAATATCATTATCCCAATCTTGAGTGTTTTCTGAAGCAATAGTATAAGAAGCTCCTTTTGGTGTAGCATAAGTAGCAAAGGGTTGAAAAAAAGTTGCATTAACATCATTATGACCACTGCCAGCATAAGACCACATATGATTTACTAATGCACCATAAGTCCACTGCCCCTGTAATTTTAATAATAATGCATTTGGTCCAATAGCCCATTTGTCAATTCCTAAGGCATCATCTTTAGCAGTAGGTAATAAAAATACAGGTCCAACACCCCAAACGAGACCATTTTTCACTTCTTTTGGTGAAAAAAATAGGCTTTGTACAATATCTCCCAATCCAAATTCACTTTCTCCTTTTGCAGTTACATCACTTTGTGAAATAATTGGAGCAATAGTTCTACTAATCATATTCCAATTATCACCAATAGATATTGGAATAACAGGTTGCACATTTAAAGTGTATTTAAAACCTTCCAGTGGTCCAACATTAAAATCAAAATTGTTTTGAAACGGCACACTTATTAAATTAGCAACAGGGTTTGCCAATTGCTTTGCCAAGGATTCAGCAGAAACAGCAGCCTGTGTTTGTGCATTAAGATTATGATTAAATAAAAATGTAATAAAAATTGTTATTAAAATTAATTTGCTTTTCATAAGAGTTTGTTTTTTTAATAGAATTGACATGTTATAAAGTTAAAGGTAAAATAAAAAAAGATTAAATGACTTATCAAATGATAATTGGACTACTTGGACATCAAAAAAAAACACATTCTATATCGTAATAAAACTACGAATGTTTTATATTTGATTTCAAAATTTTTTTATAATGCCTCTCTCCAAAGAAGAAATAAAGAATATTTTAATCAAAAAGCAACCTGACCTTACTAAAAAAGATATTGCTAGTTTCTTAAAGATAACAAGCTATAAAATAATAGGTGCTAAAGAAATTATAATAAAAAGAGGCTATCCATCAAAAAAAGCATTTTTAATTTTAAATGGTACTGTAAGAGGTTATTATATTAGCAATGCGGGAATAGAGAAAAATATCCTTTTAAGAAGAGAAGGTTATTTAGTGGGAGATGCTATAAAATTGTTTAATGATAAATATCAAAGGTATACCTATGAAGCTATTCCTGAAACTCATGTTTTGTATTTTAATTATCCTGACTTTGAAAAATTAGCCATTAAAAACCCCAGTATCATGCAATGGCTTTTAAATATATTTAAGGAAATAATAATTTTACAGAACTATCGTATTGAATCTATGATTTCTATGACTGCCGAAGAACGTTACTTAGATTTGATAAAAATAAATCCTAGCTTTTTAGAAAAAGCTTATGCCAAACATATTGCAAATTTTTTAGGAATTACACCTGTTTCATTATCCAGGATAATAAAGGAAATCAAAGAAAAAAATTATTTATAGAATAATAAAGCTTCTTAATGATCATTGTAAAAATTTAAAATTTCATTGATAATCTCAATTCGTTGCTCGTCTTTTTCTATAAATAATTCATGTTGAGCATTTTCAACAATATAGGCTCTTCCTTCTTTATTTAGACTTTTTGCTTTTTCAACAAATTTCTGATGGGCACGAACATCAATAATTGCATCATTTTGAGCAGAAAATAAAATGATTGGAATTTGAATCTTATCTAGATTGTTAAAAAGATATGGCTCTATTGTACTATTGAGTTGTTTTATAAATATTTTAATTTTGCAATTTGATTTTGGTCGAGAGCAGTTTTATAAGTGTGTTTAATTGGTGCTCTGTAAGTTCGTCT
>JADGEA010000366.1 GCA_016744615.1 Flavobacteriaceae bacterium
TTAATACTGCAGATGTTGCTTTATTAGAACTTATATGGCCAAGAAAAAATGCTATTACAGTAAAACTTGGCGATTCTGATAAAGCAAAAATTGGATCTAAAGTTTTTATTGTGGGAGCACCTTTCGGACTGAGTCATTCTCTTTCGTCAGGATATGTAAGTGGAATATTGAAAGATGAAAAATCTAAAAATCCTTTTACCATATCAGAGTTTATACAAACAGACGCTGCAATCAATACAGGTAATTCTGGCGGACCAATGTTTAATATGCAAGGTGAAGTTATTGGAGTTGTAAGTAATATTCTTACCGAATCAGGTGGTTTTCAAGGAATTGGATTTGCTGCTTCTTCAAACTTAGCGAAAACGTTATTATTGGAAAAGAAAAAATTCTGGAGTGGTATTGAGGCTAAACCCATAAGTGGTAAAATGGCTGAAATTTTTAATTTACCTCAGAAAAGTGGGTTATTAGTACAAAAAGTTGTTAAAACATCGCCTCTTGGTATCATTGGATTAAAAAGTGGAGATGTTGAAATAATCATTGAAAGTCAAAAGATATTGGTTGGTGGTGATATAATTTTATCATTTAACGGAATTGAAATTGAATCAACGGAAGAGTCATTGATTAAACTGGCTAAAATGTTAGAAAACAGAGAAACGGATGATCCTATTGAACTTACCGTATTAAGAGCAGGAAAAATTATTGCATTAGGTCGTAAAAAATAATTCTTTAGGTTGATTTCAAAATTTATTAAATATTTTGATATACAGTATGCTATGCGCCTTGCATCAATTAAATTGATGATCCTCCACTTCTTGTTTTTGTCTTTTACTGCTGGTCAGAGTTTAGAAATTACGGTCATTGATAAAAAAGCCTTTAAAACCTATTTATCATAGGGCTCATACAATTACAACTCCAATAGATTCAATTTTCAAAACTTAAAAAATATAAAACCTGTTCAAAAAATATTTGGGTAGGTTTCTTTACATTTTTACTTCTCTAAATTTAATACCCAATTTACTTTCAATTTCTCTCACTCTATCCATTTCATATGGTAAAACCAGGGCAACGGAAAACCCTCTTTTTCCAGCTCTAGCAGTTCTACCACTTCTGTGCGTATAATAATCTAATTGTTCGGGTAACTGATGGTGTATTACAAATGCTAAACTGCTTACATCAATCCCTCGTGCCGAAACATCTGTAGATATCAGCACCTGTAAGCTCTTATTTTTAAAAGCACGCATTACTTTATCACGTTCTTTTTGCTGCATATCTCCTTCTAAAGCACCTACAGAAAAGCCTTCTTCTTTTAAAACCTCTGTTAAATTTTGAGTACCTCTTTTAGTTCTACAAAAAATAATACCTCTTTCTTCCGAATGACTTTGCAAATAATCAACAATGATGTTAACTTTCTCTTTTATAGATGTTTTGATAAACTGATGGGTAATATTTGCATTAACTAAAGCATTTTTATTTACTTCTATCTTTACTGCTTTAGGCGACATGTATTTTTTAATGATCTGAAGAATTTCTTCAGGCATTGTAGCCGAAAATAACCAGGTTTTCTTTGCTTTTCCGGTATATTTCAAAATTCTATTCAATTCTTGTTTAAAACCCATGCTAAGCATTTCATCTGCTTCATCAAGTACCAAAGTCTTTAAGCTTTTCAAATTCACATCACCTCGTTCAATAAGATCAATCAATCTGCCCGGAGTTGCGACGACAATATGCGTGGTTCTATTCAAATTATTTATTTGCCTGTCAATTTTTTCACCGCCATAAACAGCTTCTACAAAAATCTTATCATCAATATATTTGGTTAATTTAAATAACTGTTTTTTTATTTGTTGTGCCAATTCTCGTGTTGGGGCTAATATTAAGGCCTGTATAGCTGGTTCTGAGGTATCTATATGATGTAGAATAGGCAATCCAAAAGCAGCAGTTTTACCTGTTCCAGTTTGGGCTAAACCAATAAAATCAGTTTGATTTTCTAACAATACTGGAATTGTTTTTTCTTGAATTTCTGTTGGAATGTTTATTCCTAACTCTTTTAATGCTTTTATATAGGATTTTTCTATTCCTAATTCGCTGAATGATGCCATCTTTTTCTTATTTGAATTGCAAATATAAGATTTGCATTGCAAATTAATCGGAATACATTGTGAGAAAGCTAAAAAGTTCCTTAAAATTGCAGCTTCAAAAAAAAATACATGCAAATAAAACTCATTTGTTCTGATATTGATGGAACTCTTTTAAATAAAGATCGTGAACTTTCTGATAAAATAATTTCTGAAATAAAACGAATTGCTCCTACTCCTTTTATTTTGATATCATCAAGAATGCCGCAGGCAATGACACATCTACAAAAAGAACTGGATATTCTTCATTTACCAATAATTGCTTATAATGGTGGTTTGATC
>JADGEA010000367.1 GCA_016744615.1 Flavobacteriaceae bacterium
AAGTGTTAAATCTACATAATCGCTTAAAGCAAAATAATACCCTCCATTCTGAAAGAAAAAACCACGATCTCTATTATCCCCAAAACTAGGAATGATAAAACCAGAAGTACGATCTTTTGTTAATGGAAAAAATGCAAATGGAAGCCCAAGTGGTAATGGAACATCTGCAATATACATATTGGTAAAACCTGTTACAATTTTTTTATTTGGTACCACTTTTGCTTTTCGAGTATAAAAATAATATTCAGGATTATCAATATCTTTTGAAGTAGTGAATTTGATATTTTTTAAGAAATAAACAGAATCATTTACTTTTTTAGCTACTTCAGCTTTATATTTAACTTCATCTCTTCCAGATCTTGAATTATAAATCAAAGCTTTTTTAGTATCCATATTAAAGCGGATGGAATCAGGAATTATTTCATTTTCTGCTTGTTTAAAAACAGGTGTTTGTGAATAAACACCAGCACTATCAATTCCCTTTGCGTAGATTTCATTTTTACTATAATCCAAAATAATATATCCCGCCTCAATACGCATATCATCATAAGTGATATATGCATTATTATACATATAAACTTTATTTTTAAGTTTATCCATATAAACATAATCTTCCCCATAATAATCTATAATACCAGTCAGCATTTCTTCTTTAGGCTTTATAGTATCTGTTTTAACAGTATCTTGACTTAATTCATTTATTTCTGGAATAATTGAGGTTGAATTAAGTGATATGGTATCTTGAACTTCTTTAGATGGAATTTTGGTTTCGTTTTTTACCGGAATTTCTTGAGAATACAAAAATGTATTGCCTAAAAGTAGCAAAGTGAATGTTGCTATAAAAAAATGCCTAAAAGTTTGCAATGCTACGATACCTTTTTTTTGTAAATTTGGCTTAGTAATTGTATACCTATATACTTAGAGATACAGGTTCAAAAATAAGCATATTTTTTATGTGATTTTTTTTAAAAGTAAATTTTTAACAATACTAATAAAATCAGCACGTTAAGCTTATATAATGACAAGTAAATGCTTATGAAAAACAAAATATTTTCTTTTATTATACTAATTGGAGTCATTCTTACCTCATATTCCTTTATAAATAGCTCGAAAAATGAAGAAAAACCATTCATTGTTGTCTTAGATGCTGGTCACGGAGGACACGACCCTGGTAATCTTGGAAACGGCTATAAAGAAAAAGAAATTGCATTAAAAATTGTTCTTAAAGTTGGTGAAATACTAGAAAAACAGCCCGATTTTAAGGTGTTATATACCCGTAAAACGGATGTTTTTATAAAACTACACGAAAGAGCTCCAGTAGCTAATAAGGCTGATGCAGATTTATTTGTTTCTGTACATTGTGATGCTTTTACAAACAATGCCTATGGTGCAGGAACATTTGTTCTTGGATTGCACCGTTCTCAAGCAAATTTTGAAGTTGCAAAAAGAGAGAATGAAGTGATTTTTTTAGAAGATGATTATGAGGAGAATTATGCAGGTTTTGATCCTAATTCTCCAGAGTCTTTAATTGGAATGACTTTAATGCAAGAAGAATATTTAGATCAAAGTATTTTACTGGCTTCTTTGATTCAAAATAATTTCACAAATAATTTAAAGAGAAAAGATAGAAGTGTAAAACAAGCTGGTTTTATGGTACTTTACAAAAGTTATATGCCGAGTGTTTTAGTTGAAACAGGATTCTTAACCAATAAAAAAGAAGGTGCTTATCTTAATTCTGCTAAGGGTCAAAAGGAAATGGCAAATGAAATAGCAAAAGGTATCATTACCTATAAAAATAGTTTGTCATTAACCACAGATGATTCTCAAAATCCTGTAATTACCCAGGATGAAATTGAGGAAGCTATAGAAACGGTTGAAGAAAACATATTTGAAGGATATACTTTTAAAGTTCAATTAGCTGCTTCAAGTAAAAAGTTAGAATTGAAACCTTATAACTTTAAAGGTTTACAAGAGGTTGCTAGAAAAAAAGAAGATAAATTGTATAAGTATTATTATGGGGAAACTTCCGATTATAATAAAATACAGTTAATGAAAAAATACGCCAAAGAAAAAGGCTATGATTCCTGTTATATCGTAGTATTCAAGGAAGGTAAAAAGTTAAAGCTTTCCGAAGTCTTAAATTCTGAAGACAAATAAGTCAATTTCATCATTTTATTTATAAATTTGTTTTTAATCAAAATAACTAATCATTGAAAATTACTAAAGAAGTAAAAACCGGATTTCTGGCTATATTAGCGATTGTATTGTTTATATATGGCTATAGTTTTCTGAAAGGATCTGATCTTTTTTCAAGCGAAAGAACATTTTATGTTTCTTATGATAACGTAGCTGGATTAGCAGTTTCAGCCCCAGTTACTATAAATGGTTATGCAATTGGTCAAGTAAAAAA
>JADGEA010000368.1 GCA_016744615.1 Flavobacteriaceae bacterium
ATATTACTTTATTGCTAACTAAGTCATTTAATTCCTCTTTGATTTGATCTTTAGTATTTGCTTCAGAGAAAGCAAAAATTTCCTCTTCCGTAAGTGGATATTTAAACAATGAAAAATATAAAATAGGCTTAAGTAGGGTCAATTCTTTTTCTTTAAAAATAGCGATTTTTATATCAATTCTATTATAGTTGTCGTAATATTAACAAGAACCTTAATGAAATTTAATGAGCTACCAACCAGTTTTCTCCTAACCCTAAATCAACATCTAAGTTGACAGAAAGCTTAAATGCATTTTCCATTTCAGATTTTATTATGTTTTTTAATGCCTCTAATTCTGGAAGGTAAATATCGAATACCAATTCATCATGTACTTGTAATAACATTTTACTTTTATAATTGCCCTTTTTTAATACTTTGTAAATATTAATCATTGCAATTTTTATAATATCTGCAGCACTACCTTGTATTGGTGCGTTGATAGCGTTTCTTTCTGCTGCTCCTCTTACAATGGCATTAGATGCATTGATAGCATTTAAATACCTTCTTCTTCCTAAAACCGTTTGAACATATCCATTTTCACGAGCAAAATGTATTTGCTCATTCATAAAGTTTTTAAGTTTTGGATAAGTAGTGTAATACGTTTCAATTAATTCTTTAGCTTCAGATCGAGATAAATCTGTTTGATTGCTCAATCCAAATGCTGAAACTCCATAAATAATCCCAAAGTTGACAGTTTTTGCATTGCTACGTTGCTCTTTAGTTACTTCATTTAATGGAACATCAAATACTTTTGCAGCAGTAGAAGCGTGAATGTCTTCTCCATTTTTAAAAGCTTCAATCATATTGGTTTCTTCACTTAATGCTGCTATAATACGCAATTCTATTTGAGAATAATCAGCAGCTAATAATGTGTAATCATCATTTCTTGGTATAAAAGCTTTCCTTACTTGTCTTCCCCGTTCGGTACGAATAGGAATGTTTTGTAAATTAGGATTGTTACTACTTAATCGACCAGTAGCCGCAACGGTTTGCATATAATCGGTGTGAACTCTTCCAGTAGTAGGTTCAACTTGTTTTGGTAAGGCATCCACATATGTGCTCTTTAGCTTGGCAAGTCCACGATATTCTAAAATATCTCTTACAATTTCATGATCTTTTGCTAAATAGGATAGCACATCTTCAGCAGTTGAATACTGACCCGTTTTAGTTTTTTTAGGTTTGTCTACCAATTTCATTTTTTCAAAAAGAACAATCCCTAACTGTTTAGGTGAAGCAATATTAAATTCTTCATCGGCTACTTCATATATTTTTGAAACCAATCGGTCAATGTCACTATCTAAGTCTTTAGCCAATCCATTTAAAAAAGGCACATCTAAATTGATCCCTTCTAATTCCATTTCTGCTAATACTTGAAGTAAAGGTATTTCAATTTCATCAAAAAGTTTTTGAGTATTTGCTTCGCCTAATTCTTTTTCGAAATGTTCTTTTAACTGAAGTGTAATATCAGCGTCTTCAACTGCATATTCAGTAATTTTATCAATAGGAACGTCACGCATGGAAAGTTGATTTTTACCTTTTTTACCTATGAGTTCAACAATTGAAACGGGAGTATAATTTAAATACGTTTCGGAAAGCACATCCATATTATGTCTCATATCAGGATTGATAAGATAATGTGCCAACATCGTATCGAATAATTTTCCTTTTACTGAAACATTATATTTTGCTAATACTTTAATATCGTATTTTAAATTCTGACCAATTTTTTGAATGCTTTCATTTTCAAAGAATGGTTTTAGTATTTCAATTTGCTCCTGTGCTACTTCTTTGTTTTCTGAAAACGGAACGTAAAATCCTTTACCTACTTCCCAAGAAAATGCAATTCCGACCAATTCTTCCGTAATTGGATTTAATCCTGTGGTTTCTGTGTCAAAACAAACCGATTTTTGTTTTAATAAATTCTGAAGAAACAACTTGGTTCCCATTCCTGGCTGAACGGTTTGATAAAAATGTTCGGTATTAGTAATGTTTTTTCTAGTACTTTGAGGAATGTTTTCTGAAGGCTCTCCATCACCACCAAAAAGAGAAAATTGTCCTTGCCCTGCTGAAGAAGGTTCACTTTTAACTACTGGTTTTTCAACTTCTTTAGTAGTATTGTTACTCGTTGCTGGAGCTGCATTGGTAAATGTTTTAGTAAAATTATCGATTAATCGTCTAAATTCTAATTCCTGAAAAAGGGCGGTTACTGCTTCCATATCGGGCTGAGACATTTCAAAATCTTCTTCATGAAATTCTACAGGAACATCCAGCATAATGGTTGCTAATTGTTTTGAAAGAACCCCCAAATCTTTAGAAGCTTCTACTTTTTCTTTCATCTTCCCTTTTAACTCATGGGTGTTTTCCAACAA
>JADGEA010000369.1 GCA_016744615.1 Flavobacteriaceae bacterium
ATTTTGAAGTATATCATCAGCATCATCATGAATAAGTACAATTTTTCGAATATGCCAATACAAACGCTCCTTATAAAGTGACATCAACTTACGATACGCTTTTTCTTGCGTTTTCGGATCTTTTAATTCCTCAATAAAAGTATTTTCCTCTGTCACTAATAAAAACTATTTTTGGTTAAGACTATAAAGATATGAAAAGGTTTAAAATGATGAGCAGAATAAAAATTATTATCTATCATATTCTATAGTTTTATCATACATAATTTTCATCAAATGGAAGTGTGTTTTAAAACTAAAAAAGTCTATTTTAGCTTCGCATACTAGAATACAGTCAAGAATGATTTTGCACTAAAGTAAGGTCTCGATTGCGCTCGACCGGACAACGAGTATAGGTTGTATTATTTTGTACATTTTTAGATTAAAACTATTTTTAGTTAAAATGATAAAAGAAAAAATTGAATTGATCATTTTTGATCTGGACGGAACCATAGTAAATTCCATCTTTGATATTGCTGATGGGGTAAATCACGCATTAGTTAAAATGAATCGAGATACTGTAAGTGTTCATGAAGTTCAGGAAATGATTGGAAGTGGTGTTAAAAAATTGATTGAGCTGGCTTTAATTGATGTTTCAGATGAGATAGTATTAGCAAATGCATTGAAAATATTTCAGGATTACTATTCAAAGAA
The DNA here is from genome assembly GCA_016744615.1 of Flavobacteriaceae bacterium. Taxonomy (GTDB): domain Bacteria; phylum Bacteroidota; class Bacteroidia; order Flavobacteriales; family Flavobacteriaceae; genus Lutimonas. The sequence goes on from JADGEA010000369.1 coordinate 691, forward strand.
TCTTATTACAAAAACAAGGCCTTATAAAGATGTTCTTGAAACATTAAACCAATTGTCAAATTTTAAAATGGCTATTTATAGTAATAAACCACAAAACCTTACAGATAAAGTGATCATAGGTTTAGATCTAAATTCCTATTTTGATACTGTACAAGGCGCCGATGAATCAAAATACAAGAGAAAACCAAGTGAAGAGGGTATAAATTATATCTTAAAAAAATTAAAAGTTAAACCTAAAAATGTGATAATGGTTGGTGATTCAACGCATGATATTCATGCTGGCAAAAGGGCAGGAGTGAAGACTTGTGCTGTAACTTATGGTTATCGAGATGAAAAAATATTAGCCAATGAATCACCTGATTTTTTAATTCATAAATTAACAGATCTTGTTAATATTCTGAAAAATATTTAAAACCGCATAGCAACTTTTACATTTAAAATCCTTCCGCTAAGGTAATTAGGAATTGCGATGGAACGATTGGAAGAAATATCTTTTACCCAGGTATTGGTGATGCTGTTCTGCACATCAAACATATTGAACAATTCAATTCCAGTGGATAATTCTTTGAATTTTTCCAGCCATTTTCTGTTAGAAGGATTTTGAAAATCTTTAAACACATATGAAATACCAATATCCGATCTGAAATAATCTTTTAATCTGTTTTGAAATAAATAAGGATCTGCATAGGATGGAGAACCTCCGGGAACACCGGTATTATAAACTAAATTCAGATACATTTTTAAATTAGGGATGCTTGGCACATAATCCTGAAATAAAATTGCAAATTTCAATCGTTGATCTGTTGGGCGAGAAATATAGCCTCTGTCATCTATATTTTCTTTGGTAAGTAAATATCCAAAACTAAACCAAGATTCTGTTCCTGGCACAAATTCACCATTCAATCTAACATCAAAACCTGTGGCATAGGCAATAGCATTATTCTTTGCTCTGTATCTTATCTTTACATTATCAATAGTAAAAGGATTCACATCGGTCAAGCTTTTATAATATGCCTCACTCACCAGTTTAAAAGGTCTTCCCCACATTTTAAAACTATAATCATTTCCAATTACAAAATGAATAGATTGTTGAGCTTTTACTTCGGGGTGCACAATGCCAAGTGAATCACGTAGTTCTCTGTAAAAGGGAGGTTGATGATAATAACCACCTGAAATTCTAAACATCATATCCTTATCCCAATTGGGTTTTATAGAAACCTGTGCTCTGGGACTAATAGTAGTGTGATTTTTTGCAGTCAGACCTTCACCATTAATATTCCAGTATTGCGCTCTTAAACCAAAATTGAACCAAACCAAATGATCATTTAAACTGGTTTTTTTGCTCCATTGCATAAATCCTGAAAAACGATCTACATTTACATTGTTCATAGCACGAACATTGGTGTAGGGTACAATTGGACCTGTATATGGTTCATAAGGCTGATCATTTTTTGGAAGTAAATAGGGTGGGCGTATGGAAAAACCGGCAGAATCTATCACCTGCCATTCAATGATCTTATCTTTAATACTTTCGTGTTGGTATTTGAAACCTACTTCAAAAAGATGTGTGTTTTTTCTTAAAGTAGCTTTTAAATTGATATTACTTATTTGTGCTTCTAGGTCATTTCTTGCATGATCTAACTGAGAACCTATTGCCTGAACAAAATCAACATCACCAAAATTATCTGATCCAAAATCAGAATTCACCTCCCCAATA
>JADGEA010000370.1 GCA_016744615.1 Flavobacteriaceae bacterium
TAACTCATTGACTCATTAAAAAAATAGACGGTAGTATTTGGGTTGATATTGTAAATAGAAGCCATCAATATACAGGAAAACTAACCGAAGGTTGTATTACCAAACCTTTTTATTCCCAGTTTATCTAAAGTACTAAAGTACGTGTTTATTGCCCTTTCTTCATTCTCGTAATAGTCCTCCCAGAACGAATATTGAGTTGACTGATATACCTCTTTTGACCAATCAATTGGTTCAGTAATTAATTCGTCATTTTCATTTACACCTTTCTTGTAATACTCTAGAGTTCTACTTTTATCTATTTCAAATAATTCCATTGAGACATATCCTGAAGGAATAAATAATTCATCTTTATTCACAAAATTTACTAGAGATTGGTGGTTTTCAAAAGTTTTAGATTTCTCAAATATCACTAAAATATCGTATGTTTTTCCAATTTCTAAACCCCAATCTATTTTTTCATTTCCCGTGTAATTTAGAGCCTCTTTTTTAATGCACTTACCCTTTATCTCCTTTCATTATCCGCGAAATAATTTTCAAACTCACTTATTAAACTTTCATTGATATTTTCTTTGGTTCTACACTGAATGTTGTGGAATAATCGTCAGCAACCACGCTCAAGACGACTATTCTAAATTACAACTTCCACACAAATAAGTATAGAACCATTTTTTTATCTCTTTCATTTAGTTCTTTACATCTGTAGCACGCTATTGGTTGTAACGTGTTTGTGTATGATTAGTAGCCGATTGCGGTACTCGAATTTTTCAAATTTTATGCGTACTACAATGTTAATGTTTAGTCTATTATTTTATACTTTGTTAGCGTTTAGTTATTTCTTTCTCAATCCATTTTTCAATATTATCGGAATAGCCTTCAATTAATCTTGGAAAGTCAAATTCACTATCCGTTGTAGGGTTAAATGTCTTTTTCAAATGATGATTTGCATATGGGAAAAGCACTACATCTATATATTCACTTTTTAAATTGTCCAGTAGCAATTTATTTTTTTCAGTATTGACTAAGGCATCTCTTTCCCCAAATAAAACAAGTGTTGGAATATTCAAATTTTTCCAGTAAGAATAAAAGTTTTCTGTTCTACCTTTCCAATATAAACCTTCAAATTCATTTTCATTTATATTTAAACTCCCATATAATCCAGTTTGGCTCATAAAATTATAATTCTGTGCATTTTGATGGATGAACTTTTCAACTTCCTTGTAATCACTACCGTCACGAAGCATTTTTTCAATTTTCCTATGGCTTTCTGCAACAATATGTCCATTTGATTTTGAATGCCCTGAATTGATAACTCTTAAACTATCCGAATACGCTGCGGCTTCTGTGACACTAATAATTTCTGGTGATTTCGCAATTAGAAAAGATGGAATATCTGTTTTTGTAATAATTTTTGATAGTAACATTGCCCCTTGACTATATCCCCAAAGTCCTATTTTACTTTTGTCAACACTTTCTCTTTCATTCAGTATTTCTAAACAAGCAATAGCATCTTCGATTAAATCATCATAATCTGAAGTATAATAATCTCCCGTTGATTTTCCATTTCCACGTTTGTCAAAAATTAGAACTTCAAATCCACGTTTGGCAAAAAAATCAGCGTCAAAGACATAATCACTTTTAAGGTTTGTTGATGACCCGTGTAGTAAAACTAATGCAGGGTGTTTTCCTTTTGCTTGCTGTTTATAAAAATCTGCTGAAAGAACAACATTATTACTTTTTATTGACGAAGTTTCAATAGAATATGATTTTTCAGGAGTTTTAGATTGTTTTGTTAAGTTAAATACCATATTCATATTTGGAGGCCCATTTTGCATTTCAACTATTCCGTTGATTTGCTTATCTTTTAATTCTCCTTTAAAATGCAATTCAACATCAAGAACAAGTGAGAAATTAATATTGCCATTATTAACTTTCAAATTTATTATTGGTTGTTCTACAAGCATTAAATCATAACTTGAAAATGTTTGCTTATCAGAATTTATGTCAACCGAAAAATCAACAATCTTGCCATTCAGTCCAATTGAACCTGTCCAATATCCTGTTATTGTTTCCGAATTAGCACAACTATTTAGTAATATGCTAATTAATAAAAAAGAAATTAATTTTAGTTTCATAATATTCTCTCCTGTTTGCAAATATTCTACTGTGTTGTTTAAATGTTCGTTAAGGGATCTGCTTTACACAAGTTAAAGTCCAGACTTTACACTAAATTAGTTTATTACTTAGCGAAATTTGTAAAATGCACTGAACTTTGGGTTTGACACTTAACCCTTATTATTTTTACACATTGTTGAACTAAATCCGCCAACGGCGGCTAGCTCATCTCTAGTTCAAAAGTAGTGAATTCAAAAAAATAGGATGCTATATCTGTAATATTAATTTTAAA
>JADGEA010000153.1 GCA_016744615.1 Flavobacteriaceae bacterium
ACTAAAACAATTTTTAATATTTTAGCATTCTAGTTACTTTATATGAAGTATTTAAAAAATATAGGTGAATATTTTCTCATGTTGGGGCAGGTTTTTAAAAAACCTCAAAAATGGTTGATATTTAAAGAAAATCTGTTTAAAGAGATTGAAGAGCTTGGATTAAAATCCATTGGAATTGTTGCTTTTATTTCATTTTTTGTTGGAGGTGTTGTGGCCATCCAAACAGGTATGAATGTTGATAATCCGTGGATACCAAAATATTTGATAGGTTTTGCAACCAAAAGATCTATAATATTAGAGTTTGCTCCTACTTTTATGTCTGTTGTTTTAGCAGGGAAAGTGGGATCTTATATTACTTCAAGTATTGGAACTATGCGTGTTACAGAGCAAATTGATGCCTTAGAAGTTATGGGTGTAAATGCTTTGAATCATCTGGTTCTGCCAAAGGTAATAGCCACAGTCACTTTTTATCCGTTTATAGTACTTTTAGCGATGTTTTTGGGTATTTATGGTGGTTATGTTGCCGGAAATCTAACCGGTTTATTTACATCAGATAGTTATATTGAAGGAATTAGGATGGACTTTAAGCCTTATTTGGTTCAATACTCTTTGATCAAAACTGTTGTATTTGCTTTTTTGATTGCTACTATTCCGTCTTATTACGGGTTTTACGTAAAGGGAGGCTCAATTGATGTGGGAAAAGCCAGTACAAAAGCTGTAGTTTGGACGAGTGTGGTTATCATAGTTTTGAATTATTTTTTAACCCAAATGCTATTAGGATAAATGATAGAAGTTAAAAACATACATAAATCGTTTGATGAACAACATGTTTTAAAGGGAGTTTCAGCCTCATTTGAAAAAGGTATTACTAGTTTAATCATTGGGTCAAGTGGTTCTGGAAAAACAGTTTTTTTGAAATGTTTATTGGGGTTATTTGAGCCGGATGAAGGAGATATTTGCTATGATGAGAAATTTTATAGTAAAATGACGACCAAAGAAAGAAGAAATCTTCGTAAAGAAATTGGAATGGTTTTTCAAAGTGGTGCCCTATTTGATTCAGAGACCATTGAAAATAATATTATGTTTCCGTTAAAGATGTTTACCGATCAGAGTTATGAGGAAATGCGTGAAAGAGTAAATTTTGTATTGAACAGGGTACATCTTGAAAATGTAAATTATAAATTACCTGCTGAACTTTCTGGTGGAATGCAAAAACGTGTTGCTATAGCACGTGCTATAGTAATGAATCCGAAATACTTGTTTTGTGATGAACCTAATTCAGGTCTCGACCCCAGAACCGCAATTGTTATTGATAATTTGATTCAAGAAATAACAGATGAATACCAGATAATAACCATTATCAATACACATGATATGAATTCAGTTATGGAAATTGGTGAAAAGATTCTTTTTTTAAAAGATGGTTTAAAAGAATGGGAAGGGGATATGGGAACTATTTTCAAAACAGATAATGAAGCTGTAACCGATTTTGTGTATTCCTCAAATTTGTTTAAAAAAGTAAGAGAAGTATATAATAAATAATTCACTATTTATTCATAGCATATTCAATTTTATTTTTAAACTCTCGTCAGAAATGATTGAATATAATAGTTTGCAATTATTCTGTGGCAAACAGTAAAATTCTTTCCTAAACCAGTCTTTGTAATCTTAGATCAATATTTATCAAAAATATTGGGATATTGGATTTGTAAACAATAGTAAGGTTTGTTCTTACTGAACATATCATAGAAAAATTTCATAATTATGATTTTTATCAATTTTAATGTTTTCATATAAAGTATCTTTGCAAAAATTTTGAAAGCGATGAGTAAAGCAATCTATATAGCAACCGGTGAGCCAGAAAGTGGAAAATCTATTGTATCATTAGGCTTGATGCGAATGATTTTAGGACGAACAAAAAAAGTAGCCTATTTCAGACCAATTATTGAAGAAGAATCTTCAGTCAAAAGAGACAATCATATTGATACTATGTTAACACATTTTGATCTGGGTATGAAGTATGAAGAATGTTATGCAATGACAAGTGATGAGTTGATCCATAAAAAAACAGAAGGAAAGGATGGAGAAATAATTGATAAAATTATCGAAAAATATAAATATCTTGAAGATCGTTTTGATTTTATTTTAGTTGAAGGTACTGATTTTTCAGGGGAAGGTGTTTTTGTTGAGATGGATATTAATGTTTTGATAGCAAAAAACTTAGGAATACCTGTTGTTATTGTTAGTAACGGGAAAGAGAAAAGTGATGAAGAAATTGAAACAAATGTGCTTTTGGCCTTTGATGAATTTAAAGACAAGGAAGTTAAAGTGTTGGCCGTTGTTGCAAATAAAGTAGAATCAGGCTTAATTGATATTGTTCAAACATCATTAAAAAGAGAACTGCCTGACGATGTTTTTGTGTATACAATTCCATTTGTCAACAAATTAGAAAAACCAACAGTTCAAGAAATTGTTAAAGAGCTTGGAGCAAAAGTATTGATAGGGAAAAGACATTTGAATAATCAAACAGGAAGTTTTGCTGTTGGAGCAATGCAGTTGAGAAATTTCTTAAAACGGATTGAAGAAAATAGTTTGGTGATTACTCCTGGTGATAGAGCCGATATTATTTTAAGTTCAATTCAGGCAAATAATTCTGAAAATTATCCTAAAATATCAGGTATTGTTTTAACTGGAGGGCTTAAACCTGAAAAGGGAATTTTGAAATTAATAAAAGGATTGAGTAATGTAGTTCCAATTATTTCTGTGAATAGCGGAACCTTTGAAACTGCTAATAAAATTGGTTCTATTCGTTCACATATATATGCCAATAACCGTCATAGAATATATGATTCATTAAGTACATTTGATAAATATGTACATATTGAAGATTTCTCAGATGATCTTGTTGCCTATCAGCCGGAAGGTATGACGCCTAGAATGTTTCAGTATAATTTGGTAGCCAGAGCAAAGAAAAGCAGAAAACATATAGTTTTACCTGAAGGAACAGATTCTAGAGTTATTCGGACAGCTGCACGTATAATTGCCTTAAATGTTGCTGAAATAACATTATTAGGTGATGAAAATGAGATAAGAAAAGTGGCAGCATCGGATGGAATACAACTAAATTTTGAAAAAGTAAATATTGTACAACCATGTAAATCAGAACTATTTGAAGACTATGTAAAGACTTTTTATGAATTGAGAAAACATAAAAATATAAATATGGATATTGCCAGAGATACCATGGCAGATGTTTCTTATTTTGGTACGATGATGGTATATAAAGGTGATGCCGATGGAATGGTTTCCGGAGCAGCGCATACAACACAACATACCATTCGCCCTGCATTGCAATTTATAAAAACAAAACCAGGAGTATCTGTTGTGTCTTCTGTATTTTTTATGTGTCTGGAAGATAGAATTTCTGTATTTGGTGACTGTGCGATCAATCCAAACCCAACAGCTGAACAATTGGCAGAAATTGCAATTTCTTCAGCACGGTCAAGTAAGGCATTTGGTATTGAGCCAAAAGTGGCAATGTTATCCTATTCTTCTGGTAGCTCAGGAAAAGGAGAAGATGTTGAGCGTGTAAGAAGAGCAACAGAAATTGTTAAGAAATCACATCCTGAGATTAAAATTGAAGGGCCAATTCAATATGATGCTGCAGTTGATATGGGTGTAGGAAAACAAAAATTACCAGATTCAGAGGTAGCCGGACAGGCAAGTGTTTTGATATTTCCAGATTTAAATACCGGAAATAATACCTATAAAGCGGTTCAAAGAGAAACAGGTGCCATAGCCATTGGACCAATGTTACAGGGATTGAATAAACCGGTGAATGATCTAAGTAGAGGTTGTACTGTAGATGATGTGTTTAATACCGTAGTGATTACCGCGATTCAGGCCCAGGATAATAGCCAAAATTAAAGTTTAATTAAAAAGCATAAAATATTATTGACAAAAGAAATACAAGTCAATTAGTTTTATATTAAAGAAATTTGAGAATGAAAATATTAGTAATAAACTCTGGAAGTTCATCTATTAAATATCAATTGGTAGAAATGCCTTCAAAAACAGTAATTTGTTCAGGTATGGTAGAAAGAATTGGATTAGAAAATCCAATGATACACTATAAATCTAATGTGAATGAAGTAAATGAGGTAATGCATATTCCAGATCATCATATTGGATTAGAAAAAATGACACAATTACTTTTAGATAAGAAAATAGGAGTATTAAAAAATGTTGATGAAATTGAAGCAGTTGGGCATAGAGTTGTACACGGAGGCTGTGCTTTTTCTAACACTACTTTGATTGATCAGAAAGTAAAAGATAAGATTCAAGAACTTTTTGAAAGAGCTCCTTTACATAATCCGCCAAATTTTATTGGAATTGAAGTTGCAGAAAAAATATTTCCAAAAGCAAAACAAATTGCTGTTTTTGATACTGCATTCCATCAATCCATTCCAGAAGAAGCATATAAATATGCTATACCAAATAAGTTTTTAGATGAAAATCATATTCGTGTTTATGGTTTTCATGGCACTAGTCATAAATTTGTTTCTGAAAAAGCAATCGATTATTTGGGTAAAGAAAATAGTAAGATCATTACAATTCACCTTGGAAATGGTTGTAGTATAACTGCGGTTGAGAATGGTAAAAGTAAAGATCATTCATTAGGCTTTGGGCCTATGAATGGTTTGATCATGGGTACACGAAGTGGTGATATTGATCAGTCCGTTATAATGTATTTGGTGAATAATCTTGGTTATTCTTTAGATGAAGTAAATAGTATTTTGCAAAAAAAAAGTGGTATGTTAGGTTTAACCGGGTTAAGTGATCTTCGAGATATTGAAGATGCAGCAGAGAAAGGTAACAAAACCTGTCAGATAGCATTAGAAATGAATGCTTATAGAATTAAGAAATTTATTGGTTCTTATGCTGCAGTTATGAATGGGCTGGATGCTATTGTTTTTACTGCAGGAATTGGAGAAAATTCTGATGTTATCAGAAAACTGGTTTGTACAAATATGGAATTTTTAGGAATAAAACTTGATCTGGAAAAAAACAGTGTCAGAAGTAAAGATATTAGAGAAATAAATACTGCAGAAGCTCAAACAAAAATATTAGTGATTCCAACCAATGAAGAAATTGAGATTGCAAAACAATCCTTTAAGTTATTGAGTTGATCGAAAAGTTAAAGATGCAAGAACAGTGATCTGGTAACATATTAAAAGTATATTAATCTCTGAGAAATAGTAATATTTTTTAGAGATTTTTTATTGCAAATAAGCTTCCTAATTATGTCATAAGTATAATATGGTTTTTACGACAACAGTCTAAATCTCCATTTATTATAATGTCTCAAAGTAACGTTGAAAGAACAAATTGCTATTATAAATAGCAGCAATTTGGTATTCAATGATTTATCTTTTAAAGTTGTTTGTTATGATTATGTAATAAATGAGAGATATTTATAATAAGTTCAATAATTACAACGTTATTGTTAGCAATGATTATGATTGAAAAAGTATTTTCTATATTAAAAAATTGCTGTTATGATAAAGAACTCTCCCTTCAAAAACAAACGGAAGCGTGACAAGAACAATAATATATTAAAAAATGAGACACCTTCTCAAAAAGAGGATGTAAAGGTTGGAAAGCAGTACGAAAAATTTTACAATCTGGTCAAACGGCGTATCAATAGCTTTTGATCATTTCTTAAAATAATTTTTAACATATGCAGCTTTTTGATTAGCTGTCATTTGTTCAGCATTTTGAATTTCACTTAATTTTACAGATAAGTTTGGATCATCATGAATCAAATTTCCCAGTTTGATCTTTATTTGGGCAGGTCCAAAAATAAGTATCTCATCAGCTTTTTTTATGGAATCGATCACATTTTTTAGATAGGATTTGGTTAATTTATCAATCTTATTCTTTTTTGCTTTTTCGTTGTTGAGATACTGATCACCAAATCTTCCAAATGCCTTAGATTCTCCTTCTATTCTTTCACGGGTTTCAATATTGGATAAAATGGTTTTTTGATCAACTAGTTTATCTTCTATAGCTATAATATTAGCCTCCTTTAAATCTATCCATACACCAACATATTTCATAATAAAAAAATAATATTAATATTTTGTTTTATTTTCTTTTTCTTCCCAGAGTTTAAAAGGTTTTAAAGCATAATCTCTATCCAGTTGCTCAAATGGGATACTGCGTTTATCATAGGGTAAAGGCAATTCCTTGTAAATAAAATCATCGTCAAAGCCTATATTTGCAGCATCTTTTTTATTGCTGCCAAAAAATACTTTTTCTGGTCTGGCCCAATAAATGGCACCTAAACACATTGGGCAGGGTTCACATGAAGTATAGATAACACAACCTTCCAATTGAAATGAATTCAAGTTTTTGCAGGCATCTCTAATAGCTGTGACTTCGGCATGTGCTGTGGGGTCATTGTTTGAAGTTACCCTATTGTTTCCCTTACCAATAATTTTATCATCTTTGACGATCACACAACCAAAAGGACCACCATCATTTTTATCCATTCCTTCAATAGCATGATCTACCGCATTTTGCATGAAAACGGAGTGAGAATTATTGTCATTGAAATTCTCGTCTTGCATATTTTTAGCAGCTTCGTCTAGAAATTTTTGATTAAAACTATTGCACATATTCTATAGATTACTATTAAGATGGTGAAAAATTTATTCTTCTTCTTTTTCTTCAGATTCGTCTTCTAAACTGGTAAAATCAAATTTAGCATCAATTAATGTATTGTACCATTGAATTACCTTTTTAATATTAGAAGCATATACTCTTTCATCATCATAATCAGGTAAAACTTCGCTAAAATAGTCTAACAATTCTTGCTTACTTGATTTGTGATCGATTGCTTTTTTACCTTCTTCTTTTTTATAAATATCAGCAAAAACATCTTTTAACGGTTTTTCTTCCTCTAATGTGTATATGGCTATATCACTTAATGTACTCAGGTTGTGCAAAGAATTTACAGGAAATCTTTTTTTATCCAGTAATGATTCAACAATAACACCTCCTTTGGTTTGTGATTTTATTTCGTATAAACCCGGTTTGCCCGAAATGGCAATAATTTTTTCAATTTTCATTTTCTTTACCTTTTTATATTTGGGAATTTCATTCTGTAGTCAACATCAATCTTTCCTTTTGATATATTATCTAATTTCTTTTTTAACAATCGCTTTTTTAAAGAAGATAATTTATCCGTAAATAAAATTCCTTCTATATGATCAAATTCATGCTGAAAAATTCTGGCCGCTAATCCATCTAATGTTTCCTTTTTTGCCTCAAAATTTTCATCAAAGTATTCAATATCTATGATTTCTTTTCTAAGAACATCTTCATTAATATTAGGAATGGTTAAGCAACCTTCGCTAAAAGTCCATTCTTTACCTTTTTCTGCAATAATTTTCGGATTGATAAAAACTTTTTTAAACTCTTTTAAAAATTCTCTCTCTTCGTCTTCCAGTTCATCACTTTCAGCAAAAGGAGAAGCATCAACAAGAAATAATCTGATGGCTTTACCAATTTGTGGTGCAGCCAGTCCTACGCCATTTGCATTATGCATGGTCTCCTGCATATTTTCAATAAGCCCTGATAAGTTCGGATAGTCTTTATCAATTTCTACACCTGTTTTTCTTAGAACAGGATCTCCATATGCTACAATTGGTAATATCATTTTAGTTTTTATTGGTTATACAAGTATGTTTGTAAAATTATTGTTGCACTAATTTCATCTATCAATGCCTTATTCTGTCTTTGTTTTTTACTTAATCCACTATCAATCATTGTTTGAAAGGCCATCTTTGATGTAAATCTTTCATCTACTCTTTTGATAGGAATATTTTTGAATTTTCCCTTCAATTTTTTAATAAACGGAATAATCAATTTTTCACTTTCAGAAACTTCATTATTCATTTGCTTAGGTTCTCCTATCAAAAACAGTTCCACACTCTCATTTTGCATGTAATTCTTTAAAAAAGAAAATAAATCTTTTGTTTTTACAGTGGTTAAACCCGTTGCAATGATTTGTAATTCATCTGTTACAGCAATACCTGTTCTTACTTTTCCAAAATCAAAGGCAAGTATTCTAGCCATATAATGTTTAATTTTTTGCAAATTTACCTAAAATTTGTAATTCTAAACACATTTTAACAGGCATTATTTAGGAAGCCTCTTTATATTTGCAGACTTATAGAATTAAATAAATGAACAAGAATGGATAAACTACAGCAAATAATTGAACAGGCTTGGGATAATAGAGATCTGTTGCAAACAGAAAATGTACAAACTTCAATTAGAAAAGTTATAGACTTATTGGATTCAGGTGAATTACGTGTTGCAGAACCTGTGAATGATGGATGGCAGGTAAATGAATGGGTTAAAAAAGCAGTAGTTTTATATTTTCCCATCCAAAAAATGGAAACTCTGGAAGCTGGAATTTTTGAATATCATGATAAAATTCCACTTAAAAAGAATTATAAAGAGAAAGGAATCAGAGTAGTTCCACATGCGGTAGCCAGATATGGCTCATATATTTCAAGTGGTACGATTTTGATGCCAAGTTATGTGAATATTGGAGCATATGTTGATGAAGGAACCATGGTTGACACTTGGGCAACTGTTGGTAGTTGTGCCCAAATAGGCAAACATGTTCATTTAAGCGGAGGTGTTGGTATTGGTGGTGTTTTGGAACCTTTGCAGGCTGCACCAGTAATTATTGAAGACAATGTTTTTGTGGGGTCTCGCTGTATTGTAGTTGAAGGGGTAAGAGTTGAAAAGGAAGCAGTTTTGGGCGCAAATGTTGTGTTAACCATGAGCACAAAAATAATTGATGTAACGGGTGATGAACCCGTAATTACTAAAGGCGTTATTCCTTCTCGTTCTGTAGTGATACCTGGAAGTTATACCAAAAAGTTTAAGGCAGGAGAGTTTAATGTGCCTTGTACATTAATTATTGGCAAAAGAAAAGAAAGTACCAATAAAAAAACGTCATTGAATGATGCTCTACGTGATAATGATGTAGCGGTTTAAGATAAATAACTCAAATAGAATCTCAATATAACTTAACTATCCTTTTGCATCTTTTTCTATGTCAATTAAATGAGCAACTGATTTAACAATTCGATTGTGTTTTTTGATAAATGGATTCGATTCATCCCAAACATAACCTGCCAAAATAGAACAAATTTTTTCTTTTACATCAGGGTTTTCAGGTTTGTGGAAAAATAATTTTTGTAAATTACCTGAATACCATTCATTTACATAAGAAGTAAATACATCTACACCAAACTGAACAGGTTCAACATATTCTTTTTCTAGATCTATTTCTTCTCCTTTAATAATTCTGGCAACTAATTTTGCTGCTAATAAGCCGGTTTCTGTTGCAAATGTCACTCCTGAAGAGAAAATTGGATCTAAAAACTCACCACTATTTCCAGTAATGATATAGCCATCACCATAAATCTGTTTTACTGCTGTTGAGAAATTTTGTATAATTTTTGGTTCAAAAATGTGAGGAACACCTTTAAATCTTTCCTTGAAAAAGTTAGACATATTCAACATTTCTTCCAGCATTTCTGTAGATGATCCTTTATGTGAATTGATAAATTCGGTTGGGCCAACAAAACCAATACTTGTTGTTCCGTCAGAAAAAGGTATCACCCAAAGCCAGACTTCTAAGTCAACTACATCAAAAGTGATTAAGGTTCCTTCTTCACCTTCAGGTCGATTTACATCTTTTGCAATAGTGAAAATGGATGAATGCTTAGGTAAAGCAGAAGGTTTTTTAAGATCTAGAAAACCTGGTAAAACTCTCCCATAACCACTTGCATCAATGATATATTTAGCATGTATATATTTTATGTTACCATTAATATCTTTTACCGTTGTTTTAGAATTGGAACCATCAAAACTAACATCAATTACTTCACTTTCAAAATCAATAGTAACACCTTTTCTTTGAGTTTCTTCAGCTAATACATTGTCAAAATGTGCTCTGGGTACCTGCCAGGTCCAGTCCCATCCATCCGTATATTTCTTACTGAAATCAAAATTACAAAC
>JADGEA010000371.1 GCA_016744615.1 Flavobacteriaceae bacterium
CAGTAAAGTCATTTTTTCTTGATATGAAAGTTCAGCGAATAGAATTAAGATCTGTTCTTGTTTGCAATGCATAAAATTTCCGTTTTTATAAAAATACGTATTTTTTAAATAACAACCATATTATATAATAGAGCCATTTTCCTTAATCTTGACAACCCATTATGATTTCTAAGTTTATTCTTTAAATCTGAAAAATGTCCATCTATTGCATTGGTGGTATTTGGTATATTTAGTTCGTAATAAACACTCCAAAAGCATATTGATTTACTTGACAGACGAATTTTAAAGGGCGAGAAAATACCTCATTCAGAAAAAATGTTTTCCATCTTTGAACAATACACGGAGTGGATCACCAAAGGAAAGATGCGTCCCAATGTAGAACTTGGTAAAAGAGTAGCTATAACAACAGATCAATACCATTTAATTGTAGACTACTGGGTAATGGATCACGAATCTGATTCTACAATAGTTCCCAGTCTTAAAGAAAGACTCGAAAGAAAGTACATCATAAACAGCTGGAGTTTTGACAAAGGTTTTTGGAATAAAAAAAACAAAGAAATTTTATCAAGAGTTGTAACACAAACACTTGTACTTCCAAAGAAAGGGAGATGCAACAAAAAGGAGGCAGAAGAAGAAGGTCGAACAATTTTTAAAAGACTACGAAATAAACATAGTGCAGTGGAGTCTAACATCAATGAACTTGAACACAGAGGACTCAACAGATGTCCAGATAGAGGATATCCAAACTTTAAGAGGTATGTTGCACTGGCAGTAAGTGCCTACAACCTACGAAAAACAGGAGCAGTACTCATAGCCAAAAGACAAAAAGAGACTATAGCGCAAGCTGCTTAATAACATTCTGATACATAGTTATTTATGATACAAGCAAAGGATAGGCATGTCCAAAAACACCCTATTTTGACAAAAAACACCATTTTGACACATGTTTTTAATAAAACCAGAAATAAATCTTAAAATGAATGATTTTTTTATTCTGAAGCATTCTAAGATTTGATCATTTTGAAAGCAAATCTGGAAAATAGGTAGTTTTCTTGCCAGCACTATTTATGGTGATGTGTACAAGGTTAATTATCATAAAAACAAAGGCTCATCACAAATGTATAAAGTTGGACTCTCAAACGGAGATAAAAAGATGAGAATAAAAACAGATGAAAAAGGAAATTTCATTTAAATGATAAGTAATAATAAAGGCTACCCCACTAACTAATTTTTTTTAAAGTTTTGATATAAATGAATAGTTTGAGTCATTATGTTGATGAGGATCAGTCTTTTTACTGATGGTCATCATTGTATCTTTTCTTCACAAAAATTAAATTTGGTGTTAAAATATATATTAATTAAAATTATCGTGTCATGACAATTGTAAAATTTAAGAAGCACCGTTTACCTTGGTATGATAATATGTTTACCGACTTTTTAGGCACGGACAGATTACTTACCAATGACTTTTTTAGAGATGACAAATGGATGCCAGCAATGAATATCAAAGAAAATGACGAAAACTTTGAAATTGAATTGGCAGCTCCGGGATTCAATAAAAAAGATTTTGAGATCACCATTGAAAATGGAATACTTCATATTTCAGCTGAAAAAAAAGTGGAAAAAGAAGAGGATTTCACTCGTAAAGAATTTAGCTACACCTCGTTTACCCGTTCCTTTACCCTACTGGATAATGTAAATGATGGGGACAAGATTAATGCAAAATACAAAAATGGTATTTTAAAATTGACCTTGGCTAAACTTCATGAAGATGAAATTACGCACAAAAGGATAATTGAAATTTCTTAGTCCCCTCATTTATTCTCTGCCTGATAATATTTTAGGCAGAGAATATTTCGTAGTAAAGAAATCCTGTTTAATTTAAATATCCATTCCAATGAAAAAAGATAAAAAAGAAAAATTTAGAAACAAATTGTTCAAACTGCATGAACAAAATGTCACATGGTTAACCGAATTAGAGTTTGTACAAGTCGAACACATTTTTTTAGAAAATTTGTTAAGCACTCATTTTTTAGATCTAAGTTCAGAAAAATTAATTGAGCCCACAAAAAAGCTGATTCAAAAGTTGAATGATGTAGAAAAAATGGATAATGAGTTAGAAGATGCTATTCAAACGCACAATAAACATGTGGCAACTTTGCTTGAAAGTTTACAGTTAGATGGAAAAAAAGATGTAGTAAACGAGCATCAATCCATTAAAAATGATTTTGAGACTTTTCATTTAAAATTCAGGTTTGTAAAAAAGAAAATATACAATATGATCAAGGAAATTATGAAAGAGCACAAACAGAAATTATTGATCAGCAATAGGTAAACTATCTGTTTAATTACTTATCCCTTTTTTTATTTAAATTGATAGAGAAAGAGGT
>JADGEA010000154.1 GCA_016744615.1 Flavobacteriaceae bacterium
ATTTTAAAAACTCTGCAAGATGATTTTTATATTCTGGTAAAACAATTAAGTAAAGTAGATAATCAATTTGATTCTGCTAAAGAGATCGTTTATCAAACAAAATATAATAAAAATTATGATCTGTATTATTTCTTTTTAAAAGAGAATAATCAACTGTTCAAAATTGTAAAAAGCAGCAAACAAAAGGAAAAGGTAACTTTTGATCTTTATGATTTTAATAATGATATTTGTACAAAAATTGATATAATTCATCAAAATTTCAAATTGAAAATTCACTTAAATTATATTGGAAATTAGTTTTAAATTTGCATAACTATTTTAAAGATCCTAATCAAGTAATAAATGATATTAGAAAATTTTTATACAATTGAAAATAAAAGTAGTGATGAAGATAAGGTGAATTACATCTTTGAAATTAAAATCAATAGCAAGCATGATATTTTTAAGGGACACTTTCCAGGAAATCCTGTAATGCCTGGTGTTTGTATGATGCAGATTATTAAAGAAATATCTCAATCCATTGTTGGGCAAAAGTTATTTATGGAGAAATGTTCTAATGTGAAATTCTTAGCATTGATCAATCCAGATACAAATCCAAATCTAACTTTAGAATTAAAAATAACCAATCAAGATGGTAAAGTAAAAGTAAGAAATACAACTAAGTTTGATGATACTGTAGCTTTACGATTGTCAGCTCAGTATAAACGAGTATAAATTAGATTTGAGAAATGAAACTTTCATTGTTTTTTATTGGTTTATTTATTTTGGCTTCAAATTTGAATATTACTGAAGTGCGGAATAATTATAAAGAAGCAGTTATTTCACAATTCAAAGCAAATTCATTTAATGAATCTTTAAAGGATGTTACAAAAAAGGACGATAAAAGATTGGTTGCATACAAAGGAGCTGCAATTGCTTTAGCTGCTAGATATCTTAAA
Organism: Flavobacteriaceae bacterium; assembly: GCA_016744615.1. Taxonomy (GTDB): domain Bacteria; phylum Bacteroidota; class Bacteroidia; order Flavobacteriales; family Flavobacteriaceae; genus Lutimonas. The sequence goes on from JADGEA010000154.1 coordinate 939, forward strand.
GGAGCCAAGCAAAAAAGTGAAACTTTTAAAAGTGGAGTGGAATTGGTTGAGTTTGCTATAAATAAAAAACCATTAGATATGGAGGTGCGTTTTGTGCGTTTGAGCATACAACAAAATAGTCCGAAATTTTTAGGCTATAACAAAGAGATTGAAGGTGATAAAAATTATATCCTTACCAATTATAATACAATTAGATCAAAGGAATTTAAAAAGTATTTAGGAAGCTATATTTTAGAATCTGATTTTTTTACAGAAAAGGAAAAGAGTAGATTGAATTAATTTTTCCAAGTATAAAAAAATGTACTTTTGTATCACTAACGCAAAAGTATGATCGTGGACTCCAAGCCTGATTTTCAGGAACAGTTTTCTAAATTTAAAGTCTGTGTAATTATTCCCACATTCAATAATCAAAACACCTTAAAAAGGGTTATTGAAGGAGTTTTACATTATACAAATGATATCATTATTGTTAATGATGGTAGTACTGATGATACTTCAAAAATATTAGAAGATTATAAAGATCTTACACAAATTTATTTCACAAAAAATAAAGGTAAAGGAGCTGCACTACGAGAAGGTTTTAATAAAGCTTATCAAAATGATTATAATTATGCTATAACGATTGATTCTGACGGGCAGCATTATCCGGATGATATCCCTGTATTTTTGAATGAATTGGAGAAAGATGATCGTTATTTATTGATTGGATCGAGAAATATGACTCATGATTCTGTGCCAAAAGGCAGCAGTTTTGGTAACAAGTTCTCTAATTTTTGGTATTGGGCAGAAACAGGAATTCGTCTTTCAGATACGCAGTCGGGTTACAGATTATATCCTTTGAATTCTTTACACAGCATAAAATTATACACCAATAAATTTGAATTTGAAATTGAGGTTATTGTCAAAGCTGCGTGGAATGGTGTGCCGGTTAAAAATGTACCGATCAAAGTTTTGTATGATGAAAATGAAAGAGTGAGTCATTTCAGACCCTATAAAGATTTTGCCCGTATAAGTGTATTGAATACCTGGTTGGTTTTGGTAGCATTATTGTACATCAAGCCAAGAGATCTTTTGATCAAAATAAAGAACAAAGGAATCAAAAGATTTTTTGTGGAGAATGTTTTGCAAAGTTCTGATTCTCCAATCAAAAAATCATTATCTATTGCATTAGGTGTATTTATTGGAATTGCTCCCTTTTGGGGATTTCAAACTGTGCTGGCTTTAGGAATATCAGTAGCCTTAAAATTAAATAAATTTATTGCATTTGCTTTTTCAAATATTAGTATTCCACCTATGATACCATTGATTATTTGGGCTAGTTTAAAAATGGGAATTTGGATCTTAAATAGTGATACAGATATCAGTTATGAAGGTCTGACAAATAATTTCAATATTTTGGATAGTATTAAAGAATATATAGTAGGTAGTTTTGCTTTGGCTTTTATTTCTGCAATTATTTTTGGAACTTTAGGATTTGTAATTTTAAAATTAATAGAAAGAAAAAGTGGCTAAAATATTTTTTCATATTTATAAATATTTAATAAGCAAAAAAACAATTTTTATTGGTTTTTTAGTAATCCTTATCGGGATACTTATTTTTTTCGCTTCAAAGCTTCAGTTTGAGGAAGATATTTCAAAGGTTATTCCGCAATCAGAAGAATCAAAAACGCTGAACAAGATCATTGAAAACACTAATTTTTCTGATAATATCATTTTAAATATTTCATTACAAGAACAAGGTGATCCAAATGATCTTAGTTTGTATGCCACCGAAATATTAGACAGTTTAGAATCACAATGTGGAGAATATATTTCTAAGATACAGGGAAAGGTTAGCGATAAGGATATGCAAAAAACTATGGATTTTATCTATGATAATTTGCCTCTTTTTTTAGACCAAGAAGATTATGATTATATAAATGACCATTTATTAATTGATTCGATAAGGACTACCGTTCAAAACAACTATAAAAGTCTTATTTCTCCCAGTGGGATCATTGCTAAAAAAATGATTCGAAAAGATCCGTTCGGATTGTCATTTAGAGCCTTAAAAAAACTAGAAGATTTAAAAATATCAGATGAATTCGAAATTTATAATGGTTTTTTAGCTACCAATAATAAAAAGAATATTTTATTATTCATCAAGCCAATATTACCGGTAAATGAGACCGATGCCAATACTGGTTTTGTTGATAAATTATATGATATTTCAAGTAATTTAAACAAAAAATATAATAATAAAGTAAGTAGTGCATATTATGGTTCAACGGTAATTGCAGTCGGTAATGCCAGCCAGATCAAAAAAGATATCCAATATACAGTTTCCATTGCAATGTCAGTTTTATTGTTATTGCTTATCCTATTCTACAGAAGAATTCTTGCACCGTTCTTATTGTTTCTGCCAACTATTTTCGGGGCTTTGATCGCTATTGTTGCTTTGTATTTTATAAGAGGGAAGATCTCTGCAATCTCCATCGGAATTGGATCTGTTCTATTGGGAATTACCATTGATTATTCCCTGCATATTCTAACACATTACAGAAATAATAACAATATCAAAAAGTTGTATCAAGATGTTGCTCAACCTGTTTTAATGAGTAGTATTACAACTGCAATCGCCTTTTTTTGTTTGCTATTTTTAAAAACACAGGTTTTACAGGATCTTGGAATTTTTGCTGCAATTAGTGTTTTGAGTACTTCAGTTTTTGCCCTTATTCTAATACCGCTTTTCTATAAACCAAAAGAGGTTAAAAATAAAAAATCCAAAAACCTTATTGAAAAAATTGCGAGTTATTCATTTAGTAAAAATAAGTTTTTAATCACCTTTTTATTTGTTGCCTTGATCATCAGTTTTTTTACTTCTAAAAAAGTGACTTTCAATAAAGATCTGAATCAAATGAATTATCAAAGTGATGCTATGCTTAAAGCGGAGCAGAACCTAGACCAAATACTAAATCTTTCTTCAAAATCCGTTTATATAGTTGCCTATGGTGATAATTTAGATTCTGTTTTACAAACCAACACAGATATCAATTCCTTGTTGAAAAAGCAATTAGAATCAAATCAAATTATTCGTTATAGCTCCAATGGTTTTTTGATTAACTCAAAAGCAGAGCAAGAAAGTAAGATAAACCACTGGAATCAATTTTGGGTCAGTTCAGCCAAAGGAGGTATATTGAAGGCTGATCTTATCAGAGAAGGTAAAAAGCTAGGGTTTAAAAAAACTACCTATCAATCATTTTACAGTTTATTGGAAAAACAGTTTACTGTGAAAAGTTTGAATGATTTTTCTGAAGTAGAATCTTTTTTAACCGATGAATATATTTTAAATAATAAGGAACTTAAAACAGCTGTTTCTTTGGTTAAGATTGAAGAATCGCAAAAGGATCATTTAAAAGAGTTGGTTGAAAGGATCCCAAATACAATTCTAATTGATAGAAAAGAGATAAGTGAAACTTTTTTAGGAGGATTAAAAGATAATTTTTCAACCTTGATCTACTATTCTTTTATCGCAATTGTATTGATCTTATTATTGTTTTTTAAAAATATTGAACTAACACTATTGACGGTTACACCTATCGCAATTACCTGGCTATTAACACTTGGATTGATGGGCGTTTTTGGAATAGAATTCACCATTTTCAATGTAATTATTACTACTTTTATTTTTGGACTGGGAGTTGATTACAGTATTTTTATGACCAATGCGCTGGTAAAAGATTATACTTATGGCAGTAAAGATATTAGTACATATAAAACATCCATTATTCTATCTGTAATTACAACTATATTAGGGGTTGGAGTTTTAATTTTCGCCAAACATCCTGCATTAAGATCCATTTCTGTATTGTCATTAATTGGTATTTTAACAACTGTAATTGTTGCTTTTACCATTCAGCCTTTATTATTTCAAATATTTGTTATCAATAGGGCAAAAAAAGGATTTTCACCGATTAAGATTAGGCAATTGATATTCTCTATGGGATTATTGATGTTTTATGGATTGGGAGGAATTCTTTTGTCATTAATAGGTCTTATTATTTTACCGATCATTCCGATATCTAAAAAAATCAAATTTAAAGCTTTACATATTGCAACAGCAAAAATGGTAAGTATTGTTCTTTACACAAACCCTTTTGTAAAAAAGAGAATTGTGAATAACGGGCACAAAGATTTAAAAAAACCAGCAATTATTATTGCAAATCACTCTTCTTCATTAGATACGCTTACTTTGGGAATGTTAACCCATAATATGATATATCTGGTAAATGATTGGGTATATAAATCACCAATTTTTGGAATTTTAGCAAGGGTTTTAGGTTTTTATCCGGTTTCGAATGGTGTTGATGATAGTTTAGATCATCTAAAAGAAAAGTTGAGGCAAGGTTATTCTTTAATGGTTTTCCCAGAAGCAAAAAGATCATTCACTAATAAAATGGGAAGATTTCATAAAGGAGCATTCTTTTTACAAGAGCAATTAAAAATAGATGTTTTACCTGTTTATTTACATGGAAATGCAGAAGTAATGCCTAAAAATGATTTTATCATTCATGATGGTTCTTTAACGTTAAAAGTAGGAGAACGAATTTCTTTTGATGATAAGAAATATGGCGTAACATCACGTGAAAGGAGTAAAAAAATAAGTAAATTTTTTAAAAGTGAATTCTTGCAGTTTAGAAATGAAATAGAAACTGAAGATTATTTTAAAGATATTCTCTTTTCAAACTATTTGTATAAAGTAAAAGAAGTTCAATCCTTAGTTAGGGACGATTTTAAGAAGAATAAAGGTATTTATCAAACAATGAATTTGCAATTACCGATGCAAACCAAAATATTGCATATTGGAAATGATCTTGGTCAGATAGATATACTTTTAGTTGCCAGATCAATGGAGCGTAAGATCACATCTTTGGTGCCTGATGAAAGAAATTATGTTATTGCTAAAAATTGTCTCACCACACAAAGGCGAAATGTAAATTATATAAAAAGGATTCAGGATGTTGATATACAGTTGTTTGATGTGTTGATAATTTCAGAATTTAGTACAATTGATTTATTAAGCATAAATGATATTTGTAATTTTGAAACCATTTTATTAGTAAATACCAACTTACCTAGAATTAAGTTGTTTAACAACTCAAAAAAGCCAAATTCACACTGTATTTCTAAAATAAGAGATTTTATGAAAATCAAACCATAGAATTTGAATTATATAAATAGATGAATTTTTCACTTTTAAATTTTTCACTATATTTGTAGCCTAAAATAAAATGAAAACAATTATGAAAAAATTATTATTTTTTGCTGCAATAGCAGTATTTAGTTTGACAACGATCAATGCTCAGGAAAAGACTACTAAAAGTGATGTGAATAAAGCAACAGATGCAGTTGCTAATGAAGCAACAAAGCTTTATAACCAAGCTAAAACAGGTGGTTTTAAAGTAGGTGCTAATTTCGGTTTACCTATGCAGGATGCAGGAAATGTTTCGTCATGGAATATCGGAGCGGATATCGCATGGTTATGGGAAGTAGCTGATAATATTGAAGTTGGTGGACTTACCGGTTTCACTAATATCTTTGGTGATGGTTCTTATAAGTATTATAATGATTCTTATGATGCTAAATTAGCAGCTAAATCTGTGAATGTTGTTGCTCATTATTCTGATGAAAGTTTTATCCCAGTTGCAGCTACTGGAAGATGGTATTTTAGTAATCGTAAAATGTATGCTGGATTAGATCTTGGTTATGCTATCCATGTTGCAGGTGATGCTGATGGTGGATTATATGTTAGACCAAAATTTGGTTATAACTTAGGTAAAGTGAATTTAGTAGGTTCTTTCCAACGTATTGGTGGGGGTGTAAAGTATCATGATAGTATAAACACTTTAAGTGTTAGTGGTTTTAATTCTATTAACTTTGGTGTAGAATTTGCATTCTAAAAAGCATTTATAAATATAAAAAAAGTGGAAGCATTGCTTCCGCTTTTTTTATGACCTAATTTTTGGTATTTTTACCACTATTCCATTTTAAATGAAAGAAAAATACGACATTGTTATTATTGGTAGTGGTTTGGGCGGATTGGTTTCGGCAAATATCTTAGCACGCCATGGTTATCGTGTTTGTGTATTGGAGAAAAACAATCAATTTGGAGGTAATTTACAAATATTTATTAGAGATAAAAAAATATTTGATACAGGTGTACATTATATAGGAAGTTTAGATAAAGGGCAAAATCTTTATAGTTATTTTAAATATTTGGGTATCATGGATGACCTGAAACTTCAAAAATTAGACATTGATAAATATGACATTATAACTTTTGATCAAATAGAACAAGAGTTTTACCATGCACAAGGTTATAAAAATTTCACAAATTCATTGATCAATCAATTTCCTGAAGAGAAAAAAGCGATTCATGCTTATTGTAAAAAAGTAAAAGATGCCTGCAATAGTTTTCCATTATATAATTTAGATGGTGAAACAAACGGTTACGATAAATCTTTTTTAACACTAAAAGTATCGGATTATTTAAATTCCATAACCGATAATAAAACCTTAAAAGCTGTTTTGGCAGGTTCTAATTTTTTATATGCAGGAGAGGCAAATACACCATTTTATGTGCATGCACTTTCTGTTAATTCTTTTATTAAAAGTGCATGGAGATGTATAAATGGAGGTGGTCAAATTTCAACTCTGTTGGTAAAAAAACTAAAGGAGTTTGGTGGTGAAATTTATAAATTTCAGGAAGTGACTGAATTTGGTTTTGAAGGTGAAGATCTAAAATCTGTAATTACAAAAGAAGGTAAAATAATTAGAGGAGATTTTTTTGTTTCGAATATTGAACCAAAACGTACCATAGAAATGCTGAAAGGAAAAGGGATGCGAAAATCCTATGTAAATAGAATAAAACAAATTAAAAGTGGAATTTCAGCTTTTAGTTTATATATTATCTTTAAATCAAAGAGTTTTCCTTATTTAAATTACAACTATTACCATTTTAAAAATGCAAATAATATTTGGGATGTTCAAAATTACACGAATGATACCTGGCCAAAAGGTTATATGATCTCCATGGGTGTGAAAAATAATCAAGATGAATGGGCAGAAAGTTTAACTGCAATGACCTATATGAATTTTGATGAAGTAAGACAGTGGGAACAAACTTTTAATACCATTGCAGAGGAATCAAGTAGAGGTGTAGCCTATCAAAAATTTAAAGAAGAGAAAACTGAGATTTTTATCAGTGAATTGGAAAAGAAATTTCCAGATATAAGAGAAGCTATTCAAACCATTCACACATCAACTCCTTTGTCTTATCGGGATTATATTGGTAGTAATGAGGGAGCAATGTATGGATATGTAAAAGATGCAGAAAATCCGATGAGATCATTTTTATCACCTAAAACAAAATTAAAAAATCTTTTTTTTACCGGACAGAGTTTAAATATGCATGGTATTTTAGGAGTGACCATAGGAGCTGTTTTGACCTGCTCGGAGATCATAGGAAAAGAGAAATTATTACAATCTATTAATGATGCTTTGGTCGAATGATAATTAAAAGAAGGATATCTCAATTATTGCTGTCGGGTTTTTTCTTTTTGATCATCTCCTGTGGAACAAAAAGATCTATTGAACATGAGCCTAACAAGGAAGATTTTGTTATTGGTTCAGATCCTAAAATTGAAATTACCGATACATTATTCTTTAAAGGAAAAAGTAGTTTGCGTAAAAATACTTTCGGACAATGGGAGTTAGTTGCTTCGGGTAATCCAATGGATCTTGGTAATACAATTGGTGATCTTTCTGCTGTATTGGTGCAAAAACAGGAAGCATTATTTTTTGATAAAATAGAAGAACTTGTACCATCAAATTTTAGCCGGTATTTTTTAAGAAAGTTTTTATCATGGTACACACGTAAAATGTATATCTATGTTAAAGAAGAGTACAAAGATGAAGTTTACGGTATTTCTCCTTTCTTGTCAGATAAATATGATTATTTAGCCGATAAATATCAAAGAAGTTTGTATTTGCATGCTGCGCATGATATAGGCCATGCCCTACAGGATCTTGCTTTGGTTGGCTGTTCTTCTTTTGCTGTCTGGGGCGATAATACACCCGATAGTGAATTATTAATTGCAAGAAATTTCGATTTTTATATAGGCGATGAGTTTGCAAAAGAAAAAATAATAACATTTATTCATCCGGAGAAAGGATATAAATTTATGTCGGTTTCCTGGGCTGGTTTTGTTGGCGTAATGTCAGGTATGAATGAAAAAGGTTTAACGGTTACCATTAATGCAGGTAAATCTGATATACCAATGATTGCTAAAAACCCCATTTCACTGGTAGCGAGAGAAATTATTCAGTATGCTTCTAATATTGATGAAGCAATTCAAATTGCCAAAGGCAAAGAAGTTTTTGTGTCAGAATTGATTATGGTTGGTAGTGCCCAAGAAAATAAAGCAGTATTGATAGAGATCTCACCAGATAATTTTGGAGTTTTTGAAGTAGAGAATTCATCCAAATTAATTTGTTCCAACCACTTTCAATCTAAGGCTTATCAAAATGATGAAAATAATACAAAACATATCAAAGAGAGTCATTCCAAATACCGATATGACAGAATGATAGAACTTTTGAGTGCAGAATCAAAAATTACTCCAGAAATAGCTGTAGATATTTTAAGAAACAAAAGAGGCTTAGAGGATAAAAATATTGGATTAGGTAATGAGAAGTCCATAAATCAGTTAATAGCCCACCATGGAATTGTATTTCAGCCCAGTAAAAAAATGGTTTGGGTATCTGCAAATCCATATCAATTGGGAGCATTTGTGGCATTCCAATTAGATAGTGTTTTCTCTAATTTAGAAAAAAGAACTACCACTTTTTCGTTACCGGAAAGATTAATTAAAGAAGACCCTTTTGTTCATACACAAATTTTTAATAATTATGAAGCTTATAATGTTGAGAAAAGAAGGGTTCAAAATGCAATAAAAAACAAACAGAGAATTGATCCTGATCAACTGGATAATTTTAAAAAATTAAACCCCGATTCATGGGAGGTTTATTACCTTGTAGGCAAATATTTTTACAATCAAAAATATTATAGTGCCGCTTTGATTGAATTTAATAAGGC